>NZ_JBHYPE010000073.1:0-25352 GCF_042746015.1 Streptomyces sp. NPDC058773
ATGCCGTCCGGGCCGTAGGCGATGGCCTCGACCTGGGGGGAGGCGGGGACCATGGTGATGATGACGTCGGCGTCGGCGACCGCCTCGGCCACCGAACCGGCCGTACGCCCGCCGTTGTCGGCCAGGCGCTCCAGCTTGTCGGCTTCCAGGGTGTAGCCGGTGACCGGGTAGCCGGCCTTGATCAGGTTCTCGGCCATGGGCGAGCCCATGATGCCCAGACCGATCCACGCGACCTTGGGGAGAGTGCTCATCAGGTGCCTCTTTTCGCATCACAGAAGGGGCGGACGACGGCGTGGGAGGGAGCGCCGTCCGGTCTTTACGGGTGGGCGGTGACGCCGGCCGGGCGTCAGACCTTGAGCGGCTTGACCGCGGTGGGCGCGTGACCGGGCTCGGTCGCGATGTCCTCCCACTCATGGACACCGGCGATGTCGGAACCGCTCATCGAGATATTGGTGATCCGTTCGAGAATGGCCTCGACGACGACCGGGACGCGGTGCTCGGCGGCCAGCTTCTTGGCCTCCTCGAAGGCGGCGCCCAGCCGGCTCGGGTCGGAGACCCGGATGGCCTTGCAGCCCAGGCCCTCGGCGACCCTGACGTGGTCCACGCCGTAGACGCCCAGCTCCGGCGCGTTGATGTTCTCGAACTCCAGGTTGACCTGGAAGTTGATGTCGAGGTTGCGCTGCGCCTGCCGGATCAGGCCCAAGTAGGCGTTGTTCACCAGGACATGGATGTACGGGATGCGGTGCTGGGCGCCGACGGCCAGCTCTTCGAGCATGAACTGGAAGTCGTAGTCGCCGGAGAGCGCGACGACCGGTGTCTGCGGGTCGGCGGTGGCGACGCCCAGCGCGGCCGGGATGGTCCAGCCGAGCGGGCCGGCCTGGCCGCAGTTGATCCAGTGGCGCGGCCGGTAGACGTGCAGCATCTGCGCGCCGGCGATCTGGGACAGGCCGATGGTGGTGACGTAGCGGGTCTCCGGGCCGAAGGCCTTGTTCATCTCCTCGTAGACGCGCTGCGGCTTCATCGGGATGTTGTCGAAGTGCGTACGGCGCTGGAGCCGGGCCTTGCGCTCCTGGGTGGCGGCAGCCCAGTCGGAGCGGTCCGGCAGCGCGCCCGCCTCTTTGAGTTCGCGCGCGACCTCGACGAACAGCTCCAGCGCGGCCTTGGCGTCCGAGGCGATGCCGTAGTCCGGGGCGAAGATCTTGCCGATCTGGGTCGGCTCGATGTCGACATGGACGAACGTCCGGCCCTGGGTGTAGACGTCCAGCTTGCCGGTGTGGCGGTTGGCCCAGCGGTTGCCGATGCCGAGGACGAAGTCGGACTCCAGGAAGGTGGCGTTGCCGTAGCGGTGCGAGGTCTGGAGGCCGACCATGCCGGCGTTCAGCTCGTGGTCGTCAGCGACGATGCCCCAGCCCATCAGGGTCGGCACGACCGGTGTGCCGGTCAGTTCGGCGAACTCCACCAGCAGCCCGGACGCGTCGGCGTTGATGATGCCGCCACCGGCGACGATCAGCGGGCGCTCGGAGGCGTTGAGGAGGGTGAGCGCCTTCTCGATCTGGGCGCGGGTCGCGGCGGGCTTGAAGGCGGGCAGCGGCTCGTAGGTCTCGGGGTCGAAGTCGATCTCGGTCAGCTGGACGTCGATCGGCAGGTCGATGAGGACCGGGCCGGGGCGGCCGGAGCGCATCAGATGAAAGGCCTGCTGGAAGACGCCCGGGACCTGCGCGGCCTCCATGACGGTGGTGGCGGCCTTGGTGACCGGCCTGGCGATCGCGGCGATGTCGACGGCCTGGAAGTCCTCCTTGAGGATCACCGCGGTGGGGGCCTGGCCGGTGATGCAGAGGATCGGGATCGAGTCGCCGATCGCGGAGTAGAGGCCGGTGATCATGTCCGTGCCGGCCGGTCCTGAGGTACCGATGCAGACGCCGATGTTGCCCGGATGGGTCCGGGTGTAGCCCTCGGCCATGTGCGAGGCGCCCTCGACATGGCGCGCCAGCGTGTGATCGATCCCGCCCGCGCCCTTGAGCGCCGCGTAGAAGGGGTTGATCGCGGCGCCCGGCACTCCGAAGGCGTGGGCCACGCCCTCCCGCTTGAGGATCTCCACCGCGGCGCGGGCGGCTGTCATTCGAGGCATCGAGTACTCCTGCGTCGACCTGTCACGGGCAAGCTCCAGCGCGGCGCCAGAGGCGGCTGATTCCGTATCGCGGAACTAATGTTTTGCTCTACGGAAGGAAAGTAGAGCGCGGCGATCCGGTCGTCAAGGGATGCGGCCCCCGACCCGCGCGCCCGCACCGAACCGGCACCGGCGACAGCCGTCAGAGAGAATCCGGGCACGACGAAAAGCCGCGCAGCGGACCATGGCCCGATGCGCGGCTTCGCGCCCTCTCCCGAGAGACCACCGAGGGCCCCACCCAGCGGCTGGGTGAGGCCCTCTTTTCCACGGCGATCTGCACCTTCGCGGGAATGCGCCGCACTCTCACGGGAAGTCCGTGCACTTGCACCGGAATTCGGTGCACTCCGGCATCAACTCAGCGCATTTTCCCGCGAGTTGACCTCAGCGGATCGGCATCCCCGAGAGCGTCCGGGCGATCACCAGGCGCTGGATCTCGCTGGTGCCTTCGAAGATGGTGTAGATGGCGGCGTCGCGGTGCATCCGCTCGACCGGGTATTCGCGGGTGAAACCGTTACCGCCGAGGATCTGTACGGCCTGGGCGGTGACCTTCTTGGCGACCTCGCTGGCGAAGAGCTTCGACATGGAACCCTCGGCAGAGGTGAACGGCTTCCCGGCCACCGCCATCCAGGAGGCACGCCAGACCAGCAGCCGGGCGGCGTCGATCTGGGTGCGCATATCGGCGAGCTGGAAGGCCACGCCCTGGTTGTCGATGATCGGGCGGCCGAACTGGGAGCGGGTCTTCGCGTACTCCAGCGCCTCTTCGTAGGCCGCCCGCGCGGTGCCGACCGCCATCGCGCCGACCGCGGGCCGGGATGCCTCGAAGGTGGCCATGGCGGCGTTCTTCACGCGCTCGCCGTTCACGTTCTCCCGGGCGCGGGCCAGGCGCTCGTCGAGCTTCTCCTTGCCGCCCAGGAGGCAGTGGCCGGGGACCCGCACGTTCTCCAGCACGACCTCGGCGGTGTGCGAGGCGCGGATGCCGTGCTTCTTGAACTTCTGCCCCTGGGAGAGGCCGGGGGTGTTCGGGGGGACGATGAACGAGGCGTGCCCCTTGGAGCCGGCGTCGGGGTCGACGACCGCGACCACGACATGGACGTTGGCGATGCCGCCGTTGGTGGCCCAGGTCTTGGTGCCGTTGAGCACCCACTCGTCCTTGGCCTCGTCGTAGACCGCGCGGGTGCGCATCGCGGCGACGTCCGAGCCGGCGTCCGGTTCCGACGAGCAGAAGGCGGCGACCTTGACGTCGTTGACGTCGCCGTACATCTGCGGGACCCAGGTGCCGATCTGCTCCTCGGTGCCGTTCGCGAGCACGCCGACGGCGGCCAGGCCGGTGCCCACGATCGACAGGCCGATGCCGGCGTCGCCCCAGAACAGCTCCTCCATCGCCATGGGGATACCGAGACCCGTGGGGTCGAAGAACTGCTGGGCGTAGAAGTCGAGGGAGTACAGGCCGATCTTGGCGGCCTCCTGGATCACGGGCCAGGGGGTCTCCTCCCGCTCGTCCCATTCGGTGGCGGCGGGGCGCATGACGTCCGCGGCGAAGCCGTGAATCCAGTCACGGACTTCCTTCTGCTCGTCGTTGAGCTCCATGGTGAACTCGGCCATGTCCCCTCCTGCTGCCCGGGCATTACTGTGTTACTAGCGGTAACCCGAAGTGTGTTACTCGCCAGTAAGCAATGTCAACTCCCCTGGGAACGAAATCGCCGTGGAGATCGGGTGTTACGTTGCGCCAGCGCCACGGATTCACAAGGGTGGGGAGCACGACCATGGAAAGCACCGAGCACAGCGGCCGCCGGCAGTCGGCGACCGAGCGCCGGCGGCGGGAGCTGCTGGAAGCCGCCGAGCGCATTGTGCTGCGCGACGGACCGGACGCCTCGATGAACGCCATCGCGGCCGAGGCAGGCATCACCAAGCCGATCCTCTACCGGCACTTCGGCGACAAGGGCGGGCTCTACCGCGCGCTCGCCGTACGGCACACGGATGCCCTGCTCGCCAATCTGGCGACCGCGCTGGACGCCCCCGTCCTGCGCCGCGACCGGGTCGAGGCCACCCTCGATGCCTACCTGCTCGCGATCGAGACCCGGCCGCAGGTCTACCGCTTCCTGATGCACCCGTCGGACGAGGACAACGCCTCCGAGTCCGGCTTCGACGTCGGACGGCACTCCGCCCCGCTGCTGCGCCGGCTCGGCGAGGAGCTGGCCAAGGTGATCACCGACCGGCTCGATCTGGGACCGGGCGGCGAGCTGACGGCGCGCGTCTGGGGCCATGGCATCGTCGGCATGATGCAGCACGCCGGTGACTGGTGGCTGCGCGAACGCCCGTGCTCACGCGAGCAGTTGGTCAAGCAGCTGGCCGATCTGCTCTGGGGACAGCTGGCCACGGTCGAGGACCGCACGGACGGCCCCGGCTTCTGAGCCCGGCCCGTGACACGGCAGGCGGGCGCCGGTGGTTCAGCGGCCGGACTCCCCCGCGGGTGCGGCCCACGGGGCCTTCGCCGCGGCGCGCAGCGCCCGGCGGCGGCGCAGCCCGGTGAGGTGGTCGACATAGAGTCCGCCGTCGAGGTGGTCGCACTCGTGCTGGAGGCAGCGGGCGAAGAAGCCGGTGCCGGTCACCGTCGCGGGTTCGCCGGTCAGGGTCACCCCGGTCACGACGGCGTGGTCGTGGCGCGGGGTACCGGCCTCGATGCCGGGGAGCGAGAGACAGCCCTCGGGGCCGCGGATGACCGGGCCGTCGGCCTCGACGAGCCGGGGGTTGACCAGATGTCCCAGATGGCGGCGGTCCTCGTCGTCGGGGCAGTCGTAGACGAACACCCGCAGCGGGACGCCGATCTGGTTGGCGGCGAGGCCCACGCCGTGCGCGGCGTACATCGTCGCGTACATGTCCTCGACCAGCCGGGCCAGCTCGTCATCGAAGACGGTGACCTCCTGGCAGGGCTCGGTCAGGGCCGGATCGCCGAGCAATCGCAGCGGGCGGACATGGCCGGAAGTGCCGGGAATGGTGCGGGGACGCATGGGGACAAGCGTACGGTCCTGGGGACAGCGGATGTCGCCGCACGGGTGGCGGGGTTCGGGGCTGCGGCCGGATCTCGATAGGCTGATCCCCGACCGAAGCCCCGGCCGGTCATCGGCTGCGGAGGAGCGTTCCACCGGCAGCCCCCACGGCAGGCGGGCGCCGGATGCAAGGAGGATCAAGGACGATGGCAGGCAACACGGAGCCGCTGTCGCCGCGGGCCAAGCTGGCCGTGACGGCAGGCAAGGCCGCGGCGGCGGTATCGCGCGCGGCGGGCCGCGGCAGCGGATCGGTGATCGGTGGCCGGGTGGCGCTCAAGCTCGACCCCGACCTGCTGGCGCGGCTGGCACGGCACTTGGACGTCATCCTGGTGTCCGCGACCAACGGCAAGACGACCACCACGCGGCTGATCGCGGAGGCGCTGCGCGCCAGCGGCCCGGTGGTCTCCAACGCGCTCGGCGCCAACATGCCGGCCGGCATCACCTCCGCCCTGGCGGGCGGCTCGGACGCCAAGTACGGCGTCATCGAGGTGGACGAGAAGTACCTCGCCGGGGTCGCACGCGATACGACACCGAAGGCCATAGCGCTGCTCAACCTCTCCCGCGACCAGCTCGACCGCGCCGCGGAGACCCGGATGCTGGCCGAGCACTGGCGCGAGGGGCTGGCCGGCTCCAAGGCGCTGATCATCGCCAACGCGGACGACCCGCTGATCGTGTGGGCGGCCTCGTCGTCCGCGAACGTGGTGTGGGTCGCGGCCGGGCAGGAGTGGAAGGACGACGCCTGGTCCTGCCCGTCGTGCGGTGGTGTGATGCAGCGGCCGGGCGACGACTGGTTCTGCGCGGAGTGCGGTTTCCGCCGTCCCACGCCCAGCTGGGCGCTCTCCGGCGATCATGTCCTGGACCCGCACGGCAGCGCGTGGCCGATCAAGCTGCAGCTGCCGGGGCGTGCCAACAAGGCCAACGCCACCACGTCCGCCGCGGTCGCCGCCGCCTTCGGGGTGCCGCCGCAGGTGGCCCTGGAGCGGATGTTCTCGGTGCAGGCGGTGGCCGGGCGCTATGACGTGGTCACCTTCATGGAGCGGGAGCTGCGGCTGCTGCTGGCGAAGAACCCGGCCGGCTGGCTGGAGACCTTCTCGCTGATCGACCCGCCGCCGACCCCGGTGATCATGTCCGTGAACGCACGCGGCGCGGACGGCACCGACACCTCCTGGCTGTGGGACGTCGACTACACCCGGCTGGCCGGGCACCCGATCTTCGTGCTCGGCGACCGCAAGCTGGACCTGGCGGTGCGGCTGGAGGTCGCGGGTCTCGACTTCCAGGTCTGCGAGAGCCTCGATGAGGCGGTGCAGCTGGCGCCGCCCGGCCGGATCGAGATCATCGCCAACTACACGGCATTCCAGGACCTGCGCCGACGGGTGGGCAACTGACGATGCGCGGGAAAGGACGAGCGAACATGAGTGACAACAGCCTGCGGCTGGTGTGGATCTACCCGGACCTGCTGAGCACGTACGGCGACCAGGGGAACGCCCTGGTGGTGGAGCGGCGGGCGCGCCAGCGCGGTCTGGACGTCCAGCGGCTGGATGTCCGGTCCGACCAGCAGATCCCCACCTCCGGCGACATCTACCTGATCGGCGGCGGCGAGGACCGGCCGCAGCGGCTGGCCTCCGAGCGGCTGATCCGCGACGGCGGGCTGAGCCGTGCGGTCTCCAACGGCGCGATCGTGTTCTCGGTGTGCGCCGGCTACCAGATCCTGGGTCATGAGTTCATCAACGACCTCGGGGAGCGGCAGCAGGGCCTGGGGCTGCTGGACGTGGTGAGCGCCCGCGGTGAGGCCGAGCGCTGCGTCGGTGACGTACTCGCCGATATCGACCCGCAGTTGGGGCTGCCGCCGCTGACCGGCTTCGAGAACCACCAGGGCGTGACGCACCTGGGCAAGACCGCCCGGCCGTTCGCCAAGGTGCGCTTCGGCAAGGGCAACGGCGTCGGCGACGGCTACGAAGGCGCGTGGAACGACACCGTCTTCGGTACGTACATGCACGGCCCGGTGATGGCGCGCAACCCGCACATCGCCGACCTGCTGATCAAGCTGGCGCTGGACGTCAACGCGCTGCCCCCGGTGGACGACACCTGGTACGAGGCGCTGCGCCAGGAGCGGATCGCCGCGGCGACCACGCCCGCCTGAGCGCCACCGCGCCCATTCGTACGCCCGCAGTCTTGCACTGCGGGCGTACGTGTTCCCGGCGGCCCCGCGCTTGTAGGGTGAGCGGATTCCCACCGGACGACGGGGTCCGGGCCCCCGGTTGAGTTGCAGAGGTTTTTCGAGCAATGCGTATTGGTGTCCTCACCTCCGGCGGCGACTGCCCCGGACTGAATGCCGTCATCCGGTCCGTCGTCCACCGCGCCACCGCCGATCACGGCGATGAGGTGATCGGCTTCCGCGATGGCTGGAAGGGCCTGCTGGAGGCCGATTACCGCAAGCTCGACCTCGATGCCGTCGGCGGCATCCTGGCGCGCGGCGGCACCATCCTCGGGTCGTCCCGGGTCCAGCCCGCACATCTGCGGGACGGCGTGGAGCGGGCCCGCGGTCATGTCGCCGAACTGGGCCTCGACGCGATCATCCCGATCGGCGGCGAGGGCACGCTGAAGGCGGCGCGGCTGCTGTCGGACGCGGGGCTGCCGATCGTGGGCGTACCGAAGACCATCGACAACGACATCGCGGTCACGGATGTGACGTTCGGCTTCGACACCGCGGTGGGCGTCGCCACCGAGGCGCTGGACCGGCTCAAGACCACCGCCGAGTCGCACCAGCGGGTGATGATCGTCGAGGTGATGGGGCGGCACACCGGCTGGATCGCGCTGCACTCGGGGATGGCGGCCGGTGCGCACGCCATCGTGGTGCCGGAGCGGCCCTTCGACATCGAGGAGCTGACCGCGCGGGTCGCCGAACGGTTCGAGGCGGGCAAGAAGTTCGCGATCGTGGTGGTCGCCGAGGGCGCCAAGCCGCGCGAGGGCACCATGACCTTCGATATCGGCGGCAAGGACATGTACGGCCATGAGCGGTTCGCCGGGGTCGCCCGGCAGCTGTCCGTGGAGCTGGAGGACCGGCTCGGCAAGGAGGCGCGTCCGGTCATCCTCGGGCACGTCCAGCGCGGCGGCACCCCGACCGCGTACGACCGGGTGCTCGCCACCCGCTTCGGCTGGCACGCCGTCGAGGCCGCGCACCGCGGCGAGTTCGGGATGATGACGGCGCTGCGCGGCACCGACATCACGCTGGTGCCGCTGGCGGAGGCCGTGGAGACCCTCAAGACGGTGCCCGCGGAGCGCTACGACGAGGCCGAGTGCGTGCTGTGACCCGATGACCCCGGCGCGATGGTTCCGCGCTGTACGAACCGCCCCCGGCCGCTCCCACGGCCGGGGGCGGTTCTAGTCTTGTCGCCGGAGCATTGGTACGAATCAGGAGCGAGCGGATGGATCACAGCGGGCACGGCATGGACGGCATGAACATGGATCTGCCGCCGTTCACGCTGGGAAGAGGCCTGGAGTTCGGTGGTGATCCGGTCTTCCTCGTCGGCTGTCTGCTGGGGCTCGCGCTGTACGGCTGGGCGGTGGTCCGGCTGCGGCGCCGGGGGGACGCCTGGCCGGTGGGCCGTACCGTCGCCTGGGCCCTGGGCATCGTGACGGTGGCACTGGTGATGTGCACCCGGCTCAACGACTACGGCATGGCGATGTTCAGCGTGCACATGGTCCAGCACATGGTCATCAGCATGCTCTCGCCGATCCTGCTGCTGCTCGGGGCGCCGGTGACGCTGGCGCTGCGCGCCCTGCCGGCCGCCGGCCGCGGCCGCAAGGGGCCGCGCGAACTGCTGGTCGCGCTGCTGCACAGCCGCTACATGCGGATCATCACGCACCCGGCGTTCACCATCCCGCTGTTCATCGCGAGCCTCTACGCGCTCTACTTCTCCCCGCTGTTCGACTTCCTGATGGAGTCCCGGGCCGGGCACATCGGGATGATGGTGCACTTCCTCGCGGTGGGCCTGGTGTTCTTCTGGCCGATCATGGGCGTCGACCCGGGCCCGCACCGGCCCGGGTACGTGATGCGGATGCTGGAGCTGTTCGCCGGCATGCCGTTCCACGCGTTCTTCGGTATCGCGCTGATGATGGCGTCGGAGCCGATGGTCACCACCTTCCTGAACCCGCCCGCCTCGCTCGGCATCGACGCGCTGTCCGACCAGTCGGCCGCCGGCGGGATCGCCTGGGCCTTCAGCGAGATCCCGTCCGTGGTGGTGCTGATCGCCCTGGTCTTCCAGTGGTACAAGTCCGAGGAGCGTCAGTCGCAGCGCGCGGACCGGGCCGCCGACCGCAACGGCGACAAGGATCTGGCCGACTACAACGCCTATCTCGCCTCGCTGAACGCACGGGGGCAGTGACGGCACGTCGCGCGTCTGGCGGTACGGGCCGCGGCCGGGGACGATGGTCCCATGGCCGCGGCCCGCGCCGTTCCGTCGGCGTCCCGGCCGCCGTGAGGAGGGTGCGGGTATGCCCGGATCTGCGAAGACGATGGCCGTGTGCACGGTGGGCGGGCTGATCGCGGCGACCGCCTACACGGTGGCGATGGGCGCGAACGGGTGGGTCTGGTTCTCCTGGGTGGTGGTGGCCCTGGTGACGATCGGGGTGGTGGCCTCGCGGCCGGTCTGAGCCGGCCGTTCGCAGGCGCCGCTCAGAAGCGGAAGACGGGCCCGGTGGCGGAGTCCATGGTGCAGGCGTTGGGGAACTCCTTGTGCCAGTTGACCGGGATGCCGCGCCAGGTACCGGTCGCGCTGACGGTGACCGGGTCGTACTCCCTGGTGCAGGTGTGCGGCTCGCCGGGCAGCGCGTCCAGGTCGCCGCGGGCCCAGGTCAGCGCGTCGCAGGCGGCGCCCGCGTGCGGATGTCTGCGGTGGATGTCCGGGCAGCTGAGCCGCACCCCGCGGCTCCAGGAGCTGCCCGCTCCGGTCATGGTGAGCACCAGGCCCTGGTCTCCGGCCGGCGGGTCGTCGGCGCCGGCCGGAGCGGCGCAGAGCAGCGTGGCGAGCACGGTGGCGGGCAGGATGGCGCGGGCGGATCGGCATCGACGGCTGACGGGCATCGTGGTCTCCTGGGAACGCTCGGTGGCATCACATGCGGGAGCCCGACAGGGACACGCGCCGCCGGGCGGAGTCAGGCCACCTCGCTGCGCCCCCGCGGACAAGCGGCCACGCCGTGAGGTCGCCCGTACGGCCCGCGGATACCGCCCCGAAGACAGGGTGGCCGGCAGCGGAGGAGGCGGCTCCGCTGCCGGCCACCGGACCGGGGTTACCCCACGCGCTCGATGCGGGCGCGCCGGATCAGGAACTTGCCTTCCTCACGTACCTCCTCGAATGCCGCGTTGTTCAGCAGCACACAGCTGCCCGATGCGGAAGTGACGGAGACGGTGGTCGACTTGTTGTTGTCCAGGTTGGTCACCTTCAGTTTCGTCCCGGTGGGGAACTCGTCGCTGGACGCCGCGGGTGCGCCGCCCTCGCCGGAGAGGGTCACCGTCGAGCCGCGGCACACCACGTCGTCGCCGCCGGCCGGCGGGGCGGCCGAGGCGGACGCGTCACCGGACGCGGGCGGGTCGTCCGAGGCCGGTGGCTGCGCCGAGCCGGAGGGCGGCTGCGATGCGGACGAGGCGCCGCCGGCGGGTGGCTGCTCGGCCAACGGCGGGGCGCCCGCGGACTCACCCCCGCCGTCGGAGCAGCCGGAGGCCCGCTGCTTCAGCCGGATCTCCTTGATCACGGCCTCGCGGTTGGCGATCCGCGCGGCCGACTGGGCATCCGGGTTGGCCTTCTGGTCGGCGATGAACTTCTGATTGTTGCTCAGGGCGGTCGCCAGTCCGTCGCACGCCGCCGATGCCTGGCTGGTGCCCGTGGTGGCCACGGCGATCCCGCCGACCAGTGCCGCCGCGCTGACACCGATGACGATCTTCTGACGTCGTCCGACTGTTCTCTTTCGGGACATCTGCATGGCTCCTGTCCTCGGCCCGGACCGTGGGGTCAGTCTCGGTTGCCGGACAGTACGGCGCGCCCCTCCGGTGCGTCTCAAGCCGGGTGGAAAGTTGTCCGTGGATGCCAAAGCGGCTGCCGAAAGGGAAGAAGCCAGTGGCCCGGCCGGATGCGCCCTACCGGGAGCGAGTCAGCATCGATCCGGCCGAAGGTGCTTACCTGCCACGGCACTTGCCCATAGACTCACTGGCCGTTCCGGGCAGCCCTTGTGACCTGCGACGAGGTGGCCGCCCCGGCGAGCCTAGGGAATGGAGAGCTGTCCTGTGCTCTACCAGGTGCTGAAGTACCTGCTTCTGGGGCCATTACTGCGACTGGTGTTCCGGCCGCGGATCGAGGGACTCGACCATGTACCGGAGGAGGGCGCGGCGATCATCGCCGGCAATCATCTGTCGTTCGCCGATCACTTCGTGATGCCGGCCATCGTGCCGCGCCGGGTGACGTTTCTGGCCAAGGCGGAGTACTTCACCGGTCCCGGTCTGAAGGGGCGGCTGACCGCGGCGTTCTTCCGGGGCGTCGGGCAGATCCCGGTCGACCGCTCCGGCGGCCGCGCCTCGCAGGCGGCCATCTCCTCGGGGCTCTCCGTACTGCGCAAGGGCCGGCTGCTGGGCATCTACCCGGAGGGCACCCGCTCGCACGACGGCCGGCTCTACAAGGGGCGCACCGGCGTCGCCGCGATGGCCATCCGTGCCGGAGTACCGGTGGTGCCGTGCGCCATGATCGGCACCTTCGAGGCGCAGCCGACGGGCCGGCGGCTGCCGCGCATCATGCGGATCACCATCCGCTTCGGCGCACCGCTGGACTTCTCCCGCTACGCCGGACTCGAGGACGAGCGCATGGCCCTGCGCGCCGTCACCGACGAAATCATGTACGCCATCCTCACCCTGTCCGGCCAGGAGTACGTCGACATCTACGCGGGCGAGGCCAAGGCCGCGGCCCAGGCGGCGCGGGCGCACGGACGGCGCGGGCACGGCAAGGACGAACGGGCGTCGTAATCCGATCGCGGAACGCACCGACGGCCCGTACCTTGACCGTCATGAAGCACGGGAAACGGGGGTGCCGACGATGAGCGCCCGGCTGCGTGGCATGGCACAGGAAACGGAACGGATCGTCGCGGCGGGGGCGTACGACGCCCCGAGCGGACGACGGGTGGAGATCGCGGCGGCGATCGGCCGGGCCCGGAACGGAACCCGGTTGTACGGACCGGAGCCGGTCGCCGTGGCGGCGCCGTCGCCGGGTGTGCGCACGGCGTTCGAGGTGACGGGGGAGGGCAGTCTCACGGCGGGGCGGCGGCTGGCCGAGTCGGGGGCGGGGCCGCTCGCCGTGCTGAATTTCGCCTCCGCGCGCAATCCCGGCGGCGGCTATCTCAACGGCGCGCAGGCCCAGGAGGAGGCGCTGTGCCGCGGGTCGGCGCTCTACACCTGTGTGCGCGAGGCCCCGGAATTCTACGCCGCGCACCGGGCCGACCCCAGCCCGTTCTACAGCGACCGGGTGCTCCTCTCCCCCGGAGTCCCGGTGTTCCGCGACGACCGCGGCACGCTGCTCGAAGTGCCGTACGAGGCAGGATTCTTGACGGCCGCGGCGCCGAACGCCGGGGTGATCGCCCGGCAGCGGCCGGCCGAGACCGGCCGGGTGGCGGCGGCGCTGGCGGTACGGGCCGAGCGGGTCCTGGAGGTCGCGGCGGCCGCCGGGCACCGTCAGCTGGTGCTGGGGGCCTGGGGCTGCGGGGTGTTCCGCAATGAACCGGCCGATGTGGCACGGGCGTTCGCGGCGGCGTTGCTGGAGGGCGGCCGGTTCGCCGGCTGGTTCGACCGGGTGGTGTTCGCCGTGCTGGACCGCCGGGCGGACTCGCCCACCCGGGCCGCCTTCTCCACGGTGTTCCCTGCGGACCGGCCGGACCGTTCACCGGCGCCGGCCATGGCGGACCGGGCGATCTCGAAGGCACGGAACGAGCCGTTCGCGGGCTGAGACGACGACAGGGGCGGCCGGGAGGATTCCCGGCCGCCCCTGCGTGCCGTCATGTGGTGCCGGCGGTTTTCATGCCGTCATCAGTGCACGGCGGGGAGGTCCAAGGACCCCACCAGGGACTTCGCCGCGTTCGGCTTGGGCGTGGCGTGCGGGGCGCAGGTCACGTCCTTGGCGTCGGTCTTCCCGGAGAGGAAGTACGCGTCGACCCGGTCGTTGATGCACGGGTTGACCTCGCCGGTGACACCGTGCGATCCGGCGTCCCGCTCGGTGATCATGCGGGAGCCCTTGAAGCGACGGTGCAGCTCGACCGCGCCACCGTAGGGGGTGGCCGCGTCCCGGACGCTCTGCACGATCAGCACGCTCGGCAGCCCCTTGCCGGTCTTGACCTCGACCGGCCGCTGCTGCTTGACCGGCCAGGTGGCGCACGGCAGGTTCATCCAGGCGTTGGACCAGGTCATGAACGGTGCCTGCCGGTGGATACGGGTGTTGTCCCGGTCCCACTTCTGCCAGCTGGTGGGCCACTTGGTGTCGGTGCACTCGACGGCGGTGTAGACCGCGTTGCCGTTCTCCGCGGAGATGTTGCCCGCGGTGTCCTTGAGGTTCGGACCGGCGTTCTCCACCAGCGGCTTGCTGTCACCGGCGAGGTACGCGCTCCAGACCTCGGCGACCGAGGCCCACATGTCGTCGTAGTACGGAGCGTTCTGGAAGAAACCGGTCAGCTCGGCCGGCCCGACCACGCCGCCGATGGGCTTCTTCTTGGCGGTCGCGCGCAGCTTCTCCCAGGCCGCCTGGACCTTCTTGGGGGTGCTGCCGATGTGGTACGCCGCGTCGTTCTTGGCGACCCACTTCTTCCAGTCGCCCCAGCGGGTCTCGAAGGCGATGTCCTGGTCGAGGTTGGCCTGGTACCAGACCTTCTCGCGGGAGGGGTCGACGACGCTGTCGACGAGCATCCGGCGGACGTGCCCGGGGAAGAGCGTCGCGTAGACCGCGCCCAGGTAGGTGCCGTAGGAGACGCCCAGGTAGTTGAGCTTCTTCTCACCGAGCGCGGCACGGATCACATCGATGTCGCGGGCGGTGTTCTTGGTCGTCATGTGCGGCAGCAGGCGGCCGCTGCGCTCGGCGCAGCCGTTGGCGTACTGCTTGGCGAGCTTGCGCTGGGCGCGCTTGTCGGCCTCGCTGTCCGGCACCGGGTCGGCCTTGGGCGCCTTGACGAACTCCTGCGGGTCCATGCAGGAGATCGGCGCGGAGTGACCCACGCCCCGGGGGTCGAAGCCGACGAAGTCGTACGCCTTCGCGGTCTTCGCCCAGAGCGGGTTCTTGGTGGTGATGCGGGTCGGGAACCTCATACCCGAACCGCCGGGGCCACCGGGGTTGTAGAGGAGGGAGCCCTGTCGCTCCTTCTTGCCGCCGGTGCTCACGGCACGGTCGACGGCGATCTTGATGGTGCGGCCGTTCGGCTTGGCGTAGTCGACCGGGACGGTGACATACCCGCACTGGACCGGCGGCTTGAAGCCCCAGTCCGCGGGGCAGTCCTGCCAGTCGATGCCCTTCTTGGCTGCGCGCGCGGCGGCGGTCGCCACACCCCGCGACTCGGCCGAACCGCGCTGGTGCTGCTCACCCGCCTGCGCGGGCGGAGCGGATATCGCTCCGGCAAGGAGCGCGCCGGAGACGAGAGTTCCGGCGGCGCCGAGCGCTGCTGATTTTCTCACGTGGTCAATTCCCCCTGCATGGTGCGCCGCTCGTGACGGCGTTGATCACAGGCTTACGGAGGGATCCTGTCGTGCGCCGTCCCCTCTTGAACAGGCTGGCTCCGCGATTCTTTACCAACCTGTAGGTTTCTTGCCGTGCCGAGGGCGCGCGACGACAGCCCAACGGGGCACGGAACGGCCGGACATCGCCGGGGAACCTCATCATTCCGGCCAACGCCGCCGGCCTGTGTGATGGGTCCCCGCAGCGCCCGCACCACTTCGGCGCCACCCTCAACTCGATGCCCATAAGGGATGGTTGACGGGACAACAGGAGAGGAAACAGCAGGCCGGGGGGCTCGACGGGGCACGCGGGGGCGCGGGCGGCCTGGCGGAGTGCGGCGCGGCTCGTTGGCCGCCAAGGGGGCGTGCAGGGGCGAGAATACGTCAATTGCCGTAGACCTGCCCCACAGGCATGTGCCAGCCGCACAGCTTCAGTAACCTTCCGTGAAGGCTCTCCCACTCACTGCCACGGGAGGGCTTCGGCGTTTTCGCGCTGACAGAGCCATCGCGAGGGAGATCCGAAGTGCCGGGTATCGATCAGGTGTTGTCCCAGGCGATGGGGATCCCGGGCGTTCTGGGCGCCGGGCTGATCGACTGGACCAGTGGGCTGACGCTCGGCACGGCGGGCCGGGCGCCGCACGGCGACCATGACGCGGCCGCCGCCGACACCGCCGACGTGGTGCAGGCCGTCGCGCGCAACGCCACCTTCGACACCTCGGGCGCCGGCGGCCCGGCCCTGGAGGACCTGATCATCACCGCCGACAACAGCTACCACCTCATCCGCTTCGTGCACACGGCCTTCGACAGCCAGACGTACCTCTACCTCTGGCTGGACCGCACCCAGGCCAATCTCGCCGTCGCCCGGCTCCGGCTGCGCGATCTGGCGGCGGAGCTGGTCGCGTCCTGAGTGCGCGCTCCGCCACCCCGCACGATCGCCAAAGGAACCAGCCATGGGCCTGCCCATATCCCCTCCCCCACCCGCACCGGCCGGGCTTCTCGACCGGTGCGCCGCCGAGCGGGTCACCGGCGCACTCCGCGGCCCGCACGGCTGCATCTATCTTCTCGAAGGCGCGGTCTACTGCGTCGAGGGCACCGCGGCCCCCGGTCTCGACATCCTCCTCCTCACGGCCGGAAAGGTGCCGCCGCAGGGCTGGCAGCACGCCGTCGAACGGGCGGGGCCGCACCTGGGGGCCGCCCAATTCCTGGTCAGCGAAGGCTGGTTGACCCAGAGCGAGCTGGAGATATGCCATCTCGCCGCCCTCCTCGACGCGGCGTTCTTCGCGCTGCCCCTGCCTCCGGAGTCCACCTCCTTCACCCCGGGAACCGCCCACTGGCTGGGCGTCGTACGGCCCATCAGCGCCGTCGCGCTCCAGCAGGCGACGGCCCGCCGCCGGGCGTTGCTCGACCGGCTGCACGCCTGGGCGGCGGTCGACTCCTCCCCCGTCATCCCCGTCCACCCGCGCACCTCCGCCCCCACCACGGGCCGGCAGCGGCGCCTCCTCGACCGCGCCGACGGCCGGCACACCCCGTACGAACTGGCCCGCCTGCTGGGCCAGTCCGCGTTCGCGACCCTGCTGGACGTCCGCCGTCTCGCCGCCGCGGGCCTGGTCGAGCTGCCCCCGGTGGCGGCGGCGCTGCCACGGCGGCGGCCCGGCGCCTGCCTGGACGGGCAGCCCGCCGCCGTCGCCGAAGGGCGCCCGGCCTCGGCCTGGCACGTACCGGTTCCGGGCCTCCTCGATACCGCCGATCCGGATATTGCCCTGCTTGTCCGACTGCGTACGGCGTTGGAGGAGAACCTGTGAGCCCCTGCGCACGAACACCGTGCAGCCCATGAGGCGCGTCATCGGAAAGCGCGCCCGGAAAAGGAGACTGATGACGATCGAACCCCGGATACGGGATGAATTACACATGCTGCGCGATCAAGTGCGCCATTTCCAGGGCGGGATGGTGGCGAGTGTGGACGGCATGGTGATCGCCCACGATCTGCCGGACATCGAACCGGACGGTCTGGCCGCGCTCACCGCCGCCGCGATCGGTGTCGCCAAACGCCTCACCGAGGCGACCGGTCAGGGCTCCTTCGAGGAATCCCTGACCCGCGGCGCCACCGGGTATATCGCCGCCTATTCGGCCGGCCGTCGCGCGGTACTGACCGCCGTGGCCGGTACGGACACCAACGTCGGGCGGCTCCATCTGCAGGCCAGGAAGGCCGCGGAACGGATCGGGGCCCTGGTGGACGCACCACCCCGCCGATAGCCGCCGCCGGCCGCCGGCACCCGGCAATTCCACCCCACGTCCCCGCCCGTACACACGCCGCATCCCACAACTCCCCATCCCGCACCCGAATCCCCGAAGCCCCAGATCCCCTGAGCGCCTGAATCCCCGAAGCACCAGAAACACCAGAAACACCGTCAAGGAATCGAAAGGTCTGACCCCTCATGGCTCACATGGAATCCGCTCTCGCCGACGCGATGTCGACCATCGAGGGCGCGGTCGGCGTCGCCCTGGTCGACTACACCAGCGGCATGGCACTGGCCACCCTCGGCGACAATCAGACGCTCGACCTCAATATCGCGGCGGCCGGCAACACCGATGTCGTACGCGCCAAGATGCGCACCATGGAGATGCTGGAACTCCAGGGCTCCATCGAGGACATGCTCATCACGCTGACCGCGCAGTACCACATCATCCGCCCGGTGACCGGCAAGAACGGAGGCGGTCTCTTCCTCTATCTCGTGCTGGACCGCAAGCGCGCCAATCTCGCCCTGGCGCGCCACCGTCTGGCCCGGCTGGAAGCCGATCTGGAGGTCTGAGCGGAGCCGCCGCCGTCACCCGGCGGCGGCGCTCCGGGCGGCCTCGTCCAGGAGGCGCCGCAGCCGTAGCGCGTCCGGGGCGACGGCGGTGGCCAGGGCCGCGGGACCGGCGAGCGGCGCCAGCACCCCCTGTCCCGCCGCCGGTCCCGCCGCGCTCCGCCCCGCGCCGTCGGACCGCTCCCCCGCCGTGGCGCCCAGCAGCCGCACCTCGGCCGGGCACTGCTCGAACTCCGGCTTCACCACCAGGAGTTGACCCAGAGCACGGTGCCCGTCCAGGACGGCCGAGGTGTCCCACCCGGGGGCGCCGGGCCCGTACGCCGTCTCCTGGTCGAGCAGCGTCCGGCCGGTCCGGCGGACGACGAGCCGGCTGTGCAGTGCGCCGGTCTCCTCGCCGCTGCGTCCCAGGACCTGTTCCTCGCGCAGTACCAGGCGGGCGGTGGGGGCCAGTTCGACGGTGGTGGTCATCCGCAGCTCGCTGCCGGCCGCTGAGATCAGCGGTTCGGGCAGCCAGTCGAGCCGGGCGCCGTCGGCCACCGTCAACCGCACGTCGTAGGTGGCGTGGCCGGGCGTGCGACCGGGCAGCGCGACGGTCGCGGCGGCGGTCGTGAGATGCAGGGCGGCGCCCGGCCCGACGGTGACTTCGATGGCCAGCCGGTCGCCGCCGAGCGGGGCGCTCATGGCGCCGACGACACAGACCCGGGCCTGCCGGCCGGTCCCGCGGATCCGCCGCAGCGCGAACGGGCCGTCGCCGTCGAGCACCGGCAGCCGGGTGGCACCCCCGTCATCGGCGCGCGCGACGATGCGGGCGGTGGCACGCAGACCGGCGGCCGGCGCGGCATCGGGCCGGGGCGGCGGCGCCGGGGCGGGAAGCGTGCGGGTCATGCCGGGCCCGCGGTCCAGTCCGCCAGCCGTCCCCGGACCCACTCCGCCACCGGCCGGACACCGTTCTCCGACGTGAGGGCGGTGAAGACCACCGGCAGCTCACCGCGTTGGGCCTTGGCGTCGCGGGCCATGCCTTCCAGGTCGACACCGACGTGCGGGGCGAGGTCGGTCTTGTTGATGACGAGGAGGTCGGAGGTGGTGACGCCGGGGCCGCCCTTGCGCGGGATGTCATCACCGCCGGCCACGTCGATGACGAAGATCTGGGCGTCGACCAGGCCCTTGGAGAAGGTCGCGGTGAGGTTGTCGCCGCCGGACTCGACCAGCACGAGATCGAGCGGGCCGACCGCCTCCTCCAGGTCCTCGACGGCTTCGAGGTTGGCGGAGATGTCGTCGCGGATGGCGGTGTGCGGGCAGGCGCCGGTCTCGACGGCGGAGATCCGCTCGGCGGGCAGAACGGCCTCCCGGAGCAGGAATTCGGCGTCCTCGCGGGTGTAGATGTCGTTGGTGACGACGGCGATGGACAGTGCGTCGCGCAGGGCGCGGCAGAGCGCGGCGACGGTGGCGGTCTTGCCGGTGCCGACCGGGCCGCCCAGCCCGATGCGCAGGGCCCGCCGGGTGCCGTCTCCCCGTACGGGGGCGGGGGCACTGTAGGTATGGCGCTCGGGAAAGGTGTCCTTGTGATCGAGGTGCATGCTCACTCCGGTGATGGGTACGGCCGCGCGGGGGCGGCAGGAGGCCGACGGGTCAGGAGGCGAAGAGGCGTACCGGCCAGGCGGCGTGCTGTTGGGCGGTGATGTCGAGCAGCGGCGCGGAGGCGGCGGGCAGGGCGTCGACCCCTTCGGCGGTGACCCGCCGCGCGGCGTCGGCGCCCCGTTCCGCGACCCGGTCGAGGTCGGCGGTGAGGCGGGCGAGCACGGCGGTGGCGTCGAAGGGGTCCAGGCTCAGCAGCCGCACCGCCGCGGTCGCCGGGCCGCTGATGCTCTCGTAGGCCACGGCGTACGCGGCGTCGAGCGGCGGCAGACCGGCGGACCGGGCGGCCAGGCCCAGGACGACGGGCTGGTGGGCGCCGCGGGGGCGGGCCGTGGCGAGCGCGTCGAGTGCGGCGCTCGGCCAGGTGGCGCGGGCGGCCCGCATCATCTGCCGGCCGAGCCGCCGGGCGACCTGCCGCAGCGCCGGTACGGGCGTACGGGCGTCGGCGGCGTCGTCCAGCAGGAGCGGGTCGTGGCCGGCCGCGGCCGCGGCGGCGAGCCCCGCGGCGACCAGGCCCGCGGTGTGCAGCCGGCCCCGGCAGAAGCTCTCCAGGGTGGCGGCGTCCTTGATGCGTCCCGCGGCGACGGCCGGTTCGGCGCCGCCCGAGTGGGCGTGCCCGCCGGCGGGGAACCGGCCGTCGGCGAGGACGAGCAGCGCTGCGCGGCTCATCGGTGGTACGTGTCCTTCGTCGGGGTTCTCATCGGTGCTCCTCAGAAGAGGAAGTACCGCTGGGCCATGGGGAGTTCGGCGGCGGGGCGGGGTTCGACCACCTCGCCGTCGATGGTCACCGTGAAGGTGTCCGGGTCGACCTGGACGCGCGGCAGGGCGTCGTTGTTGCGCATATCGGCCTTGGTGATGCCGCGGGTGCTGCGGATCGCCTCGTAGGACTTGGCGAGCGGGAGACGCTCGGGGAGGCCGTCCGCCAGGGCCTGCGGGGAGACGAAGTTGACCGAGTTGCTGCCGGGAGACCTGCCGGTGGCGCCGAACATCGGGCGGGGCAGGACCGGCTGCGGAGTGGGGATGGAGGCGTTGGCGTCGCCCATCTGCGCATAGGCGATCTGGCCGCCCTTGATGACCAGCTGCGGCTTCACGCCGAAGAACGCCGGGTCCCACAGCACGAGGTCGGCGAGCTTGCCGTCCTCGACGGAGCCGACGAGATGGTCGATGCCCTGGGCGATGGCCGCGTTGAGGGTGTACTTCGCGACATAGCGGCGGGCGCGGTGGTTGTCCGCGCGGCCGTCGCCGGGGAGGGCGCCGCGGCGCCGCTTCATCACGTGCGCGGTCTGCCAGGTGCGCAGCACGACCTCGCCGATCCGGCCCATGGCCTGGGCGTCCGAGGCCATGATCGAGATGGCGCCGAGGTCGTGCAGGATGTCCTCGGCGGCGATCGTCGAGGGCCGGATACGGGACTCGGCGAACGCCAGGTCCTCGGGGACCGCGGGGTTGAGGTGGTGACAGACCATCAGCATGTCGAGGTGCTCCTCGACGGTGTTGACGGTGTGCGGCCGGGTCGGGTTGGTGGAGGCGGGCAGCACGTTCGGCTCGGAGACCATCGCGATCATGTCGGGGGCGTGGCCGCCGCCGGCGCCCTCGACGTGGAAGGCGTGGATCGAACGGCCCGCGATGGCGGCGAGGGTGTCGCCGAGGAAGCCGGCCTCGTTGAGGGTGTCGGTGTGGATCGCGAGCTGCGCGCCGCTCTCCTCGCAGACCGTCAGACAGGCGTCGATGACGGCCGGTGTGGCACCCCAGTCCTCATGGATCTTGAAGCCGAGGATGCCGGCCCGCAGTTGGTCGCGCATCGAGGTGAGGGAGGTGGTGTTGCCCTTGCCGAGCAGACCGACGTTGACCGGGAGCGCGTCCATCGACTCCAGCATCCGGGCGACGTGCCAGGCGCCGGGGGTGATGGTGGTGGCCTTGCTGCCCTCGGCCGGTCCGGTGCCGCCGCCGATCAGGGTGGTGACGCCGGAGGCCAGCGCCTCGTCCGCCTGCTGCGGGCAGATGAAGTGCACATGGGTGTCGATGGCACCGGCGGTGAGGATCTTGCCGTTGCCCGCGATGACCTCGGTCTCCGGGCCGATGACCAGGTCGGGGTGGACGCCGTCCATCGTCTCGGGGTTGCCCGCCTTGCCCAGGGCGGTGATCCGGCCGTCGCGGATGCCGACGTCGGCCTTGACGATGCCCCAGTGGTCGAGCACGACGGCGCCGGTGATCACGGTGTCGGGGGTGCCCTCGGCGCGGGTGGCACGGGACTGGCCCATCGATTCGCGGATGACCTTGCCGCCGCCGAAGACGGCCTCGTCACCGGCCCGGCCGGGTCCGCCCGAGCGGTCCTCGGTGATCTCGATGACCAGGTCGGTGTCGGCGAGCCGGATGCGGTCGCCGGTGGTGGGGCCGAAGAGGTCGGCGTACGCCTGGCGGGTGAGTTCAGCCATCGAGGGTGCCTCCGGTCTCCCCGCGCAGACCCATGACGATGCGTTTGCCCCCGATGGGGACGAGTTCGACCTCGGTGGGGATGCCGGGCTCGAAGCGCACGGCGGAGCCGGCCGGGACGTTCAGCCGCTTGCCGTGCGCGGCCGCGCGGTCGAAGTCGAGGCCCGGGTTGGCCTCGGCGAAGTGGTAGTGGGAGCCGACCTGGACGGGGCGGTCGGCGGCGTTGAGGACGGTCATCCGGGTGCGGGGAAGGCCTTCGTTGAGGCGTACCGGCTCGTCGGCGTGGAGGATCTGGCCCGGGATCATATGCGGCTCTTCCCCGTTCAGTTGATGGGTTCGTGCACGGTGACGAGCTTGGTGCCGTCGGGGAAGGTGGCCTCGACCTGGACGTCGTGGATCATCTCGGGGACGCCGTCCATGACCTCGTCGCGGGTGAGCACCTTGCGGCCGGAGGACATCAGCTCGGCGACGGTACGGCCGTCCCGGGCGCCTTCGAGGATGTGCACGGTGAGCAGGGCGATCGACTCCGGATGATTGAGCTTCACCCCCCGGGAGCGGCGCTTTTCGGCCACGTCTGCCGCCACATGAATCATCAGCCGCTCCTGTTCATGCGGGGTCAGTTGCATACCTTCCACCTCACAGTCTTCCCGCCCGGACGCATTCGCCCAGGTCACAGGCGTGGGTACACCTGCGTCGATAGGTGTACCACGCAGTAATTAAAGGAGGAGCAAACCGACTTTCAGCACTTGGCCATCAAGCGCCCCACGCCAGGAGGCTAGTTCGGCGGGATTTCATCGGCGTTACGACGAGCGACCTGTCGACGCCTCTTCTTCCACCCGATGTAACGCGGCGTTATTACGCGCCGTTACGGCACGGTGACCGGCTTCCGGACCGGCTGCGGGCCCGTCAGATCCCGGGCCGGACAGGGAATCCGCTGGCGAAATCCGCCCCGTGGAAGCCGCTCCGCCCCATGGAACAGATGACCGCCATGCACCAGGAATCGCCACTATCGACATAAACCCGACCCGGCCCGTTCGCCGAACACGACTGTCCGGTATGCGCTCTTGACGGTTTGCAAAGTGATCGCAATTCTCATGTGCGCGTCAAATAGCTCCATCCCCCCACACCAGCATCGGAGCCACATCGTGACTCGTTCCACGCGAATACGCCGGGCCGCGCTGGCCACGGGCGCCGTCGCCGCCGTTGCCGCCACCGTCTTCACCGCGGCCGGCGCCTACGCCGGGACCGCGCCGGCGGCCGCCCCGGACATCGACGTCAAGGCCGTCAAGGCCGACCTGGACCAGCTTCAGTCGATCGCCGACGCCAACGGCGGAAACCGCGCGCACGGGCAGCCGGGCTACAAGGCGTCCGTCGACTACATCAAGGGCAAGCTCGACAAGGCCGGATTCACCACCAAGGTCGAGGAGTTCGACGGCGGCGGCACCAAGGGCTACAACCTCGTCGCCGACTGGAAGGGCGGCGACGAGAGCAAGACCGTGATGGCCGGCGCCCACCTGGACTCGGTCTCCGAGGGCCCCGGCATCAACGACAACGGCTCGGGCTCGGCCGGCATCCTCCAGGTGGCGCTCGCCGTCGCCAAGGCGGACCTCAAGCCCACCAAGCACCTCCGGTTCGCCTGGTTCGGCGACGAGGAGGACGGCATGGTCGGCTCGCAGGCATACGTCGACAAGCTCGGCGCCGACAAGTCGAAGATCGACTCCTACCTGAACTTCGACATGATCGGCTCGCCGAACCCGGGCTACTTCGTCTACGACGACGACACCCGCCTGGAGAAGGTCTTCAAGGACTTCTTCGCCAAGAAGAACATCGCCACCGAGAAGGAGACCGAGGGCGACGGCCGCTCGGACCACGCCTCCTTCAAGGACGCGGGCATCGCCGTCGGCGGCCTCTTCTCCGGCGCCGACTACAAGAAGACCGAGAAGCAGGCGAAGGACTGGGGCGGCGAGGCCGGCAAGGCCTTCGACGCCTGCTACCACCAGTCCTGCGACACCTCGAAGAACATCGACGACAAGGCGCTGGACAACAACACCGACGCCATCGCCCACGCGCTGTGGGAGCTCAGCTCCTGATCTCCCCGCGCCTTCATACGGTCAGCGCTCGCTGACCGTCAGCTCTCGCGACCCGGCCGCCGGTCCCCGGCGGCCGGGTCGCGGTGTTCTGCGGCGATGCCGAAGCGTCGTCGTTCGCCCGGAGCGGACGGGAGCTGTCGCACGGTGGAGACCGTGCTGATCACCTGCTCCTCCTCCGCGCCCTGCGCACCCCGCCCCAGCTCATCAAGGAGCTGCAGGTCAGCGGCGGATACCAGCGCCACCAGCGGCTTGCCGTGACGGGTGACGACCACCCGCTCACCGCCGTAGACGACGCGGTTGATCAGATCCGCCAGCTCCGCCCGGGCTTGCGTCACCGGAATTTCGTAGGCCATGCTCCTAGCCTATGTAATGCCTACCTGGTCCACCGTGGTCCGTGGCGACAGCGAATGTCCAGGTCAGTGGTTCTCGCCTGCTCCTGTGCGCTCTCGTGTGTGAGAGATGTGTGAGACGAAGAATTTCCTGGTCGCACGGAGTCCTGGCGGGTCTCCGGTGCGGCGGAATACCCCGCTCGACCGGCCCCGCACGGGGGCTCCGGCCCGGCGGGTGCCTGCGTGCGCGTACCGGAGGCTGGGCGGATCCCCGCCCAGCCCCGCATCGGCAAGCTGTGGTAGGCAGCTCGATGTTGTAGCTGAGGATGGTCAGCCGGTCGCGGAGCGTAGAAGACTCCCGCCGGGAGCACGGAGCCCAGCGCCCGTGGTCCGGGCCGGGATCAGCGGCTGTGAACGGCATCGCTGAGCACCGGTGGCTGCGCATCAGCCGAAAACCCCTGTGGGCGCCGTCTAAGAAGCCAGTCATCGGGCACCCGCTGAACCACGCGAGATGCGCGGCGCGGGCTTCGTCACCCGCGCAAGCCACCACGGAGGAGGCGTAGCGATGAGCACGGTGAAGGAGACGGTGGACGTCGAGGTTCCGGTCCACACCGCCTACAACCAGTGGACACAGTTCGAGGAGTTCCCGAAGTTCATGGAGGGAGTCGAGAGGGTCACCCAGCTCGACGACAAGCACAACCGCTGGACCACCAAAATCGGCGGCGTGCGGCGGGAATTCGACACCGAGATCATTGACCAGCTCCCGGACGACCGCATCGCCTGGTGTACCACCACCGGCGATACACAGCAGAAGGGCCTGGTCAGCTTCCAGCGCCTGGACGAAACCCACACGCGGGTGGCGCTCGTGATGGACATCGAGCCCTCAGGCATGGCGGAGAAGGCCGCCGACATGTCGGGAACCATCGAACGGCGGGTCAAGGGCGATATGCGGCGCTTCAAGGACTACATCGAGCACCGTGGCGCCGAATCCGGGGCCTGGCGCGGCCGGATCAAGCCCGGCTGACCCAGTCCGGCGGGGGGGGGGGCCGGACACCCGCGCCCCCCCCCCCCCCGCGGCCCCCGCCCCCCGGAAGAAGAGAAAGGGGACCCACACAAA
>NZ_JBHYPE010000074.1:0-22391 GCF_042746015.1 Streptomyces sp. NPDC058773
CGGTTCGACAGGGGGAGACAGTCATGCCGGGCCCGGAGGCCAGCGGCCCTCTTGCAGGACCGCGAAGAACATAACGGGGGGCTTCTGCTTGCCGGAACCGGGCCCCGGCAAGAATTGCCCGTGAACCGGCGCGATGGGCACGGCCGGTGTCCGAGGTGTGCCTGCGGAAGCGGGACTGTGCGGAAACTGCGAGCGGTCGGTCCGGCGCTGGCCAGTACGGCTCTGCCGGCAGGGGGCCTCACGGCGGACAGCCGGTGGCTGACGGACCGGGGCGCGAACAGCGAGGTCCACGGGGCGTCCGACGCCGTTCCGGGCGCCGAGGTCGCCCGCGCGCTCTCGGGCCATCTGTCGCTTCCGGTCATCAGGGGGCCGCGCTCGGTCGACTGCGCGCGGGGTCTGCGGGCCGTCGAGGCAGCCCGGACCCACTGCACGCCCACTATCTGCGGGGTACCGACCGGGACATGGCCGTACGGGTCGTCCGGGTCCGCGGCGATGAGATCACATATGTCCATGGCGCCCCACGCCGCTGAACGTCCCTGACCGCTTTGCGTGTTGCGTTCGCGATCACACAGGAGCCGGCGTCAACGGTCCGTCAGGAAGCGGGCGAACCAGGTGCGCGCCAGGACTGGCATCGCGCCCAATGACCGCAAACTGGCCTTTTGTTGAATCTGCTTCAGATCTCGCAAGTGTTGAGATCGCCGTTGGACGGCGGGTGTTGCGGTGATGCTAAGATCATCGCACTTGCCAACCGGGTAGTCACCTGCTAAGGCAAGAAAAGAAATTCCGCGCATTGGCCTAAGAAGACCGCCACCCTGGGGAGAACTATGCCATTAGCCGGCACTTCGATGGCTTTCTGGCAGGCGACTGTGCGCGGCCGTACACGTATGTCTGGGGCCGTGGATGATTCTCTACGCCGCAGCCAGGCATTCGACATCTGGTGGCTCCGCCGTCCGAAGAGAGTCCTATGACGCAATACTTCCAGGATCCAGCGTTCTGGGGATTGATCGCTGGTACCCCTGTTGCTGCGACCGCGATTATTCGCGGCAGAAGGAAGATCACTGATCTTCAAAAGGAGAAGGCCGAGCTCAAGCAGCACTACGCCAATCTCGAAGATCACTACACGGAGGCCGTCGAAGAGGCGAAGGACCGCGCCGAAGAGGCCACCAAGACCACGCTGAAGGCCGCCATGCGGACCCTGCAGGGTCTGGCGAGTGAACAGCAGCTGGCGATTTCCAAGCTGCAGGACACCTACGGCGAACACAAGATCCTTCAGGATCTGCTCGACATCGACCACATGAACTCGCAGTTCGCGCGGCGGGCCCAGTCCATCGCCGTGCTCTGTGACGGCTGGCTCGGCCGACGTCGGCACAACGCGTCGCTCTACGATGTGGTCCGCAGCGCGAAGGGCCGTATCCGCCACTTCACGCGCGTCGAGATCCGCTCGCAGAGTAATTTCGCCATCGTGAGCCGCGCCGTGGAACCGGTGGCCCTGGTGCTCGCCGAACTGCTGGACAACGCCACCAGCTATTCGGCGCCGGAAACGATGATCGAGATCAATATCCGGCCGGTGCCCAAGGGCGTCTGCATCATCGTCGACGACGCCGGTGTCGGTATGAACGAGGAGGAGAAGGCGCGAGCCGCTCAGCTGCTGTCGAGCGAGAATTCGGCCAGCGTCTCCAGCCTCGGTAACCCGCCGCAGTTCGGATTCACCGTCATGGGTGTGCTCGCCGCCCGCTACGGGTTCAGCGTGTCGGTGGATACCACCTCTCCCTACGGTGGCGTGCGCGCGGTCGTCCTGCTCCCCGACGATCTACTGACGTCTCTGCACGAGCCCGAGGAGAGTCCTGCCGTGGCCGCGTCCGCTCCGTTGCCGCCCGAGAATCCTCCTGGTCACCCGGCCTATAACGCGCCTGCTCCGCCCCCGCCCGGATACCCGGCGGCCGGTTCCCCGGCTCCCGGCCCGGCGCCTCTGGGGCAGCCGGCCGACGCCCGCCCGGTTTCCGAGACGACGGCCGGCGGCCTGCCGAAGCGGCGCCGCCGCGGTGCGATATCCATCGTGCCGACCGAGTCCGAGACCAGGGAAACCCCGGCCCGCGACAGCGCACGGGCGGCGTCCGTCATGGGCGCATTCCAGCGCGGCACACAGTCCGGCCGCCGTGACACCAATGCAAGCAATGAAGGGCCTGAGGTTCAGTGAACTACGATCTGTCGTGGATGCTTGACAGTGCTCTGGAATTGCCGGAAGCACAGCATGCCATCCTCGTCTCCGCCGACGGTCTGCTCATGGCCCGTTCGAAGGATGTCGGCCGGGATCACGCCGATACGGTGGCCGCCGCCATGAGCGGAATGCAGTCGCTGAGCCGTACGGTTGCCGACTTCTGTCACGGTGGTGCGCCGATAAACCGGCCGCAATGGCGGCAGACACTTGTCGAGTTCGACCACGGCTGGGTCTTTCTCATCTCGG
Source organism: Streptomyces sp. NPDC058773 (assembly GCF_042746015.1). NCBI lineage: Bacteria > Bacillati > Actinomycetota > Actinomycetes > Kitasatosporales > Streptomycetaceae > Streptomyces > Streptomyces sp. NPDC058773. Next base: position 2,465 of record NZ_JBHYPE010000074.1, read on the forward strand.
CCGGCGAAGGCGCCTATCTCGCGGTGTCGGCGTCGCCGGATGTCGACATGGCGGAGATCACCTTCCGCATGCAGCAGTTGGTGGGGCAGCTCGGCAAGGCACTGACCAGTCCGCCTCGTGAGAGGGCTGATATCCAGTCATGACCCATGACGACGAGCCGGAGCTGGAACACGAAGCAGCGGAATTAGTACGGCCGTACGTCATCACCAACGGCCGCGATCTTCTTGACGGCAGTGAATTCTCACTGATCACCCTGGTCACCGTGCACGCGGAACCGCCCCGTACGAAACCCCTCGACCCGGAGAAGCTCCGTCTGCTGGAGCTGTGTTCGGGGGGCTTCCTCTCGATCGCCGAGATAGCCGGGCACACCCGGCTTCCGGTGGGTGTCGTCAAGATTCTGGTGTCCGATCTCGCGCAGGAGGGATTTCTCTTCTCTCGTGCGCCCATACCTAGCGCTCAGCTTGTCGACCGGCAAATTCTGGAGGAGGTGCTGAATGGGCTCCAAGCTCGCTTTGGATGACGGCGTGTACCTGCGCAATTCAGTGCAGACCGCGGCGAAGATCCTCGTGGTCGGACACTTCGCCGTGGGAAAGACGACATTCATCGGCACCATGTCCGAGATTCCGCCGCTGCGGACCGAAGAGATCATGACGCAGGCGGGCGCGGGAATTGACGACCCGAAAGGTGCGCCCAACAAGACCACGACCACCGTCGCCATGGACTTCGGCCGGCTCACGCTCAGCGAGCAGCTGGTCCTCTATCTGTTCGGAACGCCCGGCCAGCAGCGCTTCGTTCAGGTGTGGGAAGACATGACACGAGGTGCGCTGGGGGCGCTGGTCCTCGTCGACCCCCAGCGGCTCGATGAGTCGTTCCCTGTCATGGACCTGGTGGAACACTACGGAATCCCCTACGCCATCGCCGTGAACCGCTTCGACGGGACGCCCGCGCACTCGCTCGACGAGATCCGGGAGGCGCTGGATCTGCTTCCCGAGACACCAGTCGTCAACTGTGACGCACGGGACCAACGTTCCTCGGCCGATTCGCTGATCGCACTCGTCCGATATCTCCAGTCCCGCCTCAACTAGGAGTTCAGGCATGCAATCTCACTCGGAATTCCAGAGCCCACCGCCCGGCTGCCCGGCGCACGCCGGCGGTGAAAGGGCGCCCCTCCACGGGCCGGAGTTCGCCGCCGCACCGGATGCCTTTTACGACATGCTGCGGCAGTACGGCCCCAGCGCGCCCGTCGAGCTGGCTCCCGGTGTGGAGGCCGAACTCGTCACGGAGTACGCCACCGCGCTCCATGTCCTCCAGAACCCGGACACGTTCGCGCGGGACTCCCGCCGCTGGCGCGCGCTCAACGAGGGGCGGGTTCCGCTGGACAGCCCCGTGCTGCCGATGATGATGTACCGGCCGAACAGCATGTTCTCCGACGGCGCGGAGCACCTGCGGCTGCGTCAGGCGGTGACGGAGAGCTTCGGGCGTCTGGACATGCACCGGGTGAGCAGGCATGTCGACCGCGTCGCGGCGTACCTCACCGATCAGTTCAGTTCCCGGGGCAAGGCCGATCTGATCAGCGACTATGCGCAGTTGCTGCCGCTGCTGGTCTTCAACGATCTCTTCGGCTGTCCGGCGGAGATCGGCGACCGGCTGATCAGCGCCATCTCCAACCTCTTCGACGGGATCGACGCGGATCGGGCCAACGAGGTCATGGCGGGTGCCCTGTTCGAGCTGGTCACCCTGAAGCGCAGGGTGCCAGGGGAGGACATCACCTCCTGGCTGATGCAGCACTCGTCGCGGCTGACGGACGAGGAGATGGTCCATCAGCTCGCGCTGCTCATCGGGGCCGGCACCGAGCCGGTGCAGAACCTCATCGCGAACGCCCTGCGGCTGCTGCTGTCCGACGAGCAGTTCGCCGGCGGCCAGCAGGGCGGCGACGTCCTGGTCGAGGACGCGATCAACGAGGTGCTGTGGAACAGCCCGCCGATCGCCAACTACGCCACCCACTACCCGGTGCACGATGTGGAACTCGGCGGGAACAAGCTGGCAGCCGGTACTCCGGTGCTGGTCAGTTTCGCGGCGGCCAACGCGGACCCCAGCCTCTCCGCAACCCGGCAGACCTTCAGCAAGCGGGCCCACCTGGCCTGGGGCGCCGGGCCGCACGCCTGTCCGGCGAAGGACCCGGCGCTGCTGATATCCATACGCGCGATCGAGAAGCTGCTGAACACGCTGCCCGACATCGAGCTGGGTGTGCCGGCGGACACGCTGACCTGGCGGCCCGGTCCGTTCCACCGGGCGCTCAACGCGCTGCCCGCCCGCTTCACCCCGGTCCGCAGCGAGCGGCGGGGCCCGCAGCCGGCGGGCGGTCCGGGTGGGGACACCCGGGCCAGGGAGCAGCAGAGCAAGCCTCAGAAGGGCAGTTGGTGGAGCGGATTCCTCAACTGGTGGCGGGTGTGATGTTTACTACAGCTTGAATGTTCGTTTGTCGCATGAACGTTCAGCCGTAGGGGTATGCAGGGCTGGCGACTATCGAGTGATCTTCTGAAAGAAGGTATCGCCTTGCAGCCCGCTCTGGCCACTGCTCCCGTTGACCGGCGCAGTGTGGTTTCGCTTTTCTCCCGTCTGCGCACGGCCAAAGGTCAGTCGAATGCGTTGCCGTTGTACGCGAAACTCAGGGCGATGGGGGATGTTGTTCCGGCGCCCTGGGGAGGCCACTTGGTGACCTCGTACGGACTGTGCCACCAGCTTTTGCGAAGTAGATCCTGGCGGGTCCCGGACAGTGAATGGCGGGCCCGCCAGGTGGATGCGGACCGGTGGCACGCCTCCGCATCACGGCAGATGGGAGATACTCTGCCGATGCTCAACGCACCGCACCACACCCGTGTGCGGCGCTCGCTGGGCAACGTTTTCGACCGTAATTCGCTGGCCGGGATGAGAGCCTCGGTCGAGCGGACCACCACCCGTCTGCTCGACCGTTTCGAAACGGAACTGGCGGACGGACCGGCCGATTTCTGTGCCCTGGTCAGCGAAGAACTCCCGGTGATCACCATTGGCGAATGGCTGCAGCTACCGTCCGCTGACTATTCCCTTCTGCGTTCCCTCACCCATGACCAGGTGTACACCCAGGAATTGTTCCCGACACCCAGTCAGCTCACGATTTCCGATGAATCCACTCGTCAATTGCGGGAGTATTTCACCGCGTTGGTGAGCGAGCGGAGGCGAAAGCCGGGGAATGACCCCGTCTCGTCGTGGCTGCGCATCTGGGACGAACAGGAGCCCGACCGGGAGGCCGCCGACGAGGCGGTGTACGCCCTCGCGCTGTTCATGGTGCTGGCGGCGCTGGAGACGACCTCACACGTGCTCTCCAGCGCGGTCCGGCTGCTTCTGGAGCACCCCCGTCAGATGAACTGGCTGCGTGTGCACCCCGAGCAGATACCGGACGCGATCGACGAGGCGCTCCGCTACGACGCGCCGATCCACATGATCAGCCGGGTGGCTCCCGAGGACACCGAACTCGCCGGGGTGACCGTCCGCAAGAACGAGATGGTGCAGCTCATGGTCGGCGCGGCCCATCACGACCCGAACCACTATGCCGCCCCGGAGATCTTCGACATCCGCCGCCGGGCGGCCCATCTCAGCTTCGGCGGGGGAATCCACTACTGCCTGGGCAACGCACTGGCCCGCATGGAGGCGGAGTGCCTGCTCACCGGGCTGCTCGAGCGGCTCCCCGGGCTGCGGATCAGCGCTCCGCCCGTCTGGGAGCCCCGCGTGGCCTTCCGCCGCCTGGTCACACTGCCGGTCGTCCGTGTCTGACATCCCCGGCCCCGGTCTTCCGCCAGTGGAACAACGAAACAAGGAACCCATGATGCACGCCTTCAAGTCCCTCCTCGTGACACAGGAAGGGCCCGTTCTCACGGTGCAGTTGAACAGCCCCGAGACCGGAAACGCCATCTGCGGCGAGATGCTCGACGAGCTTCTGGCCGTACTGGGGGCACTGGATGACGATTCCAGCATCAGGGTCCTGGTCGTCTCCGGTGCGGGCGAGGACTTCTGTCTGGGCGGTGACCGGGCGGAGTTCCCCGCCCTGCTCGCCGAGGACCCCAGCGGAGTGGGGCTGCGCGCGCTCGGGAACAAGGCGCGACGGGTGTGCGACGCCCTGGCGAGCACCGACGCGGTGACCATCGCGCGGCTGCACGGCGGGGTGGTCGGGGCCGGAGTGGGGCTCGCGGTCTTCTGCGATCTGCGGGTCGGTGCGGACACCTGCCGCTTCCGGCTGCCGGAACTGGGGCTGGGAGTACCGCCCGCATGGGGCGGGATCATGCCGCGGCTGCTGCACGAGGCCGGTGCGGCGAAGATCCGTGAGCTGATACTGACCGCCGACAACTTCGACGCCACCATCGCGCAGGAGCTGTCCATCCTGCACAAGGTCGTCCCGGAGGAGCAGCTCGACAGCGCCGTCACGCGGTGGATCAAGCCGCTGGTCCGCCGTTCCCCCTCGGCCCTGCGGACCGCGAAGCTGATGCTGAACTCGTACGCCAACGCCAACCGCCTGGCGGACGCCACCCTGTTCGACGCCGAGCTGCTGTCCTCCGCGCTGACCGTCGCCACCACCCGGCGCTGAGCCGCGGCCTGCGGCGCGGGGCCCGTCCGGCTTCCCGCGCCGCAGGCCGTCGGTCTCGGCTCAGTCCGGCCGGCTCACTCCCCGGCGGTCGTGACGGCCTCCCGGTGCTGTCCCGCCAACTCCAGATACATGGCGGCATTGAGCTTGATGCTCTCGCGCTCCTCATCGGTCAGCTCGCGCTTGATCTTCGCCGGTACCCCGGCGACCAGCGAGCCGGGCGGGACCTGCATGCCCTGGGGGACCAGTGCCTGTGCGGCGATCAGCGAGCCCGCGCCGATGTGTGCGCCGTTCAGCACCGTGGCGCCCATCCCGATCAGGACGTCGTCCTCGACGGTGCAGCCGTGCAGCACCGCGTTGTGCCCGACCGAGACCCGCTTGCCGACGGTCACCGGGAAGCCGGGATCGACATGCACCGTGCAGTTGTCCTGGACGTTGCTGTCGGCGCCGAGCACGATCGGACCGCAGTCCGCCCGCAGCACCGTGTGGTACCAGACGCTGGCTCCCGGCCCCATGGTGACCTCGCCGAGCACGACGGACGTCGGGGCGGTGAATGCCTTCTGATCGACCTTCGGCTCCTTTCCGCCCACCGGTGAAATCAGTGCCCGTGCCGTCATCCTGGATCTCCTCACCGTTCTGCGCCGCGCCAGCAGCACCGTAGACGACGGGGGCGGCACCGGGCGGGGCCCGCCGCCGGTGGGGCGAAGATCACAGCCCGCGGCGCGGCCGGGCGGCCGCGGGCTGAGTACGGTGTGCGGGTGCCGATAAACCAGAACGTGTTCTCGTCTTTCGCGGCCTGGCGGCGCCGGGCCGTGGCGCGCACCGTCCACCGCGGGGTGCGCTGGGTGCGCGAGACCGCGGCCGTGACGGCCGACCGTCCGGGCCCGTACCGCTTCCGCCGGATCGGCACCGGCACCCGGCTCGCCTTCCCACAGGGCACGGTCTTCGGCGACCCGTGGATCGAGCTGGGCGACCACTGCATCATCGCCCAGGACGTGACGATGACGGCGGGCATGATGCCGGACCTCGACCTCGGCCCGGAGCCGATCCTGACGCTGGGCAACGGTGTCGTGCTGGGCCGCGGAAGCCATGTGATCGCGGATGTCCGGCTGACGATCGGCGATGACTGCTTCTTCGGCCCCGGTGTCTACGTCACCACCACCAACCACAGTTACGACGACCCCGAGGTGCCGGTCGGCAAGCAGTGGCCGCGCAGCGAGCCGGTCACCATCGGCCCCGGCGGCTGGATCGGAACCGGCGCGGTGATCCTGCCCGGGGCGCGGCTGGGCCGGAATGTGGTGGTTGCGGCCGGTGCCGTGGTCCGAGGGGAGGTCCCCGACCATGCGGTGGTCGCCGGGGCGCCCGCGAGGATCGTCCGCCGCTGGGACGCCCGGCAGGGCTGGCAGCCGCCGCTGCGCACCCCGGCTCCGGTGCCGATCCCCGAGGGCGTCACCCCGGAGCAGCTGGTCGCGCTGGAGTCCTGGGAGGCGGAGCGGACCGGAGCGGCGGAGCGGACCGGAGAGGCGTACGAGGCGTCCTGAGCCGGCGTCAGGCGCGGCGGGACCGCGGCCGGCCCATCGCGGTCAGCCGCCTGAGGCGAGCAGGGCCGAGCCGACCAGCGCGAGGGAGGCGCCGGCCGTCTGGACCGCCCGCAGCCGCTCCTTGAGGACGCCGAGCGCGGCGAGCGTGGTGACGACCGGGTAGAGGGAGGCGAGCACCGCGGCGATGGTGACCGGACCGCTCTGCGCGGCGAGGGCGTAGGTGCCGTTCGCGGCGACATCGGCGATGCCGACGAAGGCGAGTGCGGGCAGGGCGTCCCGGAGGGCCGGGAGTCCGCCCTCGGGCAGGGCCGGGGTGCCGCGCCGCATCGAGGCGTACAGCGCGGCGCCGCCGACGGCGACATTGCACAGCCGCTGCACGAACAGGGCGAGGAAGAGCCCGGTCACGGTCGTCGACGCCTCCGAGATCAGCGCCATCACCGTGCCGAAGCCGAGCGCCGAGATCAGCGTCAGCGCAATCGTCCGGCCGGCCACGGAGGCGCCGCCGAACCGCGGGCCGCCGGCCAGCACGACGCCGACCACCGCCACCAGCATGCCGGTGACCTGGAGCGTTCCCGGCCGTTCGCCCGCCACGAGCCCGACGCCGAGCGGCACCAGCACGGTGCCGAACGAGGCGAGCGGGGAGACCACGCCCATCGGGCCGAGCGCCAGGGCACGGTAGAAGCAGAGCAGGGCGACGGGCCCCACGACACCCGCGGCGACCGCGAACCACAGCTGCGGTCCGGCCTCCCGCCAACCGCCGGTGGCCAGCACGATGGCGCCCAGTACAACGGCGGCCAGCGCCTGCGAGACCACCACCACGGTCAGCGCCTGCAGCCGTCGGGTGAGCAGTCCGCCGCCGAAGTCGGCGAGCCCCCACAGAAGGCTGGTGGCCAGGGCGAAGACCGCTGTCATGGTGAAACCTCGCAGTACAGTGAACCGGACGCTGAAGTACACCACACCGTAGTGCAGCAGACTGTACTGGGGTATCGAATATATTGGCCTCGACTTGGACGGACCGTGACGGATCTCGACCAGCTCACGCAGTCGCTCGCCCGCAATCTCAAGCATTGGCGGGCCGAGCGCGGCTTCACCCTCGATGCGCTGGCGGCCCGCGCCGGTGTCAGCCGCGGCATGATCATCCAGATCGAGCAGGCCCGTACGAACCCGAGCGTGGGGACCACTGTCAAGATCGCCGACGCGCTCGGCGTCAGCATCACCACGCTCCTCGACTACGAACAGGGCCCGCAGGTACGCATCGTGGGCCCGTCGGAGGCGGTCCGGCTCTGGTCCACCGAAGCGGGCAGCTCCACCACGCTCCTCGTCGGAGCCGAGGCGCCCGGACCGTACGAACTGTGGGACTGGCGGCTGATGCCGGGCGACCACAGCAGCTCCGATCCGCATCCGCCCGGCACCGTCGAACTGCTGCATGTCCGCTCCGGCACCCTGACGCTGGTCGTGGACGGCACGGAGCACGAGGTGCCCGCCGGTGCCTCGGCGACCTTCGAGGCCAAGGTCGCGCACGGCTACCGCAACGACGGCACCGAACCGGTCGAGATGACCATGTCGGTGATCATCCCGCCGGTCCGCTGAGGCGGGCCGGTGGGGCGGCCGCCGTCGGGACGGCCTGCCGAGACGGCCCGATGGGGGCCGCCGCCGGGCCACTGTCAGGCCGCCGAGACGGCCCGGCAGCTCCGGGCTGTTAGCTTGGCGGGTATGCCCGTGCCGATGGATGCCTTCGACGATGTCCGGCCCGCCGTCGAGCGCCTGGACCTGCTGCCCGAGCCGGTGGCCGCCGCGGTCCGGGACTGGCGCGGCTCCGTGCCCGTCGAGGAGCTGCGTCATGTCGACACCGATCCGGAGATCGCGGACACCGCACTGCTCGTCGAGCATTACGGCCCCTGGCTTCTGGAGCAGTCGGCGAACTGTGTGGTGGTGGCCGGCAGGCGCGGCGGTGAGACGACCCTGGCCGCCTGCGTCGTCCTCTCGCACACCCGCGTCGACGTGAACGGGATCGTGCGACGTCAACTGGGCGCCCGCAAGGCGTCGTTCGCACCGATGGACACGGCGGTCGGCGAGAGCGGGATGGAGTACGGCGGAATCACCCCGGTCGGCCTGCCCGACCACTGGCCGCTGCTGGTGGACTCCGCCGTCGCCGATACCCCGTACGCCCTGATCGGCAGCGGCAGCCGCCGCGGCAAACTCATCGTGCCCGGCAAGGCGCTGGCCGAACTGCCGGGCGCAACGGTCCTGGAGGGGCTGGGGATCGTCTAGGCGCTTCGTTCGCCGTGGCCTTCACCCGGCGCGGCCCGGCCGTCTCCGCCGTTCACGGAAGGCCACGGCTCGCGGAAGGGCGGCCCGCGGCACCCGCGCGCCCGGACCGCAAGCCCCCGTGGCTCAGCCCAGACGCGGTATCTCGATGGCCGGGCATCGGTCCATCACCATGTCGAGCCCGGAGTCGTGCACCCGGTGCCAGGCCGCCTCGTCGACCACGCCGAGCTGGAACCAGACCGCCTTCGCCCCGACCGACACCGCCTCATCGGCGACCGGGCCGGCCAGCTCGCTGTTGACGAAGACATCGACCACGTCGACCGGGAAGGGGATCGCGGAGAGCGAGGGGTACCCCTGCTCGCCATGGACGCGCTCGGCCTTCGGGTGCACCGGCACGATCCGCTTGCCGTAGCGCTGCAGAACCTCCGCGACGCCGTGCGCCGCGCGCTGCTCGTTGCTGGACAGGCCCAACACGGCCCAGGTGTCGCCGAGCTCGGTCAGAATCCTGCGGATCGTACTGGGGTCGCCGTACACGCACTGCCTCCTGCCTCGGAAGGGTCTTGTGCCGCTCAACGGACGGTGGGACCCGGAGATTCCCGTCGCGGAGGACGACCACTCCGCAGGGTGACGGCAGCAGGTCAGCGCCGCACAGCAGACGCCCCGCCCGAAGGGGAAGACGGGCGGGGCGGGTCTTCTGTGTGGTGGCTCAGTTGGCGCCGCGGGCCACTCCGCTGCCGGCCATCCCGGCCCCGACCACCGTGCTGCCCTTCGCGGTGCGAGCGGGCTTGCCGATCGCCCGGCCGCTGCCGACCGGCTCGGTCCCGCCGGCCCCGGTCCCCGGACGCGGCGCCACCGGGGCGGCCTCCCGCGCCTCCGTCCCGGACACCCCGGCCAGCGCCGCGCGCAGCTCCTCGGTGTCCACCAGCATGCTCACCGGCCCGGTCGGGTTGAGGTACAGGGCATGTCCCGGCGGCAGCTGCTCGACGAGTTCGGCCACCGGCCGGCGGTCGTACAGCAGCCGGCCCACCGACTCCAGATAGCTCTGCGAGGTGTAGACGGGGATCACCGGGGTGCCCTCGGGGGAGGCCGCGGCCAGCGGCGAACCGGTAGCGGTCACCAGTACGGAGACCTCCGCACGCGCCAGTGCGTCGGAGACGTCCTGCCCGGGCCCGTAGCCGGTCGCGGCGAGCTGCAGAGCGCAGTCGACCGCGTCCGTCGGCTCCGCCCAGTCCAGCATCTGGGGCGACGGCCGGTACTCCGGATTGTCCCGCCACTCCTCGATCTCGCCCGTCGGACCCGACCGCCACTGGCCGATCAGCGCCCAGAGCGGTGGCGGTCCCTCTCCCTGCCAGGTCAGATCCACCATGGCCAGCCAGTGGTCGGGCGCCTCGCGTGCCGCCTCGATGACCTCTGGCGGGGGCTCGGGCATCTCCTCACCCGTCACGGGAACGCCCGCCGTCATCGCCTGCTGTGTGCTCTCTTCCATGCAGCCCTCCGCAAACCCGCCGTTCCTACCTGTACGAGCGGGGCCCCGGAAACACGAGGCTCTCGCACTGGCCTCACAGTGCCCACGGGCAGCGCGGACGTCTCCCCGACGCACCGTGCGGACGGGGCGGGTACGCCGCGTGGCCGTGCGCACTGCGCCCGGACGGCGGACCCCAGCGCCCTTACGGCGGACACCTCAGCGCGGCGCGGGCCACCGGCACCGGCCGCTGTCCGGCGCTCACCGGGGCCGCATAGGCTGGTCCGATGCAGGAGCAGTACCGCACGCTCGCGCGCGAGGGTGTCCACGAGATCGAGATCAACAAGTCCCGCTTCCTCTGTGCGCTCGCGCCCGTCGCGACCGAGGCCGAGGCCCAGGACTTCATCGCGCGCATCCGCAAGGAGCACCCCACCGCCCGCCATCACTGCTTCGCCTATGTGCTGGGCGCCGACGGGGGCATCCAGAAGGCGAGCGACGACGGTGAGCCCGGCGGTACCGCGGGCGTCCCGATGCTGCAGATGCTGGTGCGCCGCGAGGTCCGCTATGTCGTCGCCGTCGTCACCCGCTACTTCGGCGGCGTCAAACTCGGTGCGGGCGGCCTGATCCGCGCGTACGGAGGCGTGGTCGGCGAGGCACTCGACGCGCTGGGCACGGTCACCCGCCAGCGTTTCCGGCTGGTGACGGTCACCGTCGACCACCAGCGGGCGGGCCGGGTGGAGAACGATCTGCGCACCACAGGGCGAGCCGTGCGCGAGGTGACGTACGGAGCGGAGGTACGCATCGAGGTCGGGCTGCCGGAGGCCGAGCTGGACGCCTTTCGCGCCTGGCTCGCGGACACCACCGCCGGCACGGCGCGGCTGGAGCTCGGCGGCGAGGCCTACGGGGACCTCTGAGGGCCGGCCCCGGCGCCCGGGCCGACCGCAGCGGAATGTCCGGTCCGCGCCGGTGTGCCTGCGTGCCGGTCATGTCAGCCTGTGACGCGGTGACGACGGGCCGCTGAAACGGGCCGCTGACCGGTGCGCGCCCCGGCGCGAGAAGGGCTGCCACATGCCTGAACTCCTCGATGAGCGGGTGGGATTCGTCCGGCGCATCGGCTTGTTCCAGGCCACCGCCATCAATATGAGCCAGATGTGCGGCGTCGGTCCCTTCGTGACGATCCCGCTGATGGCGGCCGGACCCCGCGCACGCCTTCGAGCTGACGACAAGCCACTTCTGGACCGGCTTCGCGGCCGGGCTGACCATCGGCATCTACGACTACCTCGGCTACAACACCATCGCCCGTACGGCACCCTCCACCCGCGCCACCGGTTCCCCGTACTGGGCCTGCTCACCATGGGGACCGTGACGGCCGCGGGCTTCCTCCTGGGACGGCACACCGACCTGGCCACCGTCATCCAGCTGCTGACCACCGTCATGGTGATCGTGCAGGCACTGGCCCAGGTCGCCGCGGTGACCGTGCTGCGCCGCCGTCAGCCGGCACTGCCCCGCCCGTACCGGATCTGGCTCCATCCCCTGCCGAGCATCGTGGCGCTCCTCGGCTGGCTGGTCATCTACGGCTGCGCGGACCGCAATGCGCCCGGCAGACATCCCCTCGAATGGTCGCTGGCATGGGTCGGGGCGGGCGTCGTGGCCTTCCTGGTGTGGGCCCGCCACGAGAAGGAGTGGCCGTTCGGACCGAAGCGGATCACGGAGGAGTATCTGCGGACCGCCGAAGGGGACTCCGATCGGGACGCAGGGCGGGCCGGGGGAGAGGGGCGACGGGCCGGGGCGAGGGGCCGGGGCGGTGGGGGCCGCGGGGCCCGGCTGAGGTCTCTATCGCCACACACCGGATGTGACAACTGCGGACAACCGCCCCGTCCCCGGATGCAAGAATGAGGCCCGCAAAAGGACAGGGCGCGGGCAGCGGTCGCTGTGGTGGGGGCCGGTTGCCGGGCCGTGTCGGGTGGTGTTGGTTCGTGGGCTCTCGGAGGGGACAAATGCAGGTCGGAGTGGCTGGGTGAGGTTTCTGCACACCTCCGACTGGCATCTGGGGCGGTCCTTTCACCGGGTGAATCTGCTCTCCGCGCAGCGCGCGTTCCTCGATCACCTCGTCGAGACCGTGCGCGCCAGGGAGATCGACGCAGTGCTGGTCGCGGGCGATGTCTACGACCGTGCGGTGCCGCCGCTCGCCGCCGTAGAGCTGTTCGACGAGGCCCTGCACCGGCTCGCCGGTCTCGGTGTCCCGACAGTGATGATCTCCGGCAACCATGACTCGGCCCGCCGGCTGGGCGTCGGCGCCGGACTGATGGAGCGGGCCGGCATCCATCTCCGTACCGACCCGGCCGGCTGTGGTACCCCCGTACTGATCGACGACGCCCATGGACCGGTGGCGTTCTACGGTCTGCCGTATCTGGAACCGGCCATGGTCCGCGACACCCTCGGGGCGCGGCGTGCCGACCATGCGGAGGTGCTCGGCGCGGCCATGGACCGGGTGCGGGCCGATCTCGCCGGCCGGCCCGCGGGGACGCGGTCCGTGGTGCTGGCGCATGCCTTTGTCACCGGGGGCGCGGTCAGCGACAGCGAACGCGATATCACCGTGGGCGGGGTGGCCTCGGTCCCGGTGGCCGTGTTCGACGGGGTGGACTATGCCGCGCTCGGGCATCTGCACGGCTGCCAGAGCCTGACCGAGCGGGTGCGTTACTCCGGATCTCCGCTCGCCTACTCCTTCTCCGAGGCCGAGCACCGCAAGTCGTCCTGGATCGTCGACCTCGACGCGGACGGTGCGGTGCACGCGGAGCGGGTGGACTGCCCGGTGCCGCGGCCGCTGGCCCGTCTCCGCGGACGGCTGGAGGAGCTGCTGGACGACCCCGAAGCGGCCCGGCACGAGGACTCCTGGGTCGAGGCGACGCTCACCGACACCGCCCGTCCGCATGAGCCCATGGCCCGGCTGGCCAAGCGCTTCCCGCACCTCGTCAGCCTGGTCTTCGACCCCGAGGACGGGCCCACCCGCTCACTGGCGTCGTACGCACAGCGGCTGCGCGGACGCAGCGACCAGGAGATCGCCGAGGACTTCGTGGAACACGTACGGTCCGGCCGCGCGGCCGATGAGCAGGAGCGGGCCGAACTGCGCTCGGCGATCGACGAGGTACGCGTCGACGACATGGCGGCCGAGGTGGCGCGTTGAGGCTGCACCGGCTCTCCGTCACCGCCTTCGGGCCGTTCGGCGGAACCCAGATCATTGACTTCGACCGGCTGACGCGGGACGGCCTCTTCCTGCTGCACGGTCCGACGGGTGCGGGCAAGACGTCGGTCCTGGACGCGGTGTGCTTTGCGTTGTACGGGTCGGTTCCCGGGGCGCGGCAGAGTGGCCAGGCGCTGCGCAGCGATCTGGCGGACCCGCTGACGCTCACCGAGGTCGTCCTCGAACTGACCGTGGGAGAGCGGCGGTTGGAGATCACCCGGCTGCCCGAGCAGCCGCGCCCCAAGAAGCGGGGCAGTGGCACCACGAGGGAGAAGGCACAGAGCCGACTGCGGGAGTTCGTGCCGGGTGGGGACGGGGCGGAGGCCGGGGCCGGGGGGCCGGTGGCCGGGGACGGGCTGCGTGGCGGCGACGGGCCGGACGGCTCCGGTGGGCCGGAGGGGGGCGGTCACTGGAAGGCGCTGAGCCGTTCGCACCAGGAGATCGGTGAGGAGATCGGCCAGCTGCTCGGTATGAGCAAGGAGCAGTTCTGCCAGGTGGTGCTGTTGCCGCAGGGCGACTTCGCGCGCTTTCTGCGGGCCGATGCGGAGGCCCGTGCCCGGCTGCTGGGGCGGCTCTTCGACACCCGGCGGTTCGCCGCGCTCGAGGAGCAGTTGAGCGCGCGGCGCAAGGCGGCCGCGGACACCGTCACGGCGGGCGACGAACAACTGCTGGCGCTGGCACACCGGATGGCGCAGGCGGCCGGGGAGAGTGCCGATGTGAACGATCCGTCGGTTCCGGCGCCGGCCGCGACCGGGACGGAACGGCAGGGCGCACCGGCGCGTGGACGTGTCGCGGCGGCCGGCGGGCGCGGGCGGGCGTCGGCGACGGCCACGAAGCGGGCGACCGTGCCGGGGCAGGCCGGGGCGGCAGAGCCGGGTGGGCGGTCCGCGACGGCCCGTACCGGTGGTGCGGAAGAACCGGCCGCACCGGGCCCCGGTGAGCCGGGATTTGCGGATGCGGTGCTGGTCAGGGCGGCGGTCGCCCGGGTGAGCGCACGGGAGCGGCTGACCGTCGCCGGTGCCGCGCTGCACGCCGCCGAGGCCGCCGAGGGGGCGGCTGCCGGGCGCTGGGAGGCGGCCCGGGAACGTGACCGGCTCCAGCAGCGGTACGCGGACGCCCGGCGCCGGGCCGCCCGGCTCGAAGCCCACGCCGAGGAGCGCGAGCGCACCCGCAACCGGCTGGAACGGGCCCGTGCGGCCGCGGAGGTCGCGCCCGCGCTCGCCCTGCGCGACGCCGCCTGGCGCGAGCTGGACGCCGCACAGCGCGCCGAGCGACAGCACCGGGACCCGCTGCCGCCGGATCTGGCCGACGCGGAGAGCGAGCAACTCGCCGCGCTGGAAAGGGAGCTGCGGGAGGATCTGGGATCGCTCGGTGCGGCGCGGCGGGCCGAGCGGCGGGCCGCCGACCTAGGCCGGGAGCGGGCCGTACTCGACCGCGAGGCGCGCGCCGACGAGCAGACGCTGCTGGACGCCGCCGAGTGGCTCGCCGCATGGGACGACGGCCAGCGCGCCCACCAGCAGCGCATCGAGAGGGCACAGGAGGCCGCCACCCGGGCCGAACAGCTCGGTGCCCGTATCGAACCGGCCGCCGAGCGCTGGGAAGCGGCCCGTCGCCGCGACCGGCTCGGCGGTGAGGTGCGGTCGGCGGAAGCGGAGCTGCTCGCCGCCAGGGAGCGGTCCGCGATGGCCCACGAGCACTGGCTCGACCTCAAGGACCGCCGGCTGCGGGGGATCGCCGCGGAGCTCGCCGACGGCCTCCGTGACGGCCTGGCCTGCGCGGTGTGCGGCGCGACCGAGCACCCCCGGCCGGCCCGTGCCGGTGCGGGCCACGTCGACCGGCATGCCGAGGAGGCCGCGCTGGCGGCGCACCGGCAGGCCGACGAGGCCCGGGGGCAGGCGGAGGCCCGCTGCCAGTCGGCCAAGGAGGCGCTGGCCGCCGCTGCCGCCACGGCCGGGGACGCGCCGGCCGGTGAACTGGCTGCGATGGTGGAGGAGTTGCGTACCGAGTTCGCCCGCGCCCGTGACGGGGGCGCCGACCTCCATGCCGCCCGGGAGGCGCTCGGACGGGCCGAACGGGAATACGAACGGCGCCGCGCCGAGCAGCAGCAGGCCGAGCGCCGGGCCGCGGCCCGTACCTCCCACAGGGAGGCGCTGGACCGCGAACGGGCGGCCCTGGAAGAGGAGCTGACCCGGGCGCGCGGAGACTGCCCCAGCGTCGCCGACCGGGCCGCCCGGCTGGAGCGGCAGGTGACGCTGCTGGCCGCGGCGGCGGAGGCGTCCCATACGGCCGGCACCTGCGCCCAGCGGCTCAAGGAGGCCGACGCCGGGCTGTCCGACGCCGCCTACCGCGCCGGATTCGACACCCCGCAGGCCGCCGCGGAGGCGCTGCTGCGGGACGAAGAATGGCGGGCGCTGCAGCGACGGCTCGATGAGTGGCAGGCCGAATCCGCCGCCGTGGAGGCCGAGTTGGCCGATCCGGAGACCGCGGCCGCGGCGGCGCTGCCGCCCGCCGACCCGGCCGCCGCGCAGTCCGCGCACCAGGCAGCGACCGCACGGCTGCGCACCGCCTCGGCCACCCATGCCGCGGCCCGGGACCGCTGCACCGAACTCGACCGGCTCTCCGCCCGCGCCGAGGCCGACGCCCGCGCGCTGGCCCCGCTGCGCACCTCTTACGACCGCATCGCCCGCCTCGCCGCGCTCGCCGCCGGGACGTCCAGCGAGAACGAGCGGCGGATGCGTCTGGAGTCGTACGTGCTCGCCGCCCGGCTCGAACAGGTCGCGGCCGCCGCCAGCGCCCGGCTGCACCGGATGTCGGCCGGCCGCTACACCCTCGTCCACTCCGACGAACGGGCCGGCGGCGCCCGGCGTTCCGGCCTGGGGCTGCATGTCATCGACGCCTGGACCGGCCATGAGCGGGACACCTCCAGCCTCTCCGGCGGCGAGACCTTCTTCGCCTCGCTCGCGCTGGCGCTCGGCCTCGCCGATGTCGTCACCGACGAGGCGGGCGGCACGCGCCTGGACACCCTCTTCATCGACGAGGGGTTCGGCAGCCTGGACGAACAGACCCTGGACGAGGTGCTGGACGTACTGGACTCGCTACGCGAACGGGACCGCAGCGTCGGCATCGTCAGCCATGTAGCCGACCTCAAGGCGCGCATCCCCGCACAACTGGAGGTCGTCAAGGACCGGTCGGGGTCGAGGGTCCGGCATCGGGTACGGGGGTGAGTGGGCAAGGCTTCTGCGCCTCCCCCCTCCCACCCCCGAACCCACCCCCGCCCCCTCCCCCCGAAGGGGGGAGGCGGGGGGAGGGGGCGGGGGGAGGGGGCGGGGGGAAGCGCTGTGGGGGTGTTTGAGGGGGCCCGGCGGTGCGGCGCCTTGGCCTCGCGCTCCGGTGCTGCGTTGCGGGCCGGGGCCTGCCGGCCTGTGTTCCGGTCCGGGCCCTGCGCCCCGCCCCCCACGGCTCACCGACGGCCTCCGACAGCCCCAACAGCCCCCGCCTCGCCCCTCTCATACGCCCGCAGCCCCTCCCGCTCTCCGGCGAACCGGAAGCCGGCTCGCTTCAGGACCCGCTGTGACGGGACGTTCTCCGGCTCGGTCAGGGCGCACACCGTCCGTACCTCGGGCCGGGCCGTGGCCCAGTCGGTCAGCAGTCGCGCGGCGTCGGTCGCCCAGCCGGCGCCGCGCGCGGAGGGGGACAGGTCGTAGCCGATCTCCACGAAGCCGTCGGCGTCCGGTGGGCCGTGGAAGCCGATGCTGCCCAGCGCCGTACCGGCCTCGGCGTCGGTGAGGACGAAGACGCCCCAGCCGGGCCTGTAGTGGCCCGCCGCCGCGGCCCGTACCGCGATACCGGCGCCGCCGGAGGTGGTCTCGGGCGGGGCGCCGTCGATCCAGTCGAAACCGGCGGGTTCGCCGTCCGCGACCCGCGCGGCGGTGGCCGGCAGCAGGGCGCGCAGCGCCACCCGGCCCGCCGTGAGGGTCAGCGGATAGCCGGCGCCCGCGGTGACCAGCGCCTCGAACAGCGGCCGGTGGTCGGTTCCCGCGGGCAGGCCGCTGACCTGGCCGTCGCCGACCTCCACCACCCGCCAGACGCCATCGGCGCGCAGCGCCAGGTCCGTGGTGACGAAGCGCGGCCCCAACTTGCGTACGATGGGCGCCACTTGCGACAGGTCGGGGACCGGGCGCAGCTCCGGGGTGTCGGGGTGCGGGCCGGTCAGCACCGGCTCACCGTCCACCCACCACACCCGCGCCTCGCCCACCGCCGCGTACTCCTCGAAGGTGCGCAGCACCACGCCGCCGGTGAGGAACTCCTCCTGGAGGGCGACGAAGCGGGCGACGACCGAAGACAGCCGGTCGGTGTCCCGGGTGTCCGGCACATAGGCGGCCTCGTCCCATTCGTGCTTACGGGACTTGACCCAGTCCTTGACGATCAGCGGGCGAGGGCCGTCCGGTCCGTCGAGCCGGGCGGCGAGCCGGGCCAGTGCCGCCCGGCCCGGGGTCCGGCCGGGGGCGCAGGGGAGCCAGACGCTCTGCGGGGTGAGGGCCCGGAAGGTGTCGTACCAGCCGGGGAGTTCATGGGCGGTGCGATACGCCCCGGGAGAGGTCAGCAGCCGGCCGCCGCGCGCGGTGAGCGCCCGGTCCAGCTCGGCGTAGTGGCCGGCAGGGAGCATCCAGCCGCGGTACCAGACCGGTCCGGCATCGTGCGGGACGCGGGCCACCGCCTCTTCGGCGTGCCCGGCGAGCAGTGCCTCGTGGTCCAGTACCGCGGTCGTGGCGCCGGCCGACCGCGCCGCGGCGGCCTCGGCCGTGAAGTGCGGATCCGTACGCCGGGGACGCAGCGGGTCGCCGGGGAACAGAAGGAGCGGCCGGTCCGCCGCGGGAGCCACGGTCATGTCAGCGGACCTTACGGACGGCGGCGGCCGGCCACAACAGCATTGCTGCCCGGGCCGGCCGCCGCCCCCAAGGGGCCGGTCAGAGCGCCGACAGCTCGCTCAGCAGATCGTCCAGGCCCAGCGAACCCTGCGACAGCGCGGCCATGTGCCAGGCCTTGAGGTCGAAGTCCGCGCCGTGCCGGGCGCGGGCCGCCTCCCGGCCCTGCAGCCAGACCCGTTCCCCGAGCTTGTAGCCGATCGCCTGGCCGGCCATGCCCTGGTAGCGGGTGATCTCGCTCTCGACGAAGTCGGCCGGACGGCTGCTGTGCTGCGCGAAGAACTCGTGTGCCAGCTGCGGTGTCCAGCGTTCGCCCGGGTGGAAGGGCGAGTCCGCGGGGATCTCCAGCTCCAGATGCATCCCGATGTCGATGATGACCCGGACCGCGCGCATCATCTGCGCGTCCAGGTAGCCCAGCCGCCGTTCCGCGTTGGTCAGGAAGCCCAGTTCGTCCATGAGCCGCTCGGCGTACAGCGCCCAGCCCTCGGCGTTGGCGCTGACGATGCCCACCGTCGTCTGGTACCGCGAGAGGGTGTCGGCGACATGGGCCCACTGCGCCAGCTGGAGGTGATGGCCGGGCACCCCCTCGTGGTACCAGGTGGAGACCAGGTCGTACGCCGGGAAACGGGTCTCCCCCATCGTCGGCAGCCAGGTGCGGCCCGGCCGGGAGAAGTCCAGCGACGGCTGGGTGTAATACGGGGCGGCGGCGCCACCGGGCGGGGCGATCCGCGATTCGACCCGGCGCACCCGCTCCGCCAGCTCGAAGTGGGTGCCGTCGAGCGCGTCGATGGCCTCGTCCATGAGCGACTGGAGCCACTGGCGGGTCTCCTCGACGCCCTCGACGGCCTCGCCGTGCTCATCGCACCAGGCCAGCGCCTCCCACGGGGTCTTCGCGCCGGGCAGCACCTTCTCGGCCTCGGCCTCCATCTCGGCCAGCAGCCGGTGGAACTCGGACCAGCCGTACGCATACGCCTCGTCGGCGTCCAGGTCGGCGCCGTTGAAGTAGCGGGCGAGGCGGGTGTAGCGCTCCCGGCCCACCACGTCCGGGGCACCCTCGATGGCGGGGGCGTAGGTGTCACGGAACCAGTCGCGCAGCTCCACCAGGGCGCCGGTCGCCACCTCGGCGGCCTCGGTCAGCTCGGCGCGCAGGGCGTCCGGGCCCGGGTCGGTGAACTCGGCGAACCAGCTGCGGTCCGTCCCGATCCACTCGCCCAACTGGCCGATGACGGTGCGCACCTGGAGCGGTCCGGCCGGCAGCTTCCGCTTGCGGCCGGCGTCGAGGGCGGCGCGGTAGCCCTCCAGCGCGGCGGGCACGGCCCGCAGCCGGCTGGCGATCGCCGTCCAGTCCTCGTCGGTCTCGGCGGGGGTGACCGTGAACACCTCACGGACGTGGTGCAGCGGCGAGCTGAGGTTGCTGACCGTGCGCAGGCCCTCGCCCGCCTCGTGGACCGCCAGCTCGGCGGTCAGCCGCTCCCGCAGCAGCCGGGCGCAGATCTGCTCGGCGGCGCTGTCCGCGCCCGGCCGGGCCTCGGCCTCGGTGAGCTTCTCCAGCGTCGTTCGCGCGAGCTGGGCCACCGCTTCCTGGCCGGTCGGGGAGAAGTCGGGGAGCTTGCCGGAACTCTCGGCGATTCCGAGGAAGGTGCCGGTGATCGGGTCCAGGTCGACGAGGGCGTCGACATAAGCGTCGGCGACCTCGCGGGGCAGCGGGCCGCCCCCGGAAGTAGTGGTGTTGGACATACCGCCATCCTCGTACGGATCATGCGCCGCGTCACCATCAAAAGGCGGTACGTTCCTGTCGCTTTACGACGCCATTGCCTGTCGTGGCGCCCTTGCGTGCTGCCGCGGCCGGCCGGGCGTCCCCTGCCCGGCCGGTCG
>NZ_JBHYPE010000075.1:0-19138 GCF_042746015.1 Streptomyces sp. NPDC058773
TCCGTACGGGCCCCGGGCGGGCCGTACGGACGCCGCCGAAGGCCGCCGTCGCCGGGTCAGGTCGCGCTGAGCGCCACCGTCGGATGCAGCCGGGAGGCCCGTACGGCCGGGTACAGACCGGCGACGACCCCGATGACCAGGGTGGCGCCCAGTCCGCCGGCCAGTGACCAGGGCGGTACGACGGCGGTCCACCCCTGGGCGCGGGCGAAGGCGACGGTGGCGGCGGCGCCGAGGGCCGCGCCCGCCAGCCCGCCGAGCGCCGACAACAGCAGGGACTCGGTGAGGAATTGGAGACGGATCGAGCCCCGCGTCGCGCCCAGGGCCCGGCGCAGCCCGATCTCCTGACGGCGCTCCAGCACGGAGATGACCATGGTGTTGGCCACGCCCACCCCGCCGACCAGCAGCGCCACCGCGCCGAGGCCGAGCATCAGCGAGGTCAGCCCCTTGTCGGTGGCGGCCTTGGCCGCGAGGGCGTCGGAGGGCCGGGAGACCTTCACCCCGGCCTCGTTGCCCGGACTGACCGTACGGGCCAGCACCCCCTGCACCGCCTCGACGGACGCGTCCGTGGAGCGCTCGAAGACGGTGGTCGGATGGCCGTCGAAGCCCAAGTACCGCTCGGCGGAGGGGTATCCGACCAGGGCGACCCGGTCCAGGGTCGGCACCAGCTCGATGGGGGCGAGGATGCCGGTGACGACGTACCAGCGGTCGTTCAGCAGGATCTTGGCGCCGGGTGCGGTGACCCCGAGGCGGTCGGCGGCGACCGAGCCCAGGACGACCGTGGGCAGGCGTTCGCCCGCGCGGTCCAGCCATCTCCCCCGGTCCACCCGGGCGTTGAGGGCGTCGAGCAGATCGGGACGGGCGGCCTGGACCGTGACCCCGGACGCCAGCTCCTCCGGCACCGCGTCGCTGCGCCGCACCCGGGCGTCGACCGCGCCGGTGGCGGTGGCGTGCTGGACGGGGCCGATCCGTTCGACCATCGCCACCGCGCTCCGGGGGAACTTGATCTCCTCACCGGTCGCGTCCCGGCCCGCCTCTGCGGTGAGCAGATTGGTGCCGAGCCGGTCCAGTCGGGCGAGCAGATCGGCGCGGCTGGACGTGGACAGGCCGACGACCGCGACCATCGTGGCGATGCCGATCGCGATGCCGAGGGCGGAGAGCACGACCCGGGTACGGCGGCTGCGCAGGCCCTCGGCGCCGACCCGCAGCACATCCGCCGGGGAGAGCCGGGCCGCGCGGAGTGCGGGGCCGCTCATCGGGTCACCTCCTCGGTGGGCTCCCCGGGTGAGCCGGGTCCGGCGGGAGCGGCCGGAGGGGCACCGGAGTCCTCGACGATCTCGCCGTCGCGGAAGCGGATACGGCGGGGCAGCGAGTCGGCGATGTCGTTGTCGTGGGTGATGACGCAGACCGTCCGGCCGGCCGCGTGCTGCTCACGGATGAGGTTCATGACCCGCGCGCCGGAGGCGGTGTCCAGCGCGCCGGTCGGTTCGTCCGCGAGCAGCAGATCGGGCTCGCCGACCAGCGCGCGGGCGATCGCCACCCGCTGCTTCTCGCCGCCCGAGAGCTGGTGCGCGAGGTGGCCGATGCGGTGCCCGAGCCCCACCTCTTCCAGGGCGGCGCGGGCGCGGGCCCGGCGCTCGCGCAGGCCCGTGCCGTCGTAGAGGAGACCGTCGGCGACGTTGTCCTGGGCGCTGCGGCCGGGGGCGAGGTGGAAGTGCTGGAAGACGAAGCCGATGTGCCGGGCGCGCAGGGCGGAGAGCTGGGCGTCGGACAGCCGGCTCACGTCGTACCCGGCCACCCGGACCTCGCCGGAGGTGGCCCGGTCGAGGGTGCCGAGCAGGTTGAGCAGAGTGGACTTGCCGGAGCCGGACGGGCCGACGATGGCGGTCAGTTCGCCGCGCGCCACCCGGAGGTCCACACCCCGCAGGGCGTGCACCCCGCCGGGGTAGGACTTGGTGGCGCCGCGCAGTTCGATCACGGCTGTCATTGCTCGGCCGCTCCGACCTTCAGGCCCTCGCGCAGCCCGGCCCCGCTGACCTCGATCCGGCCGTCGGCCGTCAGACCGGTCTCGACCTGCACCATGCGCGTCTTCCTGCCCTGGACCAGCTCCAGCCCGTAGCCGCCCTCGCGCAGCGCGACGACCGCCTCGACCGGCACCGTCAGCACGTCCTTGCGGCTCTCACTGACGAACTTCACGCTCAGCGTGCCCTGCCGGTCCTTCTCGGTGAGTTCGCCGCCGCCGGTGAGGGTGATCTCGACCTCGACGTCACCGTCGCCGGACGCGGCGGCCCCGTCCTCGGCGGCGCCGTCAGAACTCTCGGGAACCACGGTCCCGCTGACCTTGCCGCGCCGGGTGCCGCCGCTGGGCAGGGAGACCTCCGCCGTGGTGCCCCCGGTGGCCAGCGCCCGGTCGGCCTGGTCGAGCTGCGCCCGGACGACCGGCTTGGTGGAGGCGACCGTCAGGACCTTGGTGTCCGGGCCGATGCCGTCGGCGAGGGCGGCGTCGGCGGACACCACCCGCACCGGGCCGCGCTGGAAGACCACATCCCCCTTGCCGACCTCGCCGTTGGCCTCGGTCATCCCGAGGGACTTCTGCCAGGACTTGACGGCGGCCTTGGTCGCCGCGTCGAAGCGGGTGTCCACGTACAGCCCGGAGCCGAAGCCCAGATCGCGGAGGCTGCGCTCCAGTTGGAGGACGTCCGGGCCGCGGTCGCCGGCCTTCATCGCGCGGTACACCGGGGTCGAGCCGTAGAGGAGCACCACCGGACGGGCGTCGCGCTCGTACAGCCGCTGGCCGAGCGCCACCGTCCGGCCCGGCTCGGCGGCCTTGGTGACCGTGCCCTCCACGGGGGACTTCACCGCCCGGCGCTGTGCGTAGTCCAGCTGTCCGTCGACGGTCTTGCTCTGCACCAGGTCGGTGCGGGTGATCTCGGTCGTGGTGGGCGGCGCGGCGGACTTCCTGGCGTCGGCCGCCGGGTCCTTGCCGGTGTTGGTCAGGATCATGACCCCGGCGGTCGCGGCGGTGGCGGTGACCGCGGCCGCCAGGGCGGTGAGCCACCGGCGGCGCTTGCGTGGCTCGGTCACTGCCTGCCGTCCAGTCCGTCGAGGAGCTTGTCCTTGCACGCCTGCTGGGCCCGCTTGTACGAGGGCGAGTCCGGGGAGATCTCCGGCGAGCCGGGGTTGGGGTCACCGCCGGGGATGACATTGCCGTCCTGGAGCTGCGGGTTGGTGAACTTCGAGACGCCGTTGGCGCGCATGCACTTGGCGTGCGCGAGCATCGACTCGTATTCCTTCTGGGTGTCGCGGCGCGGCTCCAGCTTCGCGGCGTTCAGCATGTCCTTCGTGCAGACGCCGTCCTTGCCGCCCTTGGCGATCTCCTCGTTGCCCGGCTTCTCCTGGAGTTCGTCGATCTTCGTCCAGTCGAGATAGCCGCTCAGCTTGGGATCGGGGAAGTCCTTGTCGACGTTCTTGCGCATGCACTGGACGTACTTCATCTGGGCGTCGTAGAAAGCGCTCTTGCCCTGGGCGGCACCTCCGGAGGCGTCGGCGCCGGCCTTGCTTTCGCCGGTCTTGGGCGCGTTGCTGACGGAGGCGACGCCGTCGCCGGAGGACTCCGCGCCACCGCAGGCGGTGGTCAGGGCGAGGGCGGGGACGGCGATCAGCAGCGCGAGGCGTGCGGCACGGGAGCGGGAGCGTGTCTTCTGCTTCATGCGGCCAATTTCCGGGCCGTGCTTGGTGGTCACTGCATCACCGCATGATGGGAACGTAACAATGCCACCGGCGCGCTTTTTCGCCCTGTGGATAACTCCTGAGCTGCACAAATCCTCGCCCATAATCGCCTTATGCCGCATGTGCTGTTGATCGAGGACGACACCTCCGTCCGGGACGGAATGGAGCTGGTGCTGCGCCGCCACGGCCATCAGGTCGAGGGCGTCGCCACCGGCGAGGACGGGCTGGAGCTGCTGGCCCGGCCGCGCGCGGGCGGCATCGAGATCGCGGTGGTCGATCTGATGCTGCCCGGTATCGACGGCTTCGAGGTCTGCCGCCGCATCCGCAGCCGCGGCCAGCTGCCGATCATCATGCTCACCTCGCGCGGCGACGATCTGGACGTGGTCAGCGGACTGGAGGCGGGCGCCGACGACTACGTGGTCAAGCCGATCACTGGCCGGGTGCTGGAGGCCCGTATCCGGGCGGCGCTGCGGCGGGCCGGCCCGGTCTCCCGCACGGACACCGACGACTTCGACGGCCTCGTCATCGACCGGGCCGGCCTGGCCGTGACCAAGCACGGCGCACCCCTCCCCCTGCCGCCCACCGAACTGCGGCTGCTGCTGGAGCTGTCGGCCGCCCCCGGCCGGGTCTTCAGCCGGGAGCAACTCCTCGAAAGCGTCTGGGAGCACGACTTCCTGGGCGACTCCCGGCTGGTGGACGCGGCGGTCGGGCGGCTGCGCGCCAAGCTGGAGGACCTCCCCGGCAGGCCGCGCTACATCCAGACGGTGCGCGGCTTCGGCTATCGCTTCGGCCCGCTGTGAGCGCGCGATGACGACGACGGAGGCGCGGGGGACGACGGGGGCGGCGGAGACGACGGGGGCGGCGACGACAGGGCCGGCTTCCGCTCCGGCGGCGGGAACGGCCGCGTCGCGGGCCCGGATGCGGCTCGCCCGGCTCCCGCGCCTGGACGGGCTCCGCTGCCGGATGGTCATCACCGTCATCGTGGTGACCCTCATCAGCTCGGTCACCGCCACGGCACTGGCGTACCAGGAGTCGCGCGACGCGGTCCTCAAGCGGGCCCAGAACGCCGCCGTCGATGACTTCCGCAACCGCGTAGAGCTGCTGGCCGCGGAGCTCGACGTGCCTACCGACCCGCGCTCCATGGCCCAGTTCGCCTCCGACATCTCGGCCGGTGTGCGCGGCTCGCTGGTCGTCACGCAGTACCGCGACTTCACCGCCTTCTCCGACCCGTCCGCGGACCGCACCCGCATCACCCCCGAGCTGCGGGCCGCGGTGCGCCTCCACAACCGGCTCTCGCTCCAGCGGGTGGCACGCCACGGGAAGCCCTGGCTGGTGATGGGCGCCCCGGTCCGCCTGGACGCCTCGGCCCGGCACGGCAGCGCGGGACAGCAGTCCGGGGTCGAGGTGTTCGCGGTCGTCTCCCTGGCCGCGGAGGAGCGGGACGCCGACGAGCTGGTGCGCAGTGCGCAGCGCGGACTGCTGCCCGTCGTGGCGCTGGCCATGCTCCTGGCGCTGCTGGCGGTGCGTACGGTGCTGCGGCCGGTGCGCCGGCTGGCGCGGGCCACCCGCCGGCTGGCCGCCGGCGAGCTGAGCATCCGGGTCGAGGAGAAGGGCCGGGACGAACTCGCCGAGCTCGCCCACACCTTCAACGACACGGCCTGCGCACTGGAGCACTCCGTCGGTGAGCTGCGCGAACAGGAGGCCCTGGCGCGCCGGTTCGTCGCCGATGTCTCCCATGAACTGCGCACCCCGCTCGCCGCCATGACCATGGTCTCCAGCGTCCTGGAGGAGGACGCCGACCAGCTCACCCCCGACACCGCGCACGCGGCCCGTACGGTCAGCGCGGAGACCGCCAAGCTGGCCCGGCTGGTCGACGACCTCATCGAGATATCCCGCTTCGACGCCCGCGCGGTGGCGCTGACGGTGCATGAGGTGGACCTGGCCGAGGCGGTGCGCGGCTCGCTCGCGGCCCGCGGCTGGACCGACCGGGTCGAGGCCGACCTCCCGCCGGGCATCCGGGCCCGGCTGGACCGCCGCCGTCTCGATGTCATCGTCGCCAACCTCGTCGGCAACGCGTTGCGGCACGGCGCACCGCCGGTGACCGTCACCGTCCGGGCCGCGGACGACTGGCTGACCGTCGCGGTCGCCGACCGCGGACCGGGGCTGGCCCCCGAGGTCGCCCGGCATGTCTTCGACCGCTTCTACAAGGCCGACAGCGCCCGTACCCGCTCCGAGGGCAGCGGTCTGGGCATGGCCATCGCCCTGGAGAACGCCCGGCTGCACGACGGCACCATCGAGGTCGCGCCCGCGGCCCCGGACACCGGCGCCGTCTTCACCCTCCGCCTCCCGCTCCGTACGGATTCCGCCTCATGACGCGCACCCGCCTCACCCTCCTCTGCTGTGTGCTCGCCCTCCTCGGCGCGGGCTGCGGCGTCCAGCCCACCGGCGTGATGAGCGGCGGCCGCGCGCCCTCCGGGATATCCCAGGGCATGCGGGTCTACTTCGCCTCGGACCGCGGGCTGCGCGGGGCGCCGCGGCCCGATGTGACCATCGATCAACTGGAGGATGTGCTCAAGCTGTTGATGGCGGGACCCACCGCGCAGGAGCGGGCGGCCGGCCTGACCAATCTCGTGCAGCCGGCCGCCGGCCTCCGCGTCACCGCCCACCTCGGTCAGGTCACCGTGCACACCCCGGGCAGATACGCCGGCTCCCCCCGGCAACAGGCCACCGGCCAGCTGGTCTGCACCCTCGCCCGCGCCGAGGTCCTGGTCCACGGCACCCGCCCGGACAAGGTCCAGGTGACCGTGGTCGGCCAGGACGGGCCCGCCGGGCCGTACCAGTGCCAGCAGTTCCTCTCACGCTGAGCCCCGGTCGGGGCCGGCCGCGGGCCGACGGGCCGGGGCCGCCGCGGTAACGAGGGCACGAGGCGGACACCGAGCGCGCGGAAGGGATCATTCAGCGCATGGTGCTCGCCGAATCCCTGTCGCCGGCCATGCTGCTCGTCGTGCTGGCCTGCGCCGTCGTCCGGCCGTTCCGGCTGCCGGAGGCGGTGTTCGCGGTGCCGGCCGCCGCGGTGGTCATCGGGACCGGGGCGATCACGCCCGCCCATGTCCGCGACGAGGCGGCGCAACTGTGTGAACATCGGTCCCCACCTCACAGCGCCATACAGGTAGGCCTCAGGACCGCCCGGCCTCAGGGCGCTTGCCGCGCATCAGGAACAGCCCCACCCCCGACCCGATCACCACGACCCCGCTGCCGACGCTGATCAGCACCTGCTGCACCCCGTCGAAGGCGAAGCTGGTGGAGACGTTCACGGTGACGGCGACCAGGAGCACGAACCAGAGCAGGGCCTTCATGGAGTTCTTCCTTCCGGAGGGTTCACGCGCCGCGGTCCGCAGCGCGTTTCGCTGCACCCGAGACTGCCCGCCGCGCACCGCCCGTTCGAGAGAGCGACCTCCCGGATGCGGGGTGGAGTCAGCTACACCCCAACCCTGGAGCCCGCTCCCCCGCGCCGCGCGAGCGGGTTCGCTTAGCCTGAGCCCATGGGGGACACCATCCGGCGGGCGGGACGGGCCACGGCCCAGCTGATGACGGCCGGCGGGCTGGCACTGCTGTCGTATCTCTTCCTCGGGGTACTGCTGTTCACCGCCGTGGCGACAGTCATCGTGATCGGCGCGGGCGTGCTGCCCGAGACGGTGCTGATGCTGCGCCGGATGACCGGGTTCAAGCGGCGGCGGGTGGCGGCGTGGACGGGCACGGCGGTGCCCGAGGCGTATCTGCCGCTCTCCGGGGAGCTGTTCGCGCGGGTGCGCACCGCCCTCGCCGATCCGGGCACGTACCGGGATCTGCGCTGGCTCGCCGCGCACTTCGGCTACGGCTGGCTGCTGGCCTACCTCACGCTGCCGTTGTGGGCCGTCGGGCTGCTCGTCGACGGGGTGTGGTGCGGGCTGCTGCGGCACCGGGCCGTCGTGCTGCCGCTGATCGAGCGCCTCGCCGACCTCGACGCGGCCTGGTCGCGGGCGCTGCTGCGGCCCGCGCCGGACAGCGGGCAGCAGGCCCGGCTCGCCGAGCGGGTCGCGGAGCTGACCGTCACCCGGGCCGGCGCCGTCGCCGCGCACGGCGCCGAACTCCGGCGTATCGAACGGGATCTGCACGACGGCACCCAGGCCCGGCTGGTGGCCCTGTCGATGCGGGTGGGCCTCGCCCGGCGGGCCTACGACACCGACCCCGAGACGGCCCGCAAGCTCCTCGACGACGCCCAGGACCAGGCCGAGGAGGCCCTCACCGAGCTGCGGCAGGTCGTCCGCGGCATCCATCCGCCGATCCTCACCGACCGCGGCCTGGTGGGCGCCGTACGGGCGCTCGCGGCGAGCAGCGGACTGGAGGTGACGGTGTGCGAGGACGGGCCGGCAGAGGGCCCGCGGGCACCGGCGGCGGTCGAGGCGGCCGCGTACTTCGTCGTCGCGGAGGCCCTGACTAACGCCGCCAAACACAGCGGTGCGGACAGCGCCCGGGTGGAACTCGCCCGCGGGCCGGGCCGTTTGACGCTGTCGGTACGTGACGAGGGATGCGGCGGGGCGGAGACCGGCCCGGGAGCGCCGGGCGGCAGCGGGCTGCTCGGCATCCGGCGCCGGGTCGCGGCGCTCGACGGGACCGTGCAGGTGACCAGCCCCGCCGGGGGCCCGACCGTGATCGATGTGGAGCTGCCGTGCGCGTGGTGATCGCCGAGGACAATGCGCTGCTCAGGGAGGGGCTGGTGCTGCTGCTGAGCTCCGCCGGGCACGAGGTGGTGGCGGTGGCGGCCGAAGGGCCCGCGGTGCTGCCCGCGCTCCTCGAACACCGCCCGGACGTCGCCGTATTGGACGTCCGGATGCCGCCCGGATTCCGTGACGAGGGGCTGCGGGCGGCGCTGGCGGCCCGCCGGGAGATCCCCGGGCTGCCGGTGCTGGTGCTGTCGCAGTACGTGGAGGAGACCTACGCCACCGAGCTGCTGGGCGGCGGCGCGAGCGGCGTCGGCTATCTGCTGAAGGACCGGGTGGGCCGGGTCGACGAGTTCCTGGACGCGCTGGAACGGGTCGCCGCGGGCGGTACCGCGCTGGACCCGGAGGTGGTCACGGAGCTGCTGACCCGCCGTCGCGACGATCCGCTCGCCGCGCTGACACCGCGCGAGCGGGAGGTGCTGCACCTGATGGCGGAGGGCCGGGACAACGCCACCATCGCCCAGCTGCTGGTGGTGTCCGACCGGGCGGTCAGCAAACACATCGGCAACGTCTTCGCGAAGCTGGGCCTGCCGGCCGGCGACAGCGGCCATCGCCGGGTGCTGGCGGTGCTGGCGTATGTGAACGGGGGGTAGGGCGCGGGAGTGGGAAGCGGGGCGGCGAGCTGACCGGGGAGCCGTGGCCGTCCTGCGGACCGGCGAGTCGGCGCCCCGGCGGTCCAGCAGACCGCCGCCCCGCCCGACGGCCCGCCAGAGACCCGCGCCCCACCCCTGCCTACCCGCCCGCCCCCGCCACGTCCCCCGGATACCGCCCCCGCAGCGCCGCCCGCGCCGGCAGCAGTGTCCCCGTCGCCGTCGTCGCCGCGACCACGGCGACGATCAAGGCGGCCTGCGTCACCGGCAGATACGGCACCGTACGGGCCACCGCGAGGCTGAACGCCAGGAGCGGCACCGCGGCCACCGCCGCTCCCACGGCCAGGCCGGTCACCGCGGTGGCCGCGGCCTCCAGCCGCAGCATCCGCCGCAGGGTGCGCCGTCCCGCCCCCGTCAGGCGCAGCAGCCGCAGTTCGGGGCGGCGGCCGAGGGTGATCAGCGACAGGGTGCCGAGCACCGAGATCACCGTGAAGCCGCCGATCGCCGACACCGCCGCCCCCGTGACGAGTCCGGTGAGCGCCTGGTCCGCCGCCGTGACCCGGACCGGTGCGGGCGCGAGCGCCGCCCGCGCGCCCGGCACCGCCGCCGCCAGCGCCGCCGCGAGCGCCGTGCGGTCGGCGCCCGGTGCGGCCGTGACCAGCACCCGTGCGCCGTCCGCCCGCGCTCCGTGCCGCTGCAGCTCGTCCCGGGAGAGGAGGAAGTCCCCCAGCGCCAGGGACCGTTCGTAGAGCGCGACGACCCGGAGCCGGGCCGGCGCCCCGTCGTCGAAGCGCAGCCGCACCGTCGAACCGGGCCGCAGGTCGAGCGAGCGCGCCCGGTCGGCACCGACCGCGACCGTGCCGGGCCGCAGCTCCCGTACGGTCCCCGCGCGCACCCCCGGGTCGAGGGTGCGCGTCAGCCGCTGCGGGGTGACACCGAGCACCGGCAGCCGGTCGAGCCGCGGCTCCCCGGCCTCCCGCCGGGCCAGCACCACCGTGCCGTGCGCCAGGTCCGTCGCGGCCCGCACCCCCGGTACGGCGCGGAGGCGCGCCATCGCACCGTCCGGCAGCCCACCGTCCGCCCGCACCTCGAAGCCGGCCCGCAGCGCCTCGCGGGCCTGCGCCGCCGCCTCATGGCCGAGGGTCGCGCCCGCCGAGAGCTGGACCCCGGCGAACGCGGTGACCAGCACGACGGGAGTCAGCGCGGCTCCTGAACGACGCGCCGCCGCCCGGCAGTTGGCGGCGGCGAGATAACCGGCCGGACCGCCGTACCGCCGTAGCGGCGCCCCCAGCACCCGCAGCGCACCGTCCGCGATCCACGGCCCGAGCAGCGCACAGGCGCTCACCATCGTCACCGCCGCCACCCCGGCCGCGGCACCGGCGGCCGGCCCGCTCTGCAGGGTCGCGGTCCCCGCCGAGCTGATGCCCAGGAACAGCAGCACCAGCCCGGTGACCTTGCGCACCGTGCCGGGAGCCGGTTCGCGCAGCGCCTCCGCGGGCCGCAGTTTCGCGGCCCCGGCACCGGCGATCAGCGCCGCGAGGCACGCCACCAGCACGGTCACTCCGGCGGAGACCAGCGGCGCGCACCACAGCCAGGCCGGCAGCGGGAGTTCGAGGCCGGGCGGCAGCACACCGCGCGCGTCCAGTGCCCCGCGCAGCGCGAGATACCCGGGGCACGCGGCCGCGGCCCCCAGCAGCGCCGCCCCGACCGCGACCCGCCGCACCTCCTTCCCCACCGCACCGCGCACCTGCCGCGGCGTCGCCCCGGCCATCCGCAACAGCCCCAGTTCCCCGGCGCGTTGCCGCAGCGCCTGCACCACCGTCGACGACACCACCAGCAGTGCGGTCAGCAGGACGGTGGCGGCCACCGATCCGAGCAGCTCCAGAAGGCCCGTCCGGGCCGGTCCGGCGTCGAGGAACTCGGCCTCCCCGCGCCCGTTGCCGGTCAGTACGCGCAGCCCGGCGGTGTCCCCGTCGGCCCGCGGTCCCACGCTCCCGGCCCCCGCCGCGTCCAGTGCCGCCCGCACCCGGCCGGCCAGCGCCTCCGTCTCCACACCGGGCCGGGCGACCACCCCGACCGCGTCCAGGGACCCCGGATGCCCGGCCAGTCGCCGAGCCTCCTCCGCGGTGAAGTAGACGGCGGTACGCGGCCCGCCGGCGACGCCGACCACGGTGTACGCCGCGTCCACCCCGCCGGCCCGCAGCACCGTGCGCGCCCCGGGCCGGGCCCCGCCGCCCACCACGACCTCGCCCGCACGCCGCGGCGCCCGGCCGTCCCGTAGCGCGTGCGGCGCCAGTTGCGCGGCGGGCCAGGGCCGTCCGACGGCGGCCCGGCCGTCCCGCCCCACCGGGAACACCACGTCGGCGACCGCCGCCCGCACCCCGGGCACCTGCCGCACCACGCCGAGGGCGCCCGCCGGAACCCGTACCCGCCCGGTGAGCCCGGCCTCGGCGGTCCGGGTCTCGCTGCCCCAGGGCGTGGCGGTGAAGCGGGTGTGCTGGTCCCCGGCGACGACGAGGTCCGCCGCCGCGTAGCGCGTCACCCGCGGATGCCCGAGCGCGGCCGAGCCGAGCGCGAGCGCGAAGATGCCGAGCAGCAGGGACGTGAAGGCGAGCGCGGCGAAGACGGCGGCCCAGGCCCTGCGGTGGGCACGGGCGGCCCGGGAGGCGAGAAACGCGGTCACCTTCATGCGGCCCGCCTCCCTTCCGGCCCCTCGCACGGCCCGCGCCCGTCCCGCCCGTCCTCCGCTCGGCACTCCCGCTCCCCGTCGCAGCGGTACCGCCCCTCATCACACCGGTCGCGCTCCGCATTGCACCGGTCCCGCTCCGCCCGCCCCAAGTCCCGCATGACGGCGCTCACTTCGTTCGCCCGAGGGCGCTCCGTACGCCCGACGACCCGTCCCCCGGCGAGGAACAGCGCCGCGTCCGTCCAGGCGGCGGCGACCGGATCGTGGGTGACCATGACGACGGTGTGGCCGTCCCGGTCGACGGCCCGGCGCAGCAGGGCGAGCACGTCCCGTGCGGTGGCGGGATCGAGGGACCCGGTGGGCTCGTCGGCGAAGACGATGTCGGGCCCGGTGACCAGCGCTCGGGCCACCGCGACCCGCTGACGCTGCCCGCCGGACAGCTCCGACGGCGCAGCGTCCCCCCGCTCCGCCAGCCCGACGTCCACCAGCCCGCGCCGGACCCGCGCCGTCCCGGCCGTGCCCCCGAGCAGCAGCGGCAGCGCGACATTCTCCGCGACACTCAGCGACGGCACGAGATGGTGGGCCTGGAACACGAAACCGATGCGCTCCCGCCGCAGCCGGGTCAGCGCGGCCTCGCCGAGCGAGGACAGCTCCGTACCGCCGATCCGCACCGTCCCCGCCGTCGGCCGGTCGAGCCCGGCGGCGCACTGCAACAACGTCGACTTCCCCGAGCCGGACGGCCCCATGACCGCGAGGAAACGGCCCCTGGGCACCACGAGGTCGACGGGGTACAGGGCGGTCTCCCCACGCCGGTACTCCCGGCCCACCCCCGCCAGCACGAGCGCGTCGGCCCCCCGATCCCCCCGCTCCGCGCCAGCCGTCGCCGCCGCACCGCGCCTCCGCCGGAACATACCCACGCCCTCCCCCTGGTTCGGATGGATCACCGGTCCACCGACGACGTTAGAAACGGCGGGGCACACGGAGGAGAGAGCCCGCACCCGTCTTCGGGGTGCAGCGAACTCCACCACGGAGGGGGGAGGTGCGGGCGTGGGGTCGTGCACGGCGAACGGGCCGGCGCGCGGCGGGGGTGGAGGTCAGGCCGCCGCACAATGGGCGGGCCGGCCCGCACGGGGGCGCCCACCGGACCGAGCACCCCCTCCGCTCTTCATCAGCCCGGCTGTAACGCCGCGGCGAACTGCGGAAGGGCGACCAGCAGCAGCGCCGTTCCGGTCTCGATCCAGCGGTACTTGGAGCGGATGATCTCGCTGGTCCGGCGAACGGAGGCGAGCAGCGGGCCGGTGGGGTCGTGCGCGATACGGGCGAAGGCGTGACTGAGGCCGTCGCCGTCCTCGCCCCGTCCGATGTGCTCGAAGTAGCCGGGGCCCGCCGGGCCGGGTTTTCTTCCCCTGCGCCGCCGGGGTGCGATGGCGCAGACGAAGCAGACGATGGCCAGCAGCGCGGTGCCGACCGCGCCCCACCACAGCACGTCCGCCTTCCAGGACTCCGGTGCGTGCCCCGGCGCGGCGCCACGGGTCACGGTCAGGAAGGCGCCGAGCACCGCTCCCATGAAGCCCAGCAGCACCGCGGCCTTGGTGTCAGCCCGCGCGATCTCCACACCGTTGGCGGCCAGGAAGCGTTCCATCGCCGCCAGGGTCTCCGGGTGCGGCGTCCCCGGAGGGGCGCCTGCGCCGCGGCGGTCCCGCAGCGACCGGTGCAGCTGCCGGTGCCGCTGCGGGGACGGGCGCCGCCGCAGCACGGCGGCACCGGCCCGGGAACCCCGCTGCGGTATGGGGCGCACCGGCGCCGGGCGGCCGGACGGGCTCCTCACGCCGACCACTCCTTCGCGGACCCCCGCCACCGGCCGTTCACCCCATGGCGGCCGGCCGACTTGTCCGCCGGTGCCCCCTGCGGGCCGTCCCACGATTCGTCTTGCGGTGCGGAGGGTCCGGGCACGCGGCGTCCCAGCCCGGCGAGGCGGTCCCGCAGCAGCCCGGAGAGTTCCTTCCGTTCCTGCTCCGTCAACTGGCCCAGCAGTCCGGCCACTTCATCCTGCCAGTTGGTCTCTTCCTTGAGCAGACTTCGGTGATTCACCGACCAGTCCAGCACCTGGCTGACCTGATCGGGGTGCCGCAGCAACCAGAGCGCCGCCAGCGACACCGGGCCGTTGCGCACAGCCTGCTCGCAGAACTGGAACTCCTCGCGCCGGTTGGCGGTCCAGGAGTACGGCAGACCGGCCCCGCCCGGCTGCCCCAGCCGCAGCTCGCCCTCGGATTCCTGCCCGCAGATGTCCGTCACGCGATAGGTCAGGCCAAAGCCGTCCAGCTCCTGCGGCGCGGCCAGTTCGTGCATGATCTCGGGCGCGCCGACGGTCTGCCCCTCGGCCGCGTGGGCGTCCTCCAGGTGCCGCAGCCGCCGGTCGAGGTCCTTGCGCACCGCGTCCCAGCCGTGCGCGGTCCGTGAGCGCACCACCTCGACCGGGTCGTGCACCCACCACAGCACCCGGACGTCCACCGACTCCGTGCCGTAAACGGTGGGCAGTGCGACGCTCCGGGTCCCCGACTGCTCATGGAGCTGGACGTGAAAGGCGCTGTCGTAGCCGCCGAACAGCCTGGGCGCGGCCGACGCGTGCGCGACCGCCTCCGGCGCGGCGGTCTCCCCGTACGGCGCCGCGTAGCGCTTCCGGGACCCCAGGACGTGATAGCCGCCGATGCGGTCCCGCAGGACCAGGGCCCGGTCGAGGCGGCCGGACCAGCGATGCCGCAGGATCTCCCGCCAAGGGGCCTGCGCGGCAAGGGTGTAGACGGGCTGGTTGCTGTCGGTCGTCATGACGTTCTCCCGTTCGGGTGCGGTCCGCCGTTCGCCGGCTGCCGGGGCGGCTCGCCGTGCCGCCAGGTGTTGAGTGCGTCGCGCGCGATGGCGAGTCCGGCGGAGTCGCGGACGCCGGACCGCTCGATCTCGACGAAGAGGCGGAGCACGCCGTGCCGGAAGTCCCCCGCGAGCGCGGTGAGCAGGGTCTCCACGGCCACCTGCGGCAGTTCCCCCCATTCGGCCATCCGGCACCACAGGATCACGGAGCTACAGGTGGCCGCGAACAGCTCGTCGTCGTTGAGGGTCCGGTGGACGAGTCCAATGATCTGTGGCGCGAATTCACCGTCGGCGACCAGCTGTTCCTGACACCACGAGGTGTGCTGGAGCAGCTGGGGGAACGCCCGGAGCGCGACGTCGGCCAGCGGCCCCTCACCGTCGGCCCATTCGGCCAGGTGCCGGAAGACCGTGGCCTGGCTGCCGGAGGCGAACAGATCACGCAATGCGTCGCGGACCGCCCGGTCCACGGTGCGCTCGTTCTCGTCGGGAAGGCCACGGGGCACATACCGCAGCAGCCGCATGGCCGCCTCGGGGCGCGAGGCCCCGAAGTCGGTGCCGCAGGTGTACGCGACGGTGGAGCGCAGCTGCCAGCTCCTCTGCACACTCCACAGGCTGAGGCGGTATTTCACCTCGGTGGCCAGGACGGGGTCGCCGGCCGCCATGCCCAGCGCGTACGCGGCCATGGTCCGGCTGGTCCGGCGGTTGGACTCGGCAAGGGTACGGATGTGCTGAAGAGCCCGGCGGCCGCCGCCCCAGCCGGCGGCCAGGCCCATCACCCGGCCCACCGGCTCGGTCAGCTCCCGCTCGGCCCTGATGTCCGCCATCCAGTCCGTCAGCAGGCCGGACAGGTGTCCGTACTCCCGCCAGACGTGCCGCAGTACGGCCTCGGCCTGCCGGTGCCGGGTGAAGCGCACCGCCTCCACCGCGTAGGTGTAGCCGGAGTTCGACCGGATCTCCCTGGGGGAGCACTGGGCGCGGACGGTCCGCAGCAGCTCGTCCAGGGAGCGCCGGAAGACGAACTGCGGATTGGGCCGCGGGGTCCGCTGCCGCTCGCGCCCGCCGCCCTCGTCGGTGCCGTCGGCGCCCTCCGGCAGGACGGAGTGGAGCCGCCCGTCCGCCAGCGCCAGGAGCCGCTCCGCCTCCGCCCGGACGACCCGGTGATCCAGCCCCTCGAACACGCAGGTCGCGAGGAGGAAGGCGAGCCCGTCGGCGTCGTCCCGCAGCGTCGCCAGCAGATCCGGCACCTCGTCCTCCGCGAGGAAGCTCAGCCGGTCCTGGATGCCGGCGAGGTCCGGCCCGCCGTCCTCCGCCGCTGCTACCGCAGCCACCAGCTCGGCCACCTGGGCCGGCACCAGCTCCGGGGCGAGCAGTTCATCCAGCAGGCCGGGTTCCAGCAGGGCCAGCAGCCGGGCGCGCTCCGCCGGGTTCGGCACCGCCTCCGCGAAGCGCGCGTCGAACACCGCACGGGCCTCCGGTGGCGCGCACCGGACGGGGGTGACATGGAGGTCGCGCGACAGCCGCCGGACGAGCTGCGGGTCGTCCGGCAGCACGACCACCATGCGGGCGTCGGCCGTGCTCAGGAGGGACTGCAGATGACGGACCATCCCGGGCTTCAGGGGGTAGTCCGGGAGCAGTCCGTCCACCAGATAGCCACGGGTGTCGCGGTGCTTGGGGCGCCAGGAGGCGAAGTCCATATCGCCGTCGACCGCCCGCAGGGCCATGCTGCCGCCGCTGTGCCGGCGCAGCAGATTGAGCGCCGCGGTGCGACGACCGGTGCCGGGCTCGCCGGTGAGGAACAGCAGCCGGCTGTCGAGTTCCCGCAGGGCCTGGGGGAACCAGTCGGGCTCCGCGAACCCCGCCTGGGCGTCGAGGATCTCGACCGCGGAGATGGGCCCCTCGTGCGCCTCGACCCGCCGCCCGCCGGTGCCGGCGGCGCCGCCGCGGTTCTCCACCCGCTGACCGCCGTGCACCGAACCGGTGTTGATATTGGCGTGCGGAGCGTAGATCACGGACTGCCGCGGACGGCCGAACGGCAGATCCGCGAACTCCTCGCCCTGGAGCCCGTAATCGGGGTCCCCCTCGTCGAAGTCCCCCTCGTCCGGGTCAGCGAAGCCGATGTCCCCGTCGGGCGCCGGCTCACCTTCCGGAGCCGGGGGTTCCGGCTCCTCCTGGGACGCTCCACCCGCCGGGATTTCCGGACGCGCGTCCTCGGCGCTCACCGGCGACCCTCGTGCTTGTCGCCCTGCACGGTGTCGCCCTGGTTGCCGTGGACCGTGCCGGCCTTGTTGCCGCCGACGTAGTCGCCGCCGAAACGGTCGCCACCCACGTAGTCGCCGCCGATGTAGTCCCCGCCGGTCTCGACGTTGCGGACGCTCTGGCCGCCGTAGACGGTCCCGCTGTTCACGTTCCCGTGATCGGCCCGGTTCCGCACCCGCGGGGCAGGGGTCCGGCGCGGGGTGCTCCGGGGCTCGTCTCCGCGCTCCGTACGGCCGGACTCGTGGTCCTCGACCACCCGGTCACCCAGAACGCGGCGGTCGTAGAGGTTGCCCGACGGAGCCGGGACGTACAGCCAGGCGGCCTGGTCGAACTGCTTGCCCTCGACGGTGGCCGGCACCTGGAGGAAGTGGTCGGGGTGCCGTCCGGTGTAGCCGCTGACCACGGCGTCCTGGTAGCAGCGGTCGGAGAGGATGGCGGCGACCTGGGTGATGTTGGCGCTGGAGGCCGCCAGCATCGCCTTGACCGGGCGGGAGTCGAGCAGCCGGTGGGTGTCGTTCCGGGGAGTGCCGTTGCCGTCGTACTCCTCCCCCGAGTCGGGCAGCGGCCCGATGTGCAGGCTCACCCGGAGCCGGATGCGCACCGCCCCCGTGGAGTGCACATGGAACTCGGTCAGCACGTCCTGCAGGGTGCTCAGCCAGGGGTGGATGACGAACGGCATCTTCGCCGGATCGAAGCCGAAGACATACCCGTCACCGGTGGAGTCCGGGAACCTCCGGTCCGCCCAGACCTCCGCGATACCGGCCCGTTCGAACGAGGTCTGGAGCAGCTGCGGGATGGCCTTGCTGATCGCGCCGTGCTCGATCGCCGGATACCCGGTGAAGTCCTTGGCGTCGACCGCCACGATCCCCCGGTACGGCGGCAGCAGCCGGCTGCGGGAATAGGGCTGGGCACTGGCTTCGGGCAGGTCCGGGCGGGACGGTGACATCGGAACTCCTTGACTTTCCCGTGCGGTCTCACCGGTGTTCATGAACAGGCGGACGGGCCGTCCATGGACCGGTGGCTGAATCCCTCGTTCAGCTCCACGACCCGAGTCTCGCGAGCGGCGGTTCCCTGGTGTGCACCCGCGGTGCACTGACGGCGTGACACATGCCACACCGGACGAGAAGTCAGCTGCCGGGAGCGCCGGACACCCGGCGCAGGGCGGGAAGATCACCGAGGACGATGCGCTTCCGCCCGGCCTCTACGTCGCAGGACTCCAGCTCGGCGAGCGTCGCCGAGATCGTGTTACGGGAAATGCCCAGATACTGGGCCAGTTCATTGCGGGTGAGGGCCAGTTCCAGCGGCTCACCGGGCCGGCCCGCCGGCTGTCCGGCGATATCGGCCAGGCCCACGAGGGTGGCCGCCAGCCGGGTCAGCGTGCCCCCACCACCGCCGCGGGCCTCGTCCGACTCCCGCATCCTGGTGAAGGCGTACCGCACCAGCACCGGAAACAGGTCGTGGTCCACGA
This sequence comes from Streptomyces sp. NPDC058773, assembly GCF_042746015.1. Classification (NCBI taxonomy): domain Bacteria; kingdom Bacillati; phylum Actinomycetota; class Actinomycetes; order Kitasatosporales; family Streptomycetaceae; genus Streptomyces; species Streptomyces sp. NPDC058773. The sequence goes on from NZ_JBHYPE010000075.1 coordinate 18,352, forward strand.
CGAACCGCAGGAACTCGGCCTTGCCGATGACCCCCACGGTGCACGACGAGATCGTCTCCACGCTGGCCGACCGCACATCGTCGTCCAGCACCGCGACCTCGCCGAGGAGTTCCCCGGGGCCCCGAAAGGCCAGCAGGGTGAGGTCCCCGTTCCGCTCCCTCCGGAGCACCTTGGCCACCCCGCTCAGCACGGCCAGCACATGTGTCCCGGGCTCCCCCTGGCGGAGCAGCATGCTGCCGGCCGGGTGTGGGCGCTCGAAGACCTGACCCAGCAGGTCCCGCCAGACCGCGTCACCCACGAAGTGACGCAGTGTCCGGCCGGCCGGTACCGGCGCTCCCCCTCCGCGATCACCCATGGGGACGAGCCTAGAAGAACTCCTCCCGCCGCGCGGGAAGAAGACGCGGACGCACCGCGCCCCGGCCCGCCCCCTCAGTCAGCTGCCTCACCCTCTCCCGTGCGGACGCAGCGGCCGGCCCGGACGGCCCGAGTTGCCGGCGTTCACCGGGTCCACGAGTCCTGCCGAACTCCCGGGCCGCTCCTGCTTCTTCGGGCTGCCCTGACCCTGCGAGCCCGGCGGGTTCTCCGGGTACGTGGAGTGGTCCAGGTTGTCGGAGGGGTCGGCGTTGTCTGCGGAGGCCGGGGTGTCGGCAGAGGCCGGGGTGTCGGAGTCGTTCCGGGTGTGGGAGTCGTTCCGGTTGTTGGAGGAGTTGTCGTCGGCGCGGCCCGAGGTGTCGGGGGCGTCCGTGTCGTCGGCGCGCCGCCGGCCGTCGGAGGGGTCCTGGCCGTC
>NZ_JBHYPE010000076.1:0-19089 GCF_042746015.1 Streptomyces sp. NPDC058773
CTTTCCGCTTAATGTCTTTGTTGTGGCTTGGGGTGGGTTTTGTTTTTTTTTTGGTGCGGGGGGGGGGGGGGGGGGCGGGGGGGGGGGGGCCGGGCCCCCCCCCCCCCCCGCCCCCGTCGCCCCGGCCTAGGATTCCCCCATGTCACTCCCGCACGCGATCCTCACCGCCCTGCTAGAGAAGCCGTCGTCGGGGCTGGCGCTGACCCGTCGGTTCGACCGGTCGATCGGCTACTTCTGGTCGGCCACCCATCAGCAGATCTATCGCGAGCTGGGCAAGCTGGAGCAGGCCGGCTTCATCCGGGCGCTGCCCAGCGAGCAGCCGTCCCGGGGGCAGAAGAAGGAGTTCGAGGTGCTGCCCGCGGGCCGCGCCGAGCTGACCCGCTGGGCCTCCGGCGAACAGGACTCCAAGCCGATCCGGGACGCGCTGCTGCTGCGGCTGCGGGCGTCGGCGGTGGTGGGCCGGACCGGTCTCGATGCGGAGCTGGAGCGCCATCTGACGCTGCACCGGCGGCAGTTGGCGGAGTACCAGGAGATCGAGGAGCGGGACTTCGGGGCGGCGGCGGACCCGGAGGACCGGTTGCGGCGGCTGGTGCTGCGGGCCGGGATCGGGCTGGAGACCTTCTGGGTGGAGTGGCTGACGGAGGCGCTGGCGGAGGTGACGGACCTGGACGCCGCGGCGGCCCCGGGGGGCGGCACGGACGGGTGAGCCGCTCCGGCGGATCGCGCAGGGGCGGCCGGCCCCGGGGGAAGTCCCGGGACCGGCCGCCCCGTTGCCGCACCGGGAGCCGTCAGCAGTTGTCGTAGAGGAGGGCGCGCACCAGACGGCAGGTCGTGTCGGACGGGCTGTGCACCCCTATGTCGGCCGCGGTGCTGCGGATCTTGCGGTTGTGGGCCTGCTCGGGGCGGTAGACACCGGTGTCGAGCAGGGCGATGGCCAGCCGCATGGCCTTCAGGCGGCGGTTGTGCGATTCGTACCGCTCGCGCGGCCATCCGGCGGGCAGCGGCTTCTTGGGCAGCGGGTGGGCCGGGAGAGGCTTCGTCATGAGTGTGGCAGCAGCCATCGGCGACCTCCTGGAACGTGGATGAACCCTCACTGACTGGTTCCCATTCTACTGGCCACCACTGACAAAAGCCCCTGGCCAGCGGGTATTTGACGGTCAGAGCAGGCCCCCGGAAACGGCCCCGGGCCAGCCTTCGGCACGGCCCCCGGGACGTCGCCGCCACGCCCCGGCTACGGACCGCCGACGATGCCCTCCACACCCCATCCCGCCATGGTCATGCCGTCATGCCTCCTGAGGCATGAGCGGGCTCAGCGTCTCCTCCGCCGCCGCCAGGATCTCGGTGACCCGGAGGCCGAAGTGGACGTCGCAGGCGTTCGGCAGTCCGGTCCCGGCAGCGGCGAGCAGGGCGTCGACGGCGCGGTGGCAGGCCGGTTCGGGGCCGTCCAGGCGGCGGGGCAGGGTGGTGATGCCGGCGGTGCCGCGGAGGGTGATCTCGACGCCGGCGGCCGCGGCCGGGGCGGTCAGGCCGACCGTCGCCGTACTGGCCGCGCCGCTGCTGTGCCGCATCGTCAGCAGCACGGTGTCGGCCGGGCCCCTGGTCGCGGTGACCGCCTCCGCGTCCCCGAGTACCGGCAGCAGCACCGACAGCACATGCGGGCCGACGTCCCACAGCCCGCCCTTCGTACGACGCCAGGGCGAATCGGCGTACGGACTGGAGCTGTCCTCGGCGAACACCGAGCCGAGCCAGTCGGCGTGCGCGGTGAACCAGCCGCCCGCCGCGGCCTGGGCGGCGATCCACTCCCCCTCCTGCTCCCCGAAGCGCGCGGTGAAGAAGACCACCGAGGCGACGCCCGCCCGGTCGGCGGCGGCGGCGAGCGCACGGGCCTCGGGCACGGCGGTGGCGACCGGCTTGTCCAGCAGAAGATGGCGTCCGGCCGCGGCGGCGCGGACCGCCAACGGGGCCTGGACGGACGGCGGCAGGGCGATCGCGACGGCGTCACAGTCCTCGAACAGCTCGTCGGGCCCGGGGTAGGGGCGGCTGCCGTGCACCTGGGCCAGCGCCGCGGCGGCCTCCGGCCGTCGCCCCCAGATACCGGCGAGCTCGACGCCGGGGTGCGCGGCGAGGACGGGTGCGTGCACCCTCCGCGCCCAGGGGCCGGTGCCGAGGAGTCCGATGCGCAGGGTCGTCATGGGGCCAGTGTCTCGCGGGGTACGGGGCGGGGCGGCGATTTGGCGGCCGTGCCGCTGCTGTGCCGCGGGAGCGGGCGACGGCCGTAATCCGCATGCTCCGCCCGCCCGGCCGGTGTTACGTTGCCCCGGCCGGCCGCGGGACTTCGGTGCGACTTCCGGACCTGCTCTGCAAAGCAACGATTCGCTGCTCGTGCCCCCATTCCCCGGCCGGCATCCGACGAGGGACGGGGGAGGCGGCATGACGGGCTCCGCGGATCTGGTGGCGGCCGAGGACGTGCTGCTGTTCGTGCACGCCGCGATCACGTCCACCGGACAGCGGGAGTTCCGCTCCGGCGCGGACGAGCAGCAGCTGTCGCTGGACTTCCTGCACGCCTACGCACGCGTCAACTACCGCCCCCTGTACGCCGCCGCGCTGGCCCTGGAGATCAACGACCACAATGCGGCGCTGATCGTGCGCCGGCTGCTGGAGACGGCGGGCGAGGCGACGGCGCAGGAGCGGCGCGAGGAGGGCCGGCTGATCGCGGCGCGGCTGGCACGGCTGCCGGCGCCACGGGTCTACCGGCTGTTCCGGGCGCTGCGCACCGCCGGGGTCAACAACCGCCGCACCCGCGCGATCATGCGGGACTGGCTCGCCGCGCGCCCGGACCCGGCGCTGGACGCGGTGAAGTACCGCGCCGGCCTCAAGTGCGCGGCGCGCCATGCGCATCTGCCCCTGGACGGCGGGCGCGGCGGCGGGCCGGGGGACGGCGAGGGCGAGCTGGGCGACTTCCTGTTCGCGCCGGGCCGCCGCAAGCGGTACGCCACCCCGCTGCTGGACGCCTGGCGGCGGGCCCACTACGAGCAAGGCGCCCTGTACGAGCTGCCGTTCACGGTCGCCGAGGGGTTCGCCGCGGCGCACGGCATCGGCCGCCGCGCCTTCCTGGAGCGCATCGCGCCGCGGATGACCCGGCTGGAGCGGCTGCGGACACAGGAGTCGGCCCGTGCGCACCGCGCCGAGGTACCCACCGATCTGGGCACCCTGCCGCTGACCCGGCTCGCCTCGTACGTCCTCGGGCTGTCGCTCGACGACCGGGCCGCACGGCGCACCGAGCTGACGGGTGCCCTGCGGGCCGCGGCACGGCGTACGGCGGGGGCGCGGGCCGGGAGCTGGGGCCGGGTGACGGCCGTCCTGGACGACAGTTTCTCCACGACCGGTTCGCGGCAGAAGCGGCACCGCCCGCTGGCGACCGCGCTGGCCTGTCACTTCCTGCTGGAGGCGCTGGCGGGGTGCTATCTGCCGCGGTGGACGTCGGGGCGGCGGGACGCGCTGCTGCTGTACCCCTACGGGCCGACCCCGCTGGGGATGCGGGTGCTGGAGGCGCTGGAGGACGCGCCGGAGCGGCTGGTGATCGTCTCCGACGGGTGGGACAACGCCCCGCCGGGCCTGGCCGGCGAGGTGCTGCGGATCTGGCGAACCCGGCTCGACCCGGAGGGCCGTACCTCCGTCGTGCATCTCAACCCGGTGTACGACGCGGCGGACTTCACCGTCCGGCGGCTGACCCCAGCCGTGCCGACGGCCGGGGTGCGCAATGCGGAGGACCTGCCGGCGCTGGTGCAGCTGGCGCGGTTCGCGGAGGGGCGCACGGGCCTGGCCGAGCTGCGGGCCCATCTGGACGACCGGGTGCGGCAGTTCCTGGCGGAGGCGGCGGACGGGGCGGAGGTGCCGGGATGAGCAGGCTGGATCTGAGCGGGCTCGACGTCCGTCCGGGGCAGGTGTGGGGTGCGGTCCGGCTGGTCCCGCTGGTGCGCGCGGAGCCGGTCACCGATCTGCGGCTGCACCGTGAGCTCTACGAGGACGGGCCGGAGACGGTGCGCGCCGACAGCCAGACCTCCTGCACCTCCTCCTATATTCCGCACGGCTTCGTGGCGGACTGGACGGGGGACGGGTCACCCGCCGCCGCCTACGGCTCGCAGTTGAGCGACGGCGGTGGCCCGGTGGTGTGTGCGCCGCTGCACTTTCCGCGCAAACTCGCCCAGCGGCGGCGGGGGAAGGGCCGCCCGGCCGGCGGCTCCGCGGGCACGCTGCGCTTCCTGCCGCTCCATCTGGCGCTGGACGGCTATCTGGCGCTGCATTTCGGGGGTCCGTCGGTCGTGTGGGAGGAGTGGACCCGGCGGGCGGTGTACGACGGGCTGTCCCCGCGGGCGGAGCGGGCGTACCGGGGCGAGGCGGTGCCCGGCCTCGACGACGCGCTGCGGGTCTTCGAGATCCACCCGGGGCAGTGCGGGGTCCTGCTGTATGTCGCCGATGCCCTCGCCGCCGCTTTCGTGGTGCCGCATCCGGACGACTACCGGGCGCTGCACGCCTCACTGCTCCAGGACCTGTACGGGGAGCTGATGTATCAGTACGCCCTCTACGGCGGGCCGGTGGCGGAGTTCACGACCCGGATCGCGGCGGAGTACGTCACCTCGCTCGCCCAGCTGCGGTCCGCGGCCGAGCGGCGGCAGCAGGAGTGGGCGGCGCAGCACGCGGAGCTGATGGCGGGCGAGCTGCTGGATGAGTCCTACGAGGTGCGGGAGGTGTACCGGATGGGGCGGTTCCGGCTGGCGCGGTTCCTGCCGCCGTTCGCGCTGCACCGCACCCAGCACATCGGTGAGGTGATCACGGACGGGAAGGGGCGGACCGTCTACCTCAAGACGTTCCGGCTCTCCGACAAGCAGGTCCGGCGCGGCCATGTGCTGCACCGGCTCGCGGCGCACGACTGGCACCCGGGCCGCACCGCGGAGGCGATGGGGATCACCGGCGAGGAGCTGGCCCGCCGGATCGGGCGGCTGGGTTTCGAGGGGCTGCTGAAGCGGCGCCCATGAGGTCTCCGTCACATCGAATCAGCGAGAAAACGGCCTGACCAGGAAAGAAAACGTAGGCACACAGCGAAGAAGACCTTGGAAACGCCTGGATGTCCGGCTCGGTAACCTGTGGTTCACAAATGGGCAACGGACGGGAAATGGCGCGTTGCGAGGGTGCTCAGGTACGCCCGCACCGTACCCGCCCCGACCGTGAAGAGGACCCCGTGACCATCAAGGCCGAGTACATCTGGATCGACGGCACCCAGCCGACCGCCCAGCTCCGCTCCAAGACCAAGATCCTGAACGACGGCAGCAAGCTGCCGCGGTGGGGCTTCGACGGTTCCAGCACCAACCAGGCCGAGGGCCACGCCTCGGACCTCGTACTGGAGCCGGTGTTCAGCTGCCCGGACCCGATCCGCGGCGGCGACCACCTGCTGGTGCTCTGTGAGGTCCTCAACACCGACCTGACCCCGCACTCCTCCAACACCCGTGCGCTGCTGCGCCCGGTCGCGGAGAAGTTCGCCGGCCAGGAGCCGATCTTCGGCATCGAGCAGGAGTACACCTTCCTCAAGGGCGACCGCCCGCTCGGCTTCCCCGAGGGCGGCGGATACCCGGCACCGCAGGGCGACTACTACTGCGGCGTCGGCGCCGGCGCGATCTTCGGCCGGGAGATCGTCGAGAAGCATCTCGACCTCTGCCTGGCGGCCGGTCTCGGCCTGTCCGGCATCAACGCCGAGGTCATGCCCGGCCAGTGGGAGTTCCAGGTCGGCGCGCTGGCGCCGCTGGAGGTCTCGGACCACATGTGGGTCGCGCGCTGGCTGCTGCACCGTATCGGCGAGGACTACGGCGTCACCGCCTCGCTGGACGCCAAGCCGGCCAAGGGCGACTGGAACGGCGCGGGCGCGCACACCAACTTCTCCACCCGCGCGATGCGTGAGGGCTACGACCCGATCATCACCGCCTGCGAGGCGCTGGGCCTTGACGACAAGCCGCTGGAGCACGTCCGCCAGTACGGCACCGGGATCGAGGACCGGCTGACGGGCGCGCACGAGACCGCCCCCTGGGACGCGTACTCCTACGGCGCCTCGGACCGCGGCGCCTCGGTGCGCATCCCCTGGCAGGTCGAGGTCGAGAAGAAGGGCTACATCGAGGACCGGCGGCCGAACGCCAACGTCGACCCGTATGTGGTCACCCGCCTGATCGTGGACACCTGCTGCACCGAGCTGGCGCGGCGCGAGCAGATCTGACCCCCTCGGGACGAGGGACACCGCGGGCACGGGGCCGGACCGGGAGGTCCGGCCCCTCCGCATACCGGGGCGGCGTTACTGCCGCTCCCCACGGACCTGAGGCGTACTCGGCGGATACCGGCCGGTTGTCAGTGGCGGCTGGCACGCTGAGGGCATGCTTGCAATCACCGTCAAGACCGGGGCCGGCCCGGCCCGTTCCCGCCCGGCCGCCGCCGCATTCCCCGGGCCGCCGCGCCGGTCGCGCGCCGCCGGCGGCCGGCGCGGGCGACTGCCGGCGGGGGCCTGAGATGCCGCAGGCCGTGCCGAGGACGCTGTCCGGCGGTCCGCTGCGCCGTGCCGCGCCGGGTGTCCGGCGTGCCGCCGTGCCCTGGGCCGCACCCCTGTACGTCGGCGCGGTACAGCTCGGCGCGTACGCCACCGCGCGGCTGCCCGGCCGGCGGCGTACGGAACTGCTGCGCGCGCACTCCACCAACGTCGCCAATCTCCGGGCCGGCCGGTGGCGGACGCTGGTCACCAGCGCGGCATTCGTCGAACATCCACTGCCGCTGCCGTACGGCGCAGCGCTGCTCGCCGCGCTCGGTACCGCCGAGGCGCGCTGGGGCACCGGGCGCGCGGCAGGGGTGTTCGCGGCCGGGCACATCGGCGCCAGTCTGCTGGTCTACGCGGGGCTGCGGGCGCGGGGGCACGGCCGGTCCGCCTGCGGGCCGCCGGGGGACGCCCCGCAGGAGGCGACCGCGCAGGCCGTCGACGTCGGGGCCAGCTACGGCTTCAACGCCACGGTGGGCGCCCTGGCCGCGACCGTCCCGCACCGCGGCGTCCGGACGGCGGCGACCGCCGGGCTGCTGGCGCTCGCGACCGCTCCCGTGCTGCGCCGCGGGCGGACGTTCACCGACGCCGGACATCTGGCGGCCCTGGCACTCGGGGTGGCCATGGGGGCGGGCCTGCGCAGGACGACGGGCGGGGGCGGAGCCGCCACAGCGGGCGGAGGAGCGGCAGCGGGAGCCGGGGCGAAGCCGTCCTAGCGGGCAGGGCGCCGTGCGGCGGATTCCGGCCAAGGGTCCGTTCCGCCGCGCGGTCGCCAACTCCGTTGCGCAAGAGCCGAGTCAGGCAGGAAGGGCCGTCCGCCACGGCGCCCGTGCGGGGCCGGCGCGGCGGAATCCCGTCACCGGGCGCTCCGCACCGGGGACAGATCACCGACCGTCTGGTTCAATAAGGCCATGGCCAGCCTCACCGACACCGCGACAGGTCGCAGCGACCTGGAGCCCTTCTGGCCGTCCCGGCAGGCACACGCCTTCGACCTTCTGTGTTGCCGCGCGCACTGAGCGCGGGCCCGCACACGCCTCACCGACGCCGCTGAACCGGCGCCTTCCGCCCTGCCCGCGCGCATGACGTCCCCGACGCCCCTCTGCGCGAAAGAGCTGACCCCGTATGACGAACGTCCGTACCCTGACCGCCGGTTCCGCGACCGCTCCCGCTCCCGCCGCCGCCCCGGCGCACTCCAACCGCCACCGGCTGCGCGCCGTGACTCCCGACGAGGCCCCGGCCGGAAGCGCGCCGTACCGCGGCGTCGCCTCGGTCGCCGAGCTGCTGGAGTCCGGCGCGACCTGGCTTCCGGCGCCGCAGCACAGCCTGCCCGAACTGCCCGGCCGGCCGCCGATGGTCGGCTACCTCGTCCTGGTACCCGCCGAACAGGCCACCGCGACCGCCACCGCTCCGCCGCCCGCCGCCGCGCCCGAGGCGCCCGCACCGCCCGGCGACGACGCGCCCGTCCGGATCGACCCCGAACAGCGCACCGCGCACGTCGAGGGCCGGCCGCTGGACCTGACGTACCTCGAATTCGAGCTGCTGGCCCATCTGGTGGCGCATCCGCACCGGGTGCACACCCGCGACCAGCTGGTGACCACGGTGTGGGGGTACGGGCACGTCGGCGACGGCCGCACCGTCGATGTCCATGTCGCCCGGCTGCGCCGCAAGTTGGGCGCCGCGCACCGGTCGTCGATCGTGACGGTGCGGCGGGTCGGCTACAAGTACGTGCCGAGCGTCTGAGGCCGGGTCAGACGCCCTCCTGCCGCTGCCGGAGACCCGTCCGGGCGGGGGGCCGCTCCCCCGCCCGGACGGGTGCCGGTCCCGCAGGGGGACCGCACCGCTTCGGCGTCTCCCGGTCCGGTGTCTCCCGGTCCGGTGTCTCCCGGTCCGGCGGGCCGCCCCGCCGGTGCAGCCGGCCCGCGCAGACCGCCGCCACCAGCCCGGCGCCGGAGACCATCAGCGTCCCCTTGGCCGGGGAGTCGGTGAGCGCCGCGCCGCCCAGCCCGCCGAGCGCCGCGCTGCACACCGCCCAGAGGCCCGCTCCCACCGCGTCCAGCAGCACGAAGCGGCGCAGCGGGAAGCGGAGACTCCCGGTGGACAGGGCGGCGACCACCCGGCCGCCGGGCAGGAAGCGCCCGGCGATGATGAGCAGGGCGGCGTGCCGTTCGACCCGGGCGCGGGCCCTGAGGTGCCGGGCCCGGCCGCGCTCACCGCGCAGCAGCCGGGCGCCGGCGCGCGGGCCGGCGTACCGGCCCACGGCGTAGCCGAGGCAGTCCCCCGCCAGCGCCCCCGTCCCCGCGACGCCCGCCAGCAGCGCGAGCAGCCCCGGGTCGGGGCCGATGAGCACGGCGACCAGGACCACCGTGGTCTCGCTCGGCATGAACGGCAGCAGCGCGTCGAGGGCTGACACCAGCAGGATGACCAGCCACAGCCAGGGTGAGCCCAGCATGCCCTGGAGGGACGCGGTGAGCTGGTCCAGTTGCTCAAACATGGGCGGGGGCGTCCCGCGGCGGGGCGTGCGGCACCGGAGCGGCGGGCGGGAGTCCGGCGGCCGGCCGTACCGCACCGCCCGTCACCGGCGCCGGGCGGCCGCCCGGCGCCGCCCGTTCCGCCAGCGCCGCCCGTTCCGCCAGCGCCGCCAGCTCCCGCCGGTCCAGGCCCCCGTCGAGCGGCCACAGCACCGGATGCGCCGTGACGCGTACGGTCAGGTCGCGGGCGGCGAGCACCCGGCGCAGCGAGCCCGCGAAGGTGTCCTCGCCGCAGAACGCGGCGACCGTGCTGGGCCGGCCCTGCTGGCGGAAGTCGAGGGTCACCGGGCGGACCGGTGCGCCCGCGTCGATCGCGGACTGGAAGGTGGCCCGGCGGAAGGTGCCCGCCCGGGCCGTGCACCAGGTGGTGGCCTGCGGGAAGACCGCTACCGAGCGTCCGGCGGCGAGCAGTTCGGACACCTCCCGCACGGTGTGCGGCAGCCGGCGGGGGTGGGTGCGGTCGATGAAGTGCGTACCGGCCCGGCGGGCCAGGCCGCCGACCACCGGCCAGCCGCCGACCTCGCGCTTGGCGAGCAGGGTGACCGGTTCGACGGCGAGCAGGGCGAGGACGTCGAGCCAGGAGACGTGGTTGGCGACGACGAGGGTTCCGGGGCCGTCCCCGGCGGTGAGCGGGCCCGCCCCGTCGACGGTGATGTCCAGGGCGTCGAGCAGCGCGCGGGCGTGCGTCCGCAGCCGTCCCGGCTCGGCCATCCGCGCGCCGTCGGTCAGTGCCCGCCGCACGGTGCGGGCGAACGCGGCGCCGCGCCGGGCGATACGGGCCGCCGGGACCCGTGGCAGGGCGTGGGCGGCGCAGCCCGGGGTGCAGTCGGAGTGCACGTCCCAGGGGCCGTTCACCGCTCCCCCAGGAAGTAGCGCCGGTAGCGGTCGCCGAGCTGCTCCATGTCCAGGACGACGAAGAAGTCGGCGACCTCGAACTCGGGGTCGTGGGCGGGCTCACCGCAGATCACGGCGCCGATCCGCAGATAGCCGCGGAGCAGCGGCGGCAGCTGGGCGAGGGCGGGGCGCACGGGGACGGGGAGGGTGGTGTGCCAGGGGTGGTGCGGGGTGACCCGGAGCTCGGGCGGCGCGGCGTAGCGGGTCCGGCCCAGTTCCCGGGCGTGGGTGGCGGCGATGCCGCCGTCGGCGAGCGGGACGGAGGCACAGCCGGCCAGGTAGCGGTGCCCGGAGAGCAGGGTGTAGCGGGCGAGGGCGGCCCACATCTGGGTCATGACCGCGCCGTTGCGGTGGTCCGGGTGGACGCAGGAGCGGCCGGCCTCGATGAGGGAGGAGCGCAGCTCCGCCAGGGCGCCGAGGTCGAATTCGCCGTCGGAGTAGAGCCGCGGGCTGCGGCCGGGCGGCAGCAGCCGGTAGGTGCCGACCACCTCGCCGGTGGCGGTGTGGGTGACGATGAGGTGGTCGGCGAGGTCGTCGACGGCGTCGATGTCGTGGCCGGCCAGCGGGGTGTGCAGGGTCGCGCCCATCTCCTCGGCGAAGACCCGGTGGCGCAGGCGCTGGGCGGCGCGGATCTGCGCACGGGTGTCGGCGATCTCCGCGGTGTAGCCGGGGCCGTCGGGGGCGGCTGCCGGTGCGGGGGCGGGAACGGTGCGGGGAGCGGCGGCGGACGCGGTCGGTGCCATGCTCATGAGAGCCCTCCTTGGGGAGTGGGAGGCCGGGTGAGTCGGCGGGCGGGGGGAGACAGCGGGGGCCAATGGGGCCGAGCGGGGAGGACGGTGCGCCGCACCACGGTGTGCTGCCGGGTACCCCCCGGCTCGGGGACATCACCCCAGGACCTGGCCCTTCTCTACGCGGCAGACTGTTCCCGGGTCCGCCGGCCGGGCGCGTGAAGCCCAGGGAGCGAAGGGATGAGGGGCGGCAGAACACTGGTCGCCGCGGTCCGGGGGCCGGAGGACCGGGGCTCGCGCCGGGTGTAGTGGTGCGACCAGGCCGGGGTGACCACCGCCGCCGGACGAGGGCGACGGGACGGGGCCGGGCGGCACCGGCCCCCTTGGACCGCGGCGGGCCGACCGTTAGCGTGCCCCCGCACGGGACCGTTGTGAGCACCGAGCCAGGGGGCACACGTGAACCGACCGTCACGACGCGCACTGCTGGGAACCGCCGGAGCGATCGGCGCCGGAGCGGCCTTCGGCGGGGCCGCCCCCGCCGCCTCCGCCGGGACGCCGGCCGCCGGAGCGCCGACCGCCGGGACGCCGTCCGCCCGGCGCCAGGAGCGGGCACCCGCGTACGACACCGGACCGGCACGCGCCGCGCTGACCCGGCTCCTGCCCCGGCACGCGGACCAGTTCCGGCTGGAGCCGCTCGCCCGGGACGGCAACGGCAACGGCGACCGCTTCCGCATCGAGGGGCGTACGGGCCGCATCACGGTCTCGGGAACCACCCCGGCGGCGCTGCTGACCGGCGTCAACTGGTATCTGAAGTACACCTGCCGGGTGCACCTCTCCTGGGCCGGTGACCAGGTGGCGCTGCCGGACCGGCTGCCCGCCCCGGCCGCCCCCGTCGAGCGTGCCACCGCGCTGCCGCACCGCTTCGCCCTCAACGACACCCATGACGGCTACACCGCCCCGTACGCGGACTGGCCGCGCTGGGAGCGGCTGATCGACGCGCTGGCGCTGCGCGGGGTGAACGAGGTGCTGGTCACCCCGGGCACCGAGGCCGTCTACCACCGGCTGCTGACCGGCTTCGGCTACTCGGACGCCGAGGCCCGCGGCTGGCTCCCGGCGCCCTCGCACCAGCCGTGGTGGCTGCTCCAGAACATCAGCGGCTACGGCGGCCCCACCAGTCCCGAACTGATCGCCAAACGCGCCGAGTTGGGCCGCCGGATCACCGGACGGCTGCGCGAGCTGGGCATGCACCCCGTACTCCCCGGCTACTTCGGCACCGTCCCGGACGGGTTCGCCGCCCGCAACCCCGGCGCCCGGACCGTCCCCCAGGGCACCTGGGCCGGCCTCAAGCGCCCCGACTGGCTCGATCCGCGCACCGACGCCTTCGCCGCCGTCGCCGCCGCCTTCTACCGCCATCAAGAACAACTCCTGGGCCCCGCCGACCACTTCAAGATGGATCTGCTGCACGAGGGCGGCGACGCCGGGGACGTGCCGGTGCCGGACGCCGCCCGCGCCGTCGAAAAGGCGCTGCGCACCGCCCGTCCCGGCGCGACCTGGGTGATCCTGGGCTGGCAGGACAATCCGCGGCGCGATCTGCTGGACGCCGTCGACCACGACCGGATGCTGATCGTGGACGGCCTCAGCGACCTGGACACGGTCACCGACCGGGAACGGGACTGGGGCGGCGTGCCGTACGCCTTCGGCTCCATCCCCAACTTCGGCGGCCGCACCACCCTCGGCGCCAAGACCCACATCTGGGCCGAGCGCTTCACGGCCTGGCGCGACAAGCCGGGCAGCCGGCTGGTGGGGACCGCGTACATGCCGGAGGCCGCCGAGCGGGACCCGGCCGCCTTCGAGCTGTTCGGCGAACTCGCCTGGCGGGAGTGCCCGGTGGACCGCGCCGTGTGGTTCGACGGCTATGCCGACCTGCGCTACGGCGCCCGCGACGAGCACGCCCGCGCCGCGTTCGCCGCGCTGCGCACCAGCACATACGCGATCTCCAGCAAGGACGGCCGGCCGCACGACTCGGTCTTTGCCGCCCGCCCGAACCTGGCCGCCCGCTCCGGCACCGTCTACGCCACCCACACCCCGGCCTTCGACCCGGCGGCCTTCGACACCGCGTTCGCCGCGCTGCTCGCCGTCCGCCCCGCGCTGCGCGGCAGCGACGCCTACCGCCACGATCTGACGGACGCCGCCCGGCAGGCGCTGGCCAACCGGTCCTGGCAGCTGATCGGACAGCTCCAGGACGCCTACCGGCGCAAGGACCAGGACACCTTCCGGGCGCTCTCCGGGCTGTGGCTGCGGCTGATGCGGCTCAGCGACGAGGTCACCGGCGCCCACCGGCAGTTCCTGCTGGGGCCGTGGCTGGCGGACGCCCGTGCCATGGCGACCGGCGCCGAGGAGGAGGCCCGGCTGGAACACAGCGCACGGGCCCTGATCACCACCTGGGCCGACCGGGCCACCGCGGACGGCGGCTCGCTCGCCAACTACGCCAACCGCGACTGGCACGGCCTGATCGGCGAGGTCCATCTCCCGCAGTGGCAGGCGTACTTGGACGAGCTGGCGGACGCCCTGGCCACGGACCGGCCGCCGAAGACCTTCGACTGGTACGCGATGGAAGAGCCCTGGACCCGCGCCCGCACCGGCCATCCGCTGCGCCCGACGACCGACGCGTACCGCACCGCGCGACGGGTCCACGACACCCTCGCCACGGCTCCCTACCAGGGCACCGTCACGGTCACCGCCGACCCGGCCGCGCTGCCGCCGGGCGGCCGGGCCGCGGTCACCGCGGCACTGCGCAACGTCAACGGGCTGCGGGCGACCGGCCGGGTGGACTTCGCGCTCTCCGGTGTCACGGCGACCGCGTCCGGCCCGGTGTCGCTGCCGTCGGTCCCGCCCGGCGGCACCGGCCGCGCCCACTGGCGCGTCACCGCACCGGCCGACCCCCTGGAGGCCCCGCTGCACCCCCTCCCCTACGACCTCACCGTCGACTACGGCCCGAAGGGCGCACCGCGGGTCCGGGCGGCGCGGCACGGCACCCTGTTCGTGGCGGGTCCGCTCGACCCGGAGCTGCGGACGGTGACCACCAATGCGGCGGTTTTCGGCCAGTTGGCGGACCGTTTCGCCATCCACGGCGGGGGCGCGGACCTGTGGAAGGCCACCGCGGAGTTCGGCGCGGTCTACCGGCCGGCCGCCCTGACCGCCGGCGGCACGGTCACCGTCGAGGTGACCGCCCAGGACCCGACCGGCCCCTGGGCCCGCGCCGGCCTCGTCGTCCGCAACCGCCTGGCCGCCTCCGCCCCGGGCTCACCGGACGCCCTCGGCTTCCTCAACCTGTCCGTGACGCCCGCCAACGGCGTGGTGCTGTCCTACGACTCCACCGGCGACGGCACCCTGGACACCTACCGGCGGCTGACCGGCATCACCGCGCCGGTACTGCTCCGGCTGACCCGCGGCGCGGACCGCCAAAGCTCCGGTACCTACACGGGCGCCTGCTCCAGCGACGACGGCGCGACCTGGCGCGAGATCGCCTCCGTCACGGTCCCCGGCGCCGCCGCCCGGCAGGACACCGGGCTGCACCAGTCCGCCGCCAACTCGGCCGCCGGGGACGGCGGAACGGCCGCTTTCCGCCGCTGGAAGCTCGCCTGAGCGCCGCGTACGCTGACCCGGGAACGCACCACGAGCGAGGGGATCACGGTATGAGTGCCGCAGCTGAGAAGGAGTGGCTCTACGCCCTCGACATCTCTGACGCCACCTGGCAGCGCGCCCCGGGCGACTCCGAGGAGGCCGTGGAGATCGCCTTCCTGGAGCGGGGCGCGGTGGCCATGCGCAACTCCACGGACCCCGATGTGGTGCTGCGCTACACCGAGGCGGAGTGGCGGGCGTTCGTGCTCGGCGCACGGGACGGGGAGTTCGACCTCCAGCCCTGAAGCCGCCCTCCCGGCAGCACCTCACCGGCCCTCCCGGCGCCCCTCGGGGTACCGGGAGGGCCGGTGACCATCACAGGATTCACTCGTTTCACCGAACGTGAAGCAGCAGCAGAAACAGCAGCAGGCGACACCCCGGCGTCCGGACCGCTCCGCCCCCGGCAGCCTGGAGGAGTTCGGCGACGTCATCGACGTCGAGCAGGCCGAGGCGGCGCTGGTGGAGCACTACCCCCGGCTGGTCCGCCTGGCGTATCTGGTCCTGCCGCCCGGCCGCGGCCGCGGCCGGCGGGTGCTGGCCGCCCACGGGGTGGTGCAGCGGACCCTGCCGCGTCAGCGCAGCTCCACCCGCGGGGCCGGTCTGCCCGCCCCGCGCACCGGCGCGGACGCGGCGATCGACCCCGGCTACGCCTTCGTCCGGCTGCGGGTGCTGCGGGCCGCCCTGGCCGGCGGCCGGACCCGCCGCTGGCTGCCGCTGCCGCCGCCGCTCCCCCAGGTGTGGGGCCTGCGGCTGTTCCCGCGCTCCGGCGGCGCCGATGAACTGGCGCTGGACCAGGCGCTGTCGGCGCTGTCCGGACCGGGCCGGGCGGCGTTCGTGCTGCGCGATCTGGAGCGGCTGAGCGCACCGGAGACCCGCCGGGTGCTGGAGGCGGCCGGGGTGGCGCGGCCCCGGGAGGCGCTGGACGAGGCCGAGCGCGCCGCGACCCCGGCCGGCAGCCGGGACCGGTCGCTGCTGGAGTCCGCGGAGTTCGACCCCTGTGCGCTCCAGGCCAGGCCGACGGATCTGATCCGGCGGCGGCAGCACGGCCGGGCGGTGCTGGCGGCGGGCGCGGCGGTACTGGTGTGCGGGGCGCTGCTGGGGCTGCCGGGCGAGGGCTGGGGCCCGGACGGTGCCGCCGCCCCGCCGTACGCGCGCAATGCCGCGGCCGAGGCGGCGCTGGACCCCGGCAAGCTGACGGTGAGCTCCGCGACCGCCTGGAAGAGCGCCGCCCGGCAGGACTTCGCCACCTGGCCCGCCCGCGGCGACCGGATCCACGACCGGGCGCTGCTGCGGCGGGCGCTGGCCGTATGGGCCAGGCCCGGGGCCGGGGTGCAGGTCTCGGCAACCCCCGGCACCCCGGCCGGCCCGGCGTCCGGCCCGGCCCAGCTGCTGTTCGCGGGCGTCGTGGACCACGCCGTGGTGGTGCTGCTCCACGACGGGCTGCGGGTGGTGCGCTATGCGGAGGCGGCGGACGGCGAGGGCCGGAGCGACGGCACCGGCGCGGCGCTGGACTTCGCGCGGACGGACGGCGCGGCGGCGGCTTCGGCGACCGCGGTGGTGGTGAGCCGCACCCAGGGCAATGTGCGCTATCTGACCGCCCCTTGGGTGAAGTCGGCGCGGCTGGCCGATCTGGTCAAGCCGGAGGCGGTGGAGCAGCCGGTGGCGGTCGGGGCGAGCGGGGTGACCGATCCGGTGCCGACGGCGCGGCCCACCGCGAAGTGCACGACCTGGCCGGCGCTGCGGATGGGCGGTCCGCTGCTGACCGACCTCGGCGAACTGGTCCCGGCCCGGCTCACGTACGGCAGCCCGCGCAAGCCGGGCGGGGTGACCTCTCCCAAGGCCCGTACGGCGTGGGCGCGTACGGCCTGCCAGCTGGCCGTGGCGCGCGGCCAGGGGGTCCGTACGGTCAACGCCTGGGAGTTCGCCCGGCAGCCGCTGCCCGGGGGCGCGGGCAGCGCGGCCTGGCTGTGCACCCGTGCCGAGACCTGGCGCGGGCCGGGCAGCCGGACGATGGCACAGATCCAGACGCCGGCGCCGAGCGGGCAGCCGTACGCGCCGGGCGCGGTCGCGGCGCGCGCCGAGGGCGGTACGGCCTGCGGCCCCCGGGCGCCGCGGGCGCTGGCCGGGGTGCTCTGGAAGGCCGTCGACAAACGCTGGTGGCTGCTGGCGGCGGGCAGCAGCCAGGTCTCCTCGATCCGGGCGACCGGCGGGGTCCCCGGCCAGGCCACGGGACGGCTGCTGGCGGTCCCGGCGAAGGCGGGCGACCACGCGGAACTGACCGGCCGGCTGGCGAACGGCCACCGGATCGAGCCGCTGGGCTAGGACGCTCCGGGGGGGGGAGCGACGCGGGCGCCCCCGGCCAACGGGCCCTAGGGAAGCAACCGTTCGGCCCGCCGCGGTGAGGGCCGGGCCGTCGCCGCGCGCTCGTCGGCGGGTGCCAGCAGGAAGAACAGCGGCGGCAGGGCGAGTTCGACGACGGTCAGCGCGATCTGGAACCCCTGCGGCGATCCGTGCACGGCCATCGACAGCAGTCGCCCGAGCCCGCCCAGCAGAAAAATCCCGGCCAGCCACCGCACCGCCGTGGCCGGTATGGGCGACTGCCGCGCCGCCCGGATCCAGGCGAGGCCGTAGCCGAGGAAGACCGCCCCGTAGAACCGCTCCCGGCTGTCTACGGTGGCACCGGCCGAGCCCTCGCCCGGCACCGAGTCGATGCCGAGCGCGAAGTGGAACGCGCCGATCGCCACACAGGCGGCCCCCATCGCCAGCGCCAGCCACTTGAGAAGTCCGGCCATGCCACGGCCACCTTTCTGTGCCCTCAGCACCCCTAGGCGCCCCTCGGCACCGGCTAGTAGACGTCTGTCTACTAATGGGAACGTACGGCCGATAGTAGACAGGTGTCAAGTAACCTCGGTGCCATGCCCCCACGCCGCAGACTCGCCCCCACCGAGCGCCGCAGCCAGTTGCTCGACACCGGAGCACGGCTCTTCGCGGCGAAGCCGTACGACGAGGTGTTCATGGAGGAGGTCGCCGAACGGGCCGGCGTCTCCCGCGCCCTGCTGTACCGCTACTTCCCGAACAAGCGCGACCTGTTCGCCGCGGTCTACCAGCAGGCCGCGGACCGGCTGCTGACCCGTACGGAACTCGACCCGGCCCGCCCCGTAACCGAGCAGCTGCGCGCCGGACTCGACGCGCACATCGACTACTTCGAGGCGAACCGCCACACCGTACTCGCGGCGAACCGGGTGCTCGCAGGCGACCCGGTGATCCAGGCCGTCATCACCGACGAACTGACCGAGCTGCGACGGCGGCTGCTCGACTCCACGGGACTCGGCGACGGCCCCCATGAGGCGGTACCGGCGGCGCTGATGAGCTGGCTGACGTTCGTCCGCGCGCTCTGCGTGGACTGGCTGGCGCATCAGAGCTTCAGCCGCACCGTGTTGCGGGAGATGTGCGTCGGCGCACTACTGGGAGCGCTGCACCCGGTCATGGACCTCGACGGGACACCCGCCGCCGACGAGGAGCGGCCCACGGACGCCCGAACCACCGCCCCCTGACCCCCGCAGATCCGCGCCTCCCGGGCGCGCGGTGGACGTCTTGTGCTCAATCCGTGATGACTTCGCCGATTCCGCACCGCGTCCCCGGTCGTTAGGGTAGCCGCATGACGACCGGGACGCGGCGGAGAATGGGCGTCGAGGAACGGCGTGAACAGCTGATCGCTGTCGCGCTGGACCTCTTCAGCCACCGTTCCCCGGAAGATGTGTCGATCGACGAGGTCGCCGAGGCGGCCGGCATCTCCCGGCCGCTGGTCTACCACTACTTCCCCGGCAAGCAGCAGCTGTACGAGGCCGCGCTGCGACGGGCCGCCGAGGAACTCACGGCCCGCTTCGTCGAGCCGCACGAAGGCCCGCTCGGCGCCCGGCTGTTGCGCGTCATGGAGCGCTTCTTCGACTTCGTCGCGGAGCACGGCCCCGGCTTCTCCGCGCTGATGCGCGGCGGCCCGGCGATCGGTTCCACCCACACCGGCGCGATGATCGACCGCGTCCGCCAGGCCGCGTACGAACAGATCCTGGCCCACCTGGGCATCCCCGACCCCGCCCCCCGCCTGGAGCTGGTGGTCCGCTCCTGGGTCTCCCTCGCCGAAACCACCGCCCTGCTGTGGCTGGACGGCCGCCGCGTGCCACGCGCCGAGCTGGAGCGCCAGCTCGTCCACGACTTCGCCGCTCTGGCGGCGGTGAGTGCGGCCTACGACGAGCGGATGGCGGACGTGGTCCGCCGCATCCTCGACGACGAGCCGGCGGACGGGATGTTCGCGGACCTTGTGCGGCGCCTTGGCCGTATTGCTTGACGCCTTCCGCTGCGCTGTGCTTTGGGCCCACGTTTTTGTCTTTTCCGCCGTGGTGGTTGCTCGCCGGTCCGCTGCGCGGCGCTGTGCTCCCCACGTTTTCGGCTGACTCGCCGTTGCGCCTGCGGCGGGCGGGGGTCCGCTGCGCGGCGCCGTGGCTCCCCACGCTTTCGGCTGACTCGCCGTTGCGCCTGCGGCGGGCGGGGTCCGCTGCGCGGCGCCGTGGCTCCCCACGTTTTCGGCTGACTCGCCGTTGCGCCTGCGGCGGGCGGGTGGTCGTCGGGTGCGGTGACGGACCTCCGGGGCCTGGTGTGTGGACTGCTTCGCTTTACGTCCACACACCAGGCC
>NZ_JBHYPE010000077.1:0-16804 GCF_042746015.1 Streptomyces sp. NPDC058773
GCCCGGGGGCCGGGCCCCGCTGCCGCCGGTGCGCCGGCGACTGCCTCAGCGGCCGCCGCGGTCGTTGCCCAGCAGCCCGGCCCGCCGCAGGGCGTCCGCCATCGCGTCGTTGGCCGGTCCGGCGTCCCGGCCGCCCCGGCGGTCACCGCCGCGCGGTCCGCCGCCGCCCTGCCGCTGCCGCGGCGCACCGCCCCGGCCACCGTCGCGCGGGCCGCTGTTGCCGCCCCGGCCGCCCTCGCGCGGTCCGCCGTTGCCGCCCCGGCGCTCGCCGCCACCGCGCCGCTCGCCGCCGCCCGCCGGCGCGGCCTTGCCGTGCTCGTCGTCCAGCCGCAGCGTCAGCGAGATCCGCTTGCGCGGAATGTCGACATCGAGCACCTTCACCCGCACGATGTCGCCCGGCTTCACCACGTCCCGCGGGTCCTTGACGAAGCTCTTCGACATCGCCGAGACATGGACCAGACCGTCCTGATGGACACCCACGTCCACGAACGCCCCGAAGGCGGCGACATTGGTCACCACGCCTTCCAGGAGCATCCCCGGCTGGAGATCGCCGATCTTCTCCACGCCCTCCTTGAACGTCGCGGTCTTGAAGACCGGACGCGGGTCGCGGCCCGGCTTCTCCAGCTCCTGAAGGATGTCGCTCACCGTCGGCAGACCGAAGGAGTCATCGACGAATTCCGCGGCCTTCAGGGTGCGCAGCACCGTGGTGTTGCCGATCAGCGAACCGACCTCGGTACCAGCCGACTTCACCATCCGGCGCACCACCGGGTACGCCTCCGGGTGCACGCTGGAGGCGTCCAGCGGGTCGTCGCCACCACGGATGCGCAGGAAGCCCGCACACTGCTCGTACGCCTTCGGGCCGAGCCGCGCCACGTCCTTGAGGGCCTTGCGGGAGCGGAACGGGCCGTTGTTGTCCCGGTGCGCCACGATGTTCTCGGCGAGGCCGGAGCCGATGCCGGAGACCCGCGAAAGCAGCGGCGCGGAGGCGGTGTTGACGTCCACGCCGACACCGTTCACACAGTCCTCGACCACCGCGTCCAGCGAACGCGACAGCTTCACCTCGGACAGATCGTGCTGGTACTGGCCCACCCCGATCGACTTCGGGTCGATCTTGACCAGTTCGGCCAGCGGGTCCTGCAGCCGGCGGGCGATGGACACCGCGCCCCGCAGCGACACATCCAGCTCGGGCAGCTCCTGCGAGGCGAAGGCCGAAGCGGAGTACACCGAGGCACCGGCCTCCGACACCATCACCTTGGTCAGCTTCAGCTCCGGCTGGGCGGCGATCAGATCGGTCGCCAGCTTGTCGGTCTCGCGGGACGCGGTGCCGTTGCCGATCGCGATCAGCTCGACGTCGTGTTCACGGGCCAGCTTCGCCAGCGTGGCCAGTGAGGCGTCCCACTTCTGCTGCGGCACATGGGGGTAGATGGTCTCCGTGGCGGCCACCTTGCCGGTCGCGTCCACCACGGCGACCTTCACCCCCGTACGGAAACCGGGATCCAGGCCCATCGTGGCGCGGGTACCGGCGGGCGCCGCCAGCAGCAGATCGCGCAGGTTCGACGCGAAGACCCGGACCGCCTCGTCCTCGGCGGCCTGCCGCAGCCGCAGCCGCAGATCGATGCCCAGGTGCACCTGGACACGGGTGCGCCAGGCCCAGCGGACGGTGTCCTTGAGCCACTTGTCGGCCGGCCGGCCGCGGTCGGCGATGCCGAAGCGGTGCGCGATGGACTGCTCGTAGGCGCTGGGTCCCTCGGTGGCCGCCGACGGGTCCTCCGGCTCCAGGGTGAGGTCGAGGATCTCCTCCTTCTCACCGCGGAACATCGCCAGCACCCGGTGCGAGGGCAGTTCGGTGAACGGCTCGGCGAAGTCGAAGTAGTCGGCGAACTTCGCGCCGGCCTCCTCCTTGCCCTCGCGCACCTTCGCCGCCACCCGCCCGCGCGACCACATCCGTTCGCGCAGCTCACCGATGAGATCCGCGTCCTCGCCGAACCGCTCGGTCAGGATTGCCCGCGCGCCCTCCAAGGCGGCGGCCGGATCGGCGACCCCCTTGTCGGCGTCCACGAACGCCGCGGCCGCCGCGGCCGGTTCCACCGACGGGTCGCTCAGCAGCCCGTCGGCGAGCGGCTCCAGACCCGCCTCGCGCGCGATCTGCGCCTTGGTGCGCCGCTTGGGCTTGAACGGGAGGTAGATGTCCTCCAGCCGCGCCTTGGAGTCGGCGCCGCGGATCTGCGCCTCCAGGGCGGCGTCCAGCTTGCCCTGGGACCGTACGGACTCCAGGATCGCGGTCCGCCGCTCCTCCAGCTCCCGCAGATAGCGCAGCCGCTCCTCGAGCGAGCGCAGCTGCGCGTCGTCGAGCATCTCGGTGGCTTCCTTGCGGTAGCGGGCGATGAACGGGACGGTCGAGCCGCCGTCGAGCAGTTCGACCGCGGCCTTCACCTGCCGCTCCTTGACGCCGAGCTCCCCGGCGATCCTCGCTTCGATGGACCCGAGGGCCCCGATGGGCTCAGTGGATGCCGTCACGTTGATCCAGACCCGCCTTCCAGCGCTTGCTTGAGCCTGCATTGTGCCGGGTGGCGCGCCGGACTGTCGCGCCGCCCGGCCGCCGGGGGTGTCCACGGCGTCAACCGGTCCGCCCGGAAGCCGGGAAGGGCGCGGCGGACACCCCTGGCGCCGGGGTGCGCGACGGTGCACACACCCCGGCGGCCACGGGGCCCGCCCCTGAGGGAGCCTTACGTACCGGAACGCACCGGGACGTTCCGGGTCACTTGCCGAACAGCTCCGCGGGGAACGCCCCGGCGTTCATGACCGTGGTGGTGAAGCCGGTCGCCAGCTCGGTGAGCCGGGCCACGCCCTCGGCGCCCAGGTGCTCGTACGGCGCCCGGTCCAGACGGTCGGTCGTCCGCTCCAGCTCCTTGCGCAGCAGGATGCCGGCCTCGGTCAGCTCGCCCTCGGCGTCCAGGATCCCCCGGGACCGCAGCCGCTCCTGCGCGTCCTGCCAGTCCTCCTCCGACCAGCCGCGGGTGACCATGACGCCCTTGTGGCTCATGCCCCGGCCGCTGGCCGTATGGGTGACCAACGCCTCCAGTCCGTCCAACTCCGCGTCCAGGAGCGCTATCAGGTGGCCGTCGCCGCGATGTTCCCGCAGCAGTGTCGCGGCGTGCCAGTAGGCCAGGTGCGGGGCCTGCGGCACCGGCAGATCGGCGTGCGCGGCGTACAGCGGCCGGGCCCGGCGGGTGCAGGCCTCGGCGGCGTGCAGCGCGAGCTTCGCCGCCTCCGCCATCTCCGCGGACTCCACGGCCTCCGGGCCGAGCAGCCGGCGCAGCGTGGCGTCCGCGGCGCGCAGCCGGGCGTCGAGCACCTGCTGCGGCGTGGTGACGGTCCAGATGTGCGGAACGTGCTGCGCGATGAGTTCGTGCTTGAAGTTGTAGAAGGTCGCCGTGACGGTGCCGGGGCCCACGGCGCCCATGGCCGCGCCGCGGCAGGCGAAGTAGGCGGCGCTGCGGTGCTCCAGGCCGAGCTTCGCCATCTCCCCGGACAGCTCCGGCGCGAAGTAGTGCGTGGAGTGGAACGGGTTGATGACGTTGTGGCAGGTGCGGCCGGCCTTGTCGGGCAGTGCGCTGGAAGAGGTCATACGCGCAGGGTACCGACCCGTCGGTATGGACTCTCTCCAGGGGCCGGGATGACGCCTTCCGGCGCCCTCGGCCGCCCGCCCATGGCAGGAAAGGTGGGATTTCCGTCATTGCCGCCATCGGCGCCGCTGCGCAGGATGGACGGTATGGAACAGCGCGATGTGCTCGTCGTTCTCTTCGACGGTGTGCAGGCCCTCGACGTCTGCGGACCGCTCGATGTCTTCAACGGTGCGGCCCTGGCCGTCCCGGGCGGCTACCGGATCCGCACCGCCAGTCTTGACGGCGCCCCGGTCCGCACCACCAGCGGGCTGACGCTCGTCCCCGACCTCACCCTGGGGGACGCCGCACCGCCGCACACCCTGCTGGTCCCCGGCGGCCAGGGCACCCGTCACCCCGACCCCCGGCTGATCGACTGGCTGCGCGCACACGCCCCGCGCGCCCGGCGGAAGGTCTCGGTGTGCAGCGGAGCGCTGCTGCTGGCCGAGGCCGGGCTGCTGGACGGCCGCCGGGCGACGACCCACTGGATGCTCTGCGGCACACTCGCCGAGCGCTTCCCCGCGGTGCGGGTCGAACCCGAGCCGATCTACGTACGGGACGGCGACCTGGCCACCTCCGCGGGCGTGACGGCCGGGATCGACCTCGCGCTGGCCCTGGTGGAGGAGGATCTCGGCCGCGACCTCGCGCTGACCATCGCCCGGCATCTGGTCGTCTTTCTGCGGCGTCCGGGCAACCAGACCCAGTTCAGCGCCCAGCTCGCCGCCCAGACCGCACAGCGCCGCCCGCTGCGCGACGTCCAGCAGTGGATCACCGAGAACCCGCAGGCGGACCTCTCCGTCGACGCCCTCGCGGAGCGCGCGAGCCTCTCCCCGCGGCACTTCGCGCGGGCGTTTCGCGAGGAGACCGGGATGACGCCGGGACGCTATGTCGACCGGGTCCGGCTGGAGGCCGCCCGCCGGTGCCTGGAGGACACCGTCGACGGCATCGGGCAGGTGGCGCGCCGCTGCGGCTACGGCACTCCCGAGGCGATGCGCCGCGCCTTCCTCCGCGTGCTGGGCGCCTCCCCGGCCGAATACCGCCGCCGCTTCCAGCCGGCCGCCCCGCCCGTACCCACCGCCTGACACCGCACCCGGGCCACGGCCCACCGACGACAGGAACCGAAGATGCAGCTCGCCATCCTTCTCTACGACCGCTTCACCACGCTGGACGCCATCGGCCCCTACGACACCCTCAGCCGGCTGCCGGGCGCGGAGGCGGTGTTCGTCGGCGAGCGCACCGGCCCGTACCGCAGCGACCTCGGCTCGCTCGGGCTGGTCGCCGACGCCACGCTGGACGAGGTCACCGCGCCGGACATCCTCGTCGTGCCCGGCGGCCCCGGGCAGCTCGCCCACATGACTGACGGCCCGCTGCACGAGTGGCTCCGCGCCGTGGACGCCCACACCACCTGGACCACCTCGGTGTGCACCGGTTCGCTGCTCCTCGGCGCCGCCGGTCTGCTCCGCGGGCGCCGGGCGACCTCCCACTGGCTCGCGCTGGACCAGCTGCCCGGCCTCGGCGCCGAGCCGACCGGGGAGCGGGTGGTCATCGACGGCAAATACGTCACGGCGGCCGGTGTCTCGGCCGGTATCGACATGGGGCTGACGCTGGCCGGCCGGATCGCCGGGGACGCCGCGGCCCAGACGATCCAGCTCGGCATCGAGTACGACCCCCGGCCGCCCTACGACGCGGGCTCCCCGGACAAGGCCCCGGCCGAGGTCACCGCGGCAATGCGGGACCTCAGCCGGTTCGTGCTGACGGGCGAGCAGTAGGGGAGCGGGGGAGCAGGAGCGGGCCACCCGCGGCCGCCGGCACCTCTGCCAGGGCCTCAGCCCGCCCGCCAGGTGAAGCGCGGCGCCCGGCGCTCCAGAAAGGCGGCGGCACCCTCCGCGGTGTCGCCGCTCGCGCGCGCCTGCGCGGCCCAGTACGCGCCGCGCTCCTCGGCCTCGGCGGGCGGTACGTCCCAGGCCCCGTTCGCCAGCTCCTTCGCCGCGGTCTGGGTCAGCAGCGACCGGCTCGCGAGGACGGCCGAGAACTCCGCCACCCGCTTGCCCAGCTCCCCCTCGGCCAGCACCTCGTCCACCAGACCGGTACGGAGCGCCCGCGCACAGTCGATCAACTCCCCGGAGAACAGCAGGTACTTGGCGGCGGAGAGCCCGACCAGCCGGACCAGCCGCCGGGTGGCGGACGCCGGATAGGCCACCCCGAGCTTGGCCGGCGTCACCCCGAACCGCGCGCCCTCCTCCGCGAACCGCAGATCACAGGCGGCCGCCAACTGGGCGCCGCCGCCCACGCAGTAGCCGCGTATCGCCGCCAGTGTCGGCCCGGGGAACGCCGCGAGCGCCTCCTCCGCCGCCACCGCCAGCCCCTGCGACTCGGCGGCCCCCTCGCGCAGCGCCCCGATGTCGGCGCCCGCGCAGAACGTCCCGCCCTCACCGGTCAACACCAGCGACCGTACGGAGCGATCGCCCGCCAGCCGCTCCAGCAGCGGCGGCAGATCCCGCCACATCTGCACCGTCATCGCATTCCGCTTGCCGGTGTTGCTGATGGTGACGGTCGCGGTGCCGTCGCTGACGTGTGTCGTGAGACCGGGTTCCATGCCCCGGATATTAGAGCGCCGCTCAGGGCCCGGCCCGATACGATCGGCGGCCTGATGTCAGCAACCCTCGTCGCCAAAGACCTCGCCGCCGGCCATGGCGAGCGCGTCCTGTTCTCCGGCCTCGATCTGGTCGTCGCCCCCGGGGACGTGATCGGCCTCGTCGGCGCCAACGGGGCGGGCAAGTCCACCCTGCTGCGCCTGCTCGCCGGCCTGAACACCCCGGAGGAGGGCACCCTCGCACTCGGCCCGCCCACCGCCACCGTCGGCCACCTCCCGCAGGAGCCCGACCGCCGTCCGGGAGAGACCGTACGGGCCTTCCTCGCCCGCCGTACCGGCGTCACCGACGCCCAGTTCGCGCTGGACACCGCCACCCAGGCGCTGGTCGAGGAGCGGCCCGGCGCGGACGACGCGTACGCCGCCGCGCTGGAGCGCTGGCTGGCCCTGGGCGCCGCCGACCTCGACGAACGCGCCGAGGAGACCGCGGCCCAGCTCGGCCTGACCGTCGGCCTCGACCAGCCGATGACCACACTCTCCGGCGGCCAGGCCGCCCGCGCCTCGCTCGCCTCACTGCTGCTCTCCCGTTACGACGTCTTCCTGCTGGACGAGCCGACCAACGACCTCGACCTGGACGGCCTGGGTCGGCTGGAATCCTTCGTCACCGGGCTGCGCGCCGGCACCGTCCTGGTCAGCCACGACCGCGAGTTCCTGGCCCGTACGGTCAACCGCGTCGTCGAACTCGACCTGGCCCAGCAGCAGGTCAACACCTACGGCGGTGGCTACACCTCCTACCTGGAGGAGCGCGAGCGGGCCCGGCGCCATGCGCGGGAGCAGTACGAGGAGTACGCCGACACCAAGGCCGCGCTGGAGACCCGTGCACACACCCAGCGCAACTGGATGGAGAAGGGCGTCAAGAACGCCCGCCGCAAGGCCCCGGACAACGACAAGATCGGCCGTAAGGCCCGGGTGGAGGCCACCGAGAAGCAGGCCGCCAAGGCCAAGCAGACCCAGCGCCTGATCGAGCGTCTCGATGTCGTCGAGGAGCCGCGCAAGGAGTGGGAGCTGCGGATGGAGATCGCCGCCGCGCCCCGGGCCGGCGCGGTCGTGGCCACGCTGCGCGGTGCCGGCGCCCAACGCGGCGACTTCCGCTTCGGCCCGGTGGACCTCCAGATCGACTGGGCGGACCGGGTCGCCATCACCGGCCCCAACGGCTCCGGCAAGTCCACCCTGCTCGCCGCCCTCCTCGGCCGGCTCCCGCTGGACGCCGGCCAGTCGGCGCTCGGCCCCGGCGTGGTCGTCGGCGAGGTCGACCAGGCGCGGGGGCTGTTCCTCGGCGACGATCCGCTGATGGACGCCTTCCGGGCCGCCGTACCGGAGCTGTCGCCCGCCGATGTGCGCACCCTGCTCGCGAAGTTCGGGCTGAAGGCGGCACATGTGCTGCGCCCGGCGCGCACCCTCTCGCCGGGGGAGCGGACCCGTGCCGCACTGGCCCTCCTCCAGGGCCGCGGGGTCAACCTCCTGGTCCTGGACGAGCCGACCAACCATCTCGATCTGCCGGCCATCGAGCAGCTGGAGTCCGCGCTCGCCTCCTACCCTGGCACCCTGCTGCTGGTCACCCACGACCGCCGGATGCTCGAAGCGGTGCACACCACCCGCCGTATCGAGGTCGACGGCGGACGGATCACCGACCGCGCGGTGTGAGGACGTCCGGGGCCGGCGGCCCTCGGGGCCCGTGGACCTCGCGACCCGTGGTGCCACGGCCCCGGCCCCCGTCGTGATTATCGATTTGGCCCTGGGGCCGCCGACCCGTAGGGTGGTGTTCACCGACGCGGGGTGGAGCAGCTCGGTAGCTCGCTGGGCTCATAACCCAGAGGTCGCAGGTTCAAATCCTGTCCCCGCTACTGAAGAACAGCAGGTCCGGTGCTCAGGCATCGGGCCTGCTGTCTTACGTGGTCCCGGGGCGGTGCTTCGCGGACCGCCCCGATGGCGCGGAACGTTCGGCGGTCCGTGCGTGGCGGTCCGTGAACGTGGCACAACGGAACAGGTCCGGTCTCCGGGCCGCGTGAACCACTCGGAATCGGCCAAAAGGCGTCGATAGACGCTGACTTGTGTTCAGCAGGCCGGTCCGGACCAACGCATTCCCAACACTCTTCCTGTGAGGATGCCTTCCGGACCCCCCGCAGAACCCCCCGAAGAGCTGACCTCCCCGCTCGCGTACGAAGGTGTCTGGCGGTTCACCGCCCCGGCACTGGAGGCCTCGGTGCCGCAGGCGCGGCACGCGGTCCGGGATCTGCTCGCCGAACAGTGTGTGCCCGTCGCCGCCACGATCACGGACGGCCTGCTGCTCATCGTCTCCGAACTCGTCACCAACGCCGTCCGGCACGCCGCCCTGCTCTCGCCCCGGATCGCCGTACAGCTCACCCTCGGGGCGAACTGGCTACGGCTCGCGGTCGAGGACGACCACCCCTACCGCCCCAAGGCACTGGAGGCGGATCAGGGTGATCTCGGCGGCCGCGGACTGTGGCTGGTCAAGACGCTCACCGCGGAGGTGGGCGGCAAATGCGGTGTCGAACACACCGGGAACGGCGGCAAGGCCATCTGGGCCGAGCTGCCGCTCACCCCGCCGGCTACCAGCCCGCGGCCCCTCCGGTGAGCTCGCGCACCGCCGGCCGGGCCGCATCCAGCACGGTCATGAACCACGCGGAGAACGGTGCCGCGGCATGCCGCTCGGTCAGCTCCTCCGGCGTCACGAAGGCGATCTCGCCGATCTCGTCGGGGTCCGGCGACGGCTCCGCCCGCACCAGCCCGACGAACAGGTGGTTGTACTCCTGCTCCACGAGGCCGGACGCCGGGTCGGGATGGTTGTAACGGACCGTGCCGGCCTCGGCCAGCAGGGAGGGGGCGACACCCAGCTCTTCCGCGGTCCTGCGGGCGGCGGCCGCGAACGGTGCCTCGCCGGGGTACGGGTGGCCGCAGCAGGTGTTGGACCACACGCCGGGGGAGTGGTACTTCCCCAGCGCCCGGCGCTGGAGCAGCAGCCGCCCCTTCTCGTCGAAGAGGAAGACCGAGAACGCCCGGTGCAGCTGCCCGGGGGGCTGGTGGGCCGCGAGCTTCTCCGCGGTGCCGATCGTCGTACCGTCCTCGTCGACCAGCTCCAGCATGATCGGTTCGGCGGTGCCGCCCGGTGTGCTCACCGCCGGGTCCCCGGCGGTCTGTCCGTTGGCAGGTGTGATCGGCATGCCCATCCTTGTCGTCGGTCTTCGACGCCAAGTCTGCCCTAGCCAGGCGCCCATCAGCGGCACAGCGGGTGCGCGGCGCGACATGCGGGCGCGGCGGCCACCGGGCGCGCCCGCCGTGAGAGGGGCCACATCCGCTGCCGGGCGCTCCGTCCCCGGCGCGCTGCCGGCACCGCGTACGGCGATCACGGACGGACCTGGGATGGCTCTCACCACACCGGCCCCGGCACAACCCGCCCGCCCCGTGACCAGCCCGCTCATAACCGGCACCGGATCGGGTCCCGGGCCTGCTCGCCAGTTGTTCATGCGCCACCCGATCCACCATGATGATCGCGGCAGGCGCAGCCGTCGGTCACTCGATCGTGCGGTGAATGCGCGGTGAACGGCCGCATCCGGCGATCCGATAGCCTCTGCCGACGTGCCTCCCGGCCCGCCCAGGGGCGAGGTGTGCCACGCCCGCTGCCCGGGTAGTTCGTATCGAATGCGGATCGATCACGAACCGTCCGTGCTGCCTTGTCAGCATCCAAGGAGTGAGTTCGTCTGTCGACCGCCATCCTCACCGGTCCGCCGGTCGCCGGGTCGCCGCTCGAAGCCGACCTGCGCGCGCTGGGCTTTGACGTCCACACGGCGAACGATCCCGCGGCCGCCGCCGAGCTGATCAACGCGGTGCCCGCCGGCGAGCGGGTCGCCGTCGTCGACCCCCGCTTCGTCGGTCATCTGCACGCCTTGCGGCTGGCGCTGACCGATCCCCGTTTCCCGGCCGCGGCCGTGCCCGGCGCGCTCACCGCGCAGCCCGAGGCCCGCGCCGCGCTGGCCCGCGCGGTCGGCCGGATCCCGGTCGGCGCCGGCACCGCGCACCTCACGGACGTCCTCACCGACACCCTCACCGAGTCCCTCGACCGCGACGAGGCCGGGCTGCACCGCGTCGAGCTGGGCAGCCTGGTCGCCACCGTCGCGCTCACCCCGGCGCAGCGCGAGGAGGCACAGGAGGCCGTCGCCGCCGTCGACGACGAGGCGGTACGGCTGCGCACCGCCGTGAAGTCCCGCGACGGGTTCTTCACCACGTACGGCATCAGCCCGTACTCCCGCTACCTGGCCCGCTGGTGCGCGCGGCGCGGGCTCACCCCGAACCAGGTCACCACCGCGTCCCTGCTCACCGCGCTGATCGCGGCCGGCTGCGCGGCCACCGGAACCCGCGGCGGCTTCCTCGCCGCCGGCTTCCTGCTGCTCTTCTCCTTCGTCCTGGACTGCACCGACGGGCAGCTCGCCCGCTACTCGCTGCAGTACTCGACGATGGGCGCCTGGCTGGACGCCACCTTCGACCGGGCCAAGGAGTACGCGTACTACGCGGGCCTCGCCCTCGGGGCGGCCCGTGGCGGGGACGACGTATGGGCGCTGGCGCTGGGCGCGATGGTCCTGATGACCTGCCGCCATGTCGTCGACTTCTCCTTCAACGAGGCGAACCACGACGCCACCGCCAACACCAGCCCCACCGCCGCGCTCTCCGGCAAGCTCGACAGCGTCGGCTGGACGGTCTGGGTGCGCCGGATGATCGTGCTGCCGATCGGTGAGCGATGGGCCATGATCGCGGTGCTCACCGCGCTGACCACCCCGCGTACGGTCTTCTATGCCCTGCTCATCGGCTGTGCGCTGGCCGCCTGCTACACCACGGCCGGCCGGGTGCTGCGCTCGCTGACCCGCCGGGCCCGGCGCACCGACCGCGCCGCCCGGGCGCTGGCCGACCTCGCCGACTCCGGGCCGGTCGCCGAGCTGATCGCCGCCGGTGCGCGCGGCCGCGGCCGGACCGGTTCCTACCTGGCGCCCGTTATGGCGTTTCTCTCGGCCGCGGTGTTGCTGGTCTGGGTGATCTTCGAGGACGACCCCGCGTCCTGGCTCACCGTCGGCGTCGCCGCCTGCTCCGCGCTGCTGGCCGGCGCGGCGGTGTCCCGGCCGCTCAAGGGCGCCCTCGACTGGCTCGTGCCGCCCTTCTTCCGGGCCGGCGAGTACGTCACGATCCTGGTGCTGGCCGCCCGCGCGGACGTCCCCGGGGCGCTGCCCGCGGCGTTCGGGCTGGTCGCGGCGGTCGCCTACCATCACTACGACACGGTCTACCGCATCCGCGGTGGCACCGGAGCCCCTCCGCGGTGGCTGGTCCGGGCGACCGGCGGACATGAGGGACGGGTCCTGCTGGTCACCGTCCTGGCCGCCGCGCTGTCCCCCTCAGGTTTCACAATCGCGCTGACGGCCCTTGCTGTGGTCCTGGCGCTGCTGGTGCTCATCGAGAGCATCCGCTTCTGGGTGTTCTCCCAAGCACCCGCCGTACACGATGAAGGAGAACCCGCATGATCGGCCTCGTGCTGGCTGCCGGCGCCGGACGGCGTCTGCGCCCCTACACCGACACCCTGCCCAAGGCTCTGGTGCCGGTCGACGGGGACACGACCATCCTCGACCTGACCCTCGGCAACTTCGCCGAGATCGGCCTGACCGAGGTCGCGATCATCGTCGGCTACCGCAAGGAAGCCGTCTACGAGCGCAAGGAGGCCCTGGAGCAGAAGTACGGCCTCAAGCTCACCCTCATCGACAACGACAAGGCCGAGGAGTGGAACAACGCCTACTCCCTGTGGTGCGGTCGTGACGCCATCAAGCACGATGTGATCCTCGCCAACGGCGACACCGTGCACCCGGTCTCCGTCGAGAAGACCCTGCTCGCCGCCCGCGGCAACGGCCAGAAGATCATCCTCGCCCTCGACACGGTCAAGCAGCTGGCCGACGAGGAGATGAAGGTCGTCGTGGACCCCGCCAAGGGCGTCCAGAAGATCACCAAGCTGATGGACCCGGCCGAGGCGACCGGTGAGTACATCGGCGTCACCCTCATCGAGGGTTCGGCGGCCGAGGAGCTGGCCGACGCGCTGAAGACCACCTTCGAGCGCGACCCCGACCTCTACTACGAGGACGGCTACCAGGAGCTGGTCAACCGCGGCTTCCAGGTGGACGTGGCCCCCATCGGCGACGTCAAGTGGGTCGAGATCGACAACCACGACGACCTGGCGAAGGGCCGTGACATCGCATGCCAGTACTGACCCGCCTCATCCCGTCCCCGGTCGTCGTTGACATCAACGCCGGTGCCCTGGACGACCTGGCGGGCCTGCTGGCCGATCAGCGCATCTCCGCGTCCGGCAAGCTCGCCATCGCGATCAGCGGCGGTTCGGGGGCACGGCTGCGCGAGCGGCTGTCCCCCGCGCTGCCGGGCGCCGAGTGGTACGAGGTCGGCGGCGGCACCCTGGACGAAGCGATCAAGCTCGCCGACGCCATGAAGAAGGGGCACTACGACGCGGTCGTGGGCCTCGGCGGCGGCAAGATCATCGACTGCGCCAAGTTCGCCGCGGCGCGCATCGGCCTGCCGCTGGTCGCCGTCGCGACGAACCTGTCGCACGACGGCCTGTGCTCGCCGGTGGCCACGCTGGACAACGACGCGGGCCGCGGCTCCTACGGTGTGCCGAACCCGATCGCCGTGGTGATCGACCTCGACATCATCCGCGAGGCCCCGGTCCGGTTCGTCCGCTCCGGTATCGGTGACGCGATCTCCAACATCTCCGCGGTCGCGGACTGGGAGCTCTCCCACCGCGAGACCGGCGAGGCGATCGACGGGCTGGCCGCCGCCATGGCGCGCCAGGCCGGCGAGGCCGTGCTGCGGCACCCCGGGGGAGTCGGCGACGACAGCTTCCTGCAGGTGCTCGCCGAGGGCCTGGTCCTCACCGGCATCTCGATGTCGGTGGCCGGCGACAGCCGTCCGGCGTCCGGCGCCTGCCACGAGATCAATCACGCCCTGGACATCCTCTTCCCCAAGCGCGCGGCCAGCCATGGCGAGCAGTGCGGCCTCGCCGCCGCCTTCGCCACGCATCTGCGCGGGGACAAGGAGACCCGGGACCTGATGGTCGAGGTGCTGCGCCGGCACGGCCTGCCGGTCACGCCGGGAGAGATCGGCTTCACCGACGAGGAATTCGTCCAGGCCGTCGAGTACGCACCCAAGACCCGCCCGGGGCGCTACACCATCCTGGAGCACCTCGACCTGTCCACCGACCAGATCAGGGACGCTTACGCCGACTATGCACAAGCCGTCAGTAGCTGAACTCCGCCCGGTCGTGCACCCCGAGGGTGTCAAGGACCGGCGCAGCGGTGAGCACTGGGGCGGTCGCCTCTACATGCGCGAGATCTCCCTGCGCATCGACCGGCACCTGGTGAACACCAAGGTCACGCCCAACCAGCTGACCTACCTGATGACCGTTTTCGGCGTCCTCGCCGCCCCGGCACTGCTGGTGCCGGGGATCGCGGGCGCCGTGCTCGGTGTGCTGATGGTCCAGCTGTACCTGCTGCTCGACTGTGTCGACGGCGAGGTCGCCCGCTGGAAGAAGCAGTTCTCGCTCGGCGGGGTCTACCTGGACCGGGTCGGCGCCTACCTGTGCGACGCCGCGGTCCTGGTCGGCTTCGGCCTGCGCGCCGCCGACCTGTGGGGCTCCGGCCGGATCGACTGGCTGTGGGCCTTCCTCGGCACCCTCGCCGCGCTCGGCGCGATCCTGATCAAGGCGGAGACCGACCTGGTCGGCGTCGCCCGTCACCAGGGCGGGCTGCCGCCGGTCAAGGAGTCGGCCTCCGAGCCGCGCTCCTCCGGCATGGCGCTGGCCCGTAAGGCGGCCGGGGCGCTGAAGTTCCACCGGCTCATCCTCGGTATCGAGGCGTCCCTGCTGATCCTGGTCCTGGCGGTCCTGGACCAGATCCGGGGCGACCTGTTCTTCTCCCGTCTCGGCGTCGCGGTGCTCGCCGGCATCGCGCTGCTGCAGACGCTGCTCCACCTCGTGTCCATCCTCGCCTCCAGCAGGCTCAAGTGACGGGGGCGTCCCGAATGCGAATCGGTGCGGTTGTCCTGACGATGGGCAACCGCCCCGAGGAGCTGCGCGCGCTGCTGGACTCGGTCGCCAAGCAGAACGGCGACCCGATCGAGATCGTCGTCGTGGGCAACGGTTCGCCGCT
Organism: Streptomyces sp. NPDC058773; assembly: GCF_042746015.1. NCBI lineage: Bacteria > Bacillati > Actinomycetota > Actinomycetes > Kitasatosporales > Streptomycetaceae > Streptomyces > Streptomyces sp. NPDC058773. The sequence goes on from NZ_JBHYPE010000077.1 coordinate 14,520, forward strand.
GCCCGAGCTCCCCGAGGGCGTACGGACGGTCGAGCTGCCGGAGAACGTCGGCATCCCGGCCGGCCGCAATGTCGGCATCGAGGCGTTCGGCCCCGGCGGCAGCGACGTCGATGTGCTGCTCTTCCTCGACGACGACGGGCTGCTGGCCAGGGAGGACACCGCCGAACTGTGCCGCGAGGCGTTCGCCGCCGACCCGGAGCTCGGCATCATCAGCTTCCGGATCGCGGACCCGGACACCGGCGAGACCCAGCGCCGGCACGTCCCGCGGCTGCGCGCCTCGGACCCGATGCGGTCGTCGCGGGTCACCACCTTCCTCGGTGGTGCGAACGCGGTCCGTACCCATGTCTTCGAGGAGGTCGGCGGACTGCCCGACGACTTCTTCTACGCCCATGAGGAGACCGATCTGGCCTGGCGCGCGCTGGACGCGGGCTGGCAGATCGACTACCGGTCGGACATGGTCCTCTTCCACCCGACGACGGCACCGGCCCGGCACGCGGTCTACCACCGGATGGTGGCCCGTAACCGGGTGTGGCTGGCCCGCCGCAACCTCCCCGCCCTGTTGGTTCCGGTCTATCTCGGTGTCTGGTTCCTCCTCACCCTCGCCCGCCGGCCCTCGCGACCGGCACTGCGGGCCTGGCTGGGCGGGTTCAAGGAGGGCTGCGTCACGCCGTGCGGTCCCAGGCGCCCCATGAAGTGGGCTACCGTTTGGCGACTGACCCGACTGGGCCGCCCTCCCGTCATCTGACAAGCTCGTATCTGAGAGCATCAGGCGCGAGCCGGGGCGTGGCCCCGGCAGCGCACCTTGAGGACGAAAGTGTCAACTGTGAGCGAGACCACGCACGACAGTGCGGTCGCCATGAGTGCCCCGCCAGCTTCCGATGAAGGGCTCACCGCCGCTCAGCGTGCCCAGAAGTACGGGCTCTCGCAGAGCGGGGCCCGCCCCGGACTTCCGGAGTACGTCCAGCAGCTGTGGGCCCGGCGGCATTTCATCTCCGCCTTCGCCAGCGCCAAGCTGACGGCGCAGTACAGCCAGGCCAAGCTGGGACAGGTCTGGCAGGTGGCGACGCCGCTGCTGAACGCGCTCGTGTACTACTTGATCTTCGGCCTGCTGATCGGCACGAGGAAGGGCGTCCCCGACTTCGTCCCGTTCCTGGTGACCGGTGTCTTCATCTTCACCTTCACCCAGAGCTCGGTGATGGCCGGTACCCGGGCGATCTCCGGCAACCTCGGCCTGGTGCGGGCGCTGCACTTCCCGCGCGCCTGCCTGCCGATCTCGTTCTGCCTGATGCAGCTCCAGCAGCTGTTCTTCTCCATGGGTGTGCTGGTCCTCATCCTGCTGGGCTTCGGACAGCTGCCGACGTGGTCGTGGCTGCTGGTCATTCCGGCGCTGGCGCTGCAGTTCGTGTTCAACACGGGCCTGGCGATGGTGATGGCGCGGCTGGGCTCCAAGACGCCGGACCTGGCGCAGCTGATGCCGTTCATCATGCGGACGTGGATGTACGCGTCCGGCGTGATGTTCAGCATCGACCTGATCCTCAAGGGCAAGCACGTCCCGGCGTTCGTGGAGGTCCTGCTCAACGCCAACCCGGCCGCGATCTACATCGACCTGATGCGCTTCGCGCTGATCGACAGCTTCACCGCGAATCAGCTGCCGCCGCATGTCTGGGCGTTCGCCGGAGGCTGGGCGCTGGTGATGGGCGTCCTGGGCTTTGTGTACTTCTGGAAGGCTGAGGAGCGGTACGGACGTGGCTGAGCAGAACAACGGCGTCCAGCCGACCGAGGCGGCCGCGGAGCGGGTTCCGACGGTGATCGCGGACGATCTGCACATCGTCTACCGGGTCTACGGCACGGGCGCGGGCAAGGGCAGTGCCACCGCGGCCCTGAACCGCATCGTGCGCCGCAAGCCCTCTTCGGGGGTGCGCGAGGTACATGCGGTCAAGGGGGTGTCCTTCACCGCCTACCGGGGCGAGTCGATCGGCCTGATCGGCTCCAACGGTTCGGGCAAGTCGACGCTGCTCAAGGCGGTCGCCGGTCTGCTGCCCGCGGAGCGCGGCAAGGTCTACACCCACGGCCAGCCTTCGCTTCTGGGCGTCAACGCGGCGTTGATGAACGACCTGACCGGCGAGAAGAACGTCCTGCTGGGCGGTCTGGCCATGGGCATGTCCCGGGAGCAGGTCCGGGAGCGCTACGAGGGCATCGTCGACTTCTCCGGCATCAACGAGAAGGGCGACTTCATCTCGCTGCCGATGCGGACCTACTCCTCCGGTATGGCGGCGCGGCTGCGG
>NZ_JBHYPE010000078.1:0-16537 GCF_042746015.1 Streptomyces sp. NPDC058773
GCTATCGCCCCCCCCCCCGGCCGCCCCCCCCCCCCTTTTTGCCCCCGCCGCGGGGGGGGGGGGGGGGGGGGGGGGGGGCTAAAAAACCCCCCCCCCCCCGGCCACCACCACGGGGGACGTCAGGACGCCGCGTCGGCCCGCTGCGCCTTCAGCGCCCGCTCGATCCCGGCCCGCGACTCGGTCATCAGCCGGCGCAGCGCCGGGGTCGGCTCGGACGAGGCCAGCCAGGCGTCCGTGGTGTCCAGGGTCTCCTGTGAGACCTGGAGCGCCGGGTAGTGGCCCACCACGATCTGCTGCGCCATCTCATGGCTGCGGGAGTTCCAGATGTCCTTCACCGCGGCGAAGTACTTCTCGGTGTACGGCGCCAGCAGCTCCCGCTGGTCCGGCTGGACGAAGCCGCCGATGACGGCCTCCTGCAGGGAGTTGGGGAGCTTGTCCGACTCCACGACCGAGGCCCAGGCCTCGGCCTTCGCCTCCGCCGTGGGACGCGCCGCGCGCGCCGTCGCGGCGTGCCGCTCGCCCGCGGAGGTCTTGTCCCGCTCCAGCTCCGCGGCGATGGCCTTCTCGTCGGCCCGGCCGGTGGCCGCCAGCCGCTGCAGCAGCGACCAGCGCAGCTCGGTGTCCACGGCCAGCCCGGAGATCTCCTCCGTACCGTCCAACAGGCCCTGCAGCAGGTCCAGTTGGGCATCCGTGCGGGCCGAGGCGGCGAACGCGCGGGCCCACGCCAGCTGGTGGTCGCTGCCCGGCTCGGCGGCCCGCAGCTGCTCCAGCGCCGCCGCGGTCCAGGTCGTCAGACCCGTCTCGCGCCACTCCGGCGCCGCGTACAGGTCCAGCGCCAGCTTCACCTGGCGGTGCAGCGACTGGACGACGCCGATGTCCGACTCCTTGCCGATGCCGGACAGCACCAGCGACAGGTAGTCCCGGGCGGGGAGTTCGGCGTCCCGCGTCATGTCCCAGGCCGACGCCCACGACAGGGCACGCGGCAGCGACTCGGTGAAGTCGCCGAGGTGTTCGGTGACGACCTTCAGCGACTCCTCGTCCAGCCGGACCTTGGCGTACGACAGGTCGTCGTCGTTGAGCAGCAGCACGGCCGGCCGCTCCTTGCCCACCAGCTGCGGTACGGGCGTCAGCGCACCGTCCACGTCCAGCTCGATCCGCTCGGTGCGCACCAGCTTGCCGTCCCGCAGCTCGTAGGCGCCGATCGCGATCCGGTGCGGGCGCAGCACGGGCTCGCCCTTGGCGCCGGCCGGCAGCGCCGGGGCCTCCTGCTTCACCGCGAAGGAGGTGATGACGCCGGCCCCGTCCACCTCGATCTCCGGCCGCAGGATGTTGATCCCGGCGGTCTCCAGCCACTTCTTCGACCAGGTCTTCAGGTCCCGGCCGGAGGTCTTCTCCAGCGCGCTCAGCAGATCCGACAGCCGGGTGTTCTTGTAGGCGTGCGCCTTGAAGTAGGCCTGCACGCCCTGGAAGAACTCGTCCCTGCCGACGTAGGCGACCAGCTGCTTGAGGACGCTGGCGCCCTTGGCGTAGGTGATGCCGTCGAAGTTGACCAGGACGTCGTCGAGGTCATTGATCTCGGCCATGATCGGGTGGGTGGACGGCAGCTGGTCCTGCCGGTAGGCCCAGGTCTTCATGGAGTTGGCGAACGTGGTCCAGGAGTGCGGCCACTTCGAGCCCGGGGCGTAGGCCTGGCAGGCGATCGAGGTGTAGGTGGCGAACGACTCGTTCAGCCACAGGTCGTTCCACCACTCCATGGTGACCAGGTCGCCGAACCACATGTGCGCCAGCTCGTGCAGGATCGTCTCCGCCCGCACCTCGTACGCCGCGTCCGTCACCTTGGACCGGAAGACGTACTGGTCGCGGATGGTCACCGCGCCCGCGTTCTCCATCGCGCCGGCGTTGAACTCCGGCACGAAGAGCTGGTCGTACTTCGCGAACGGGTAGGCGTAGTCGAACTTCTCCTGGAACCACTCGAAGCCCTGCCGGGTGACCGCGAAGATCTCGTCGGCGTCCAGGTGCTCGGCCAGCGACGGCCGGCAGTAGATGCCCAGCGGCACCGTCCGCCCGTCCTTCTCGTAGGTGCTGTGCACGCTGTGGTACGGGCCGACGATCAGCGCGGTGATGTAGGTCGAGATCCGCGGGGTCGGCTCGAAACGCCAGATGTTGTCGCTCGGCTCCGGCGTCGGTGAATTGGAGATCACCGTCCAGCCCTCCGGGGCCTTCACGGTGAACTGGAAGGTCGCCTTGAGATCCGGCTGCTCGAAGGACGCGAACACCCGCCGGGCGTCCGGCACCTCGAACTGGGTGTACAGATAGGCCTGCTGGTCCACCGGGTCGACGAAGCGGTGCAGTCCCTCACCGGTGTTGGTGTAGGCGCAGTCCGCCACGACCCGCAGTTCATTGCGGCCGGCCCGCAGTCCCGCCAGCGCGATCCGCGAGTCCTTGAACACCGCGCCCGCGTCCAGCGCCTCGCCGTTGAGCACCACTTCGTGCACGGCCGGCGCGACCAGGTCGATAAAGGAGTCCGCGCCCGCCTCGGCGACGTCGAACCGCACGGTCGTCACGGACCGGTATGTGCCTCCGGCGCTGCCGTCCTCGCCCGGGGCGGCCGCGCCCCCCTCCTGCGCACCGGAGAGGTCCAGCTCGATCTCATACGCGTCCACGGTCAGCAGGCGCGCCCGCTCCTGCGCCTCGTCACGGGTCAGATTTGTGCCAGGCACCCGGCCATCTCCTTCGCATGGGTCATCACATCGGACTCTTCGGCCATCTTTCCACGCGGTCCCCGGGAAAAGAGGGAGTAGTAACTGCGGTGGCAATGGAGGGGCTACCTCGGTAGCATCGAGGGTATGAAGATTAGTGTGAGCCTGCCGCAGGAGGATGTTGCCTTCGTCGACGAATACGCGGCGAGAACCAAGGGCGAATCGCGGTCCGCCGTGATACACGCGGCCATTGAGCTGCTGCGTGCCGCGCAGCTCGAAGCCGAGTACACCGAGGCGTTCGCGGAGTGGGACACGAGTGAGGACGCGGCGCTGTGGGACCGCGCGAGTGGGGACGGAATTGCCGATGAGGCGTGGTGACATCTACATGGTCGACCTTGAGCCGGCGCGCGGCAGCGAGGCCAACAAGATCCGCCCGGCCGTGATCGTGTCCCACAACGGCGCCAATCAGTCGGTCGAGTCCCATCGGCGGGGGGTGGTCACGGTCGTTCCCCTGACCTCGAACACCTCGCGGGTGCTGTCGTTCCAGGTCTTCCTCGGGGCCGACGAGTGCCGTTTGCCCAAGGACTCCAAGGCCCAGTGCGAGCAGCTGCGCGTCATCGCGCCGGATCGGGTGCTGCACAAGGTCGGCGCGCTGCCACGCCAGCGCATGGCCGAGGTCGACGCCGCACTCCGCCGCCATCTGGCGCTCTGACCGCGGTTGTCGGCGCGGGCCGTCTGAACGTCCGGGCCCGGAACGGCGGGTGCCCGTACGGAGACTCCGTACGGGCACCCGCCGTTTGCGCCGGGGGGTGGTCAGCCGCGCAGCTCCGCGGCAACCAGCTCCGCGATCTGGACGGCGTTCAGCGCCGCGCCCTTGCGGAGGTTGTCGTTGGAGATGAACAGCGCCAGACCGTTCTCGGCGGTCTCGTCCTGGCGGATGCGGCCCACGAAGGACGCGTCCTGGCCGGCGGCCTGGAGCGGGGTGGGCACGTCGGAGAGGGTGACGCCGGGGGCGCCGGCCAGCAGCTCCTGGGCGCGCGCGGGGCTGATCGGACGCGCGAAGCGGGCGTTGACCTGGAGCGAGTGGCCGGTGAAGACCGGGACGCGGACGCAGGTGCCGGACACCTTCAGCTCCGGGATCTCCAGGATCTTGCGGCTCTCGTTGCGGAGCTTCTGCTCCTCGTCGGTCTCGTTCAGCCCGTCGTCGACGATCGAGCCGGCCATCGGCAGCACATTGAAGGCGATCGGGGCGACGTACGTGTCCGGCTCCGGGAACTCCACGGAGGCGCCGTCGTGCGTCAGCTTGGTGGCGTCCTGCTCGATGACCTTGCGGGCCTGGCCGTCCAGCTCCTCGACACCGGCCAGACCGCTGCCGGAGACCGCCTGGTAGGTGGCGACGACCAGCGAGACCAGCCCGGCCTCGTCGTGCAGCGGACGCAGCACCGGCATCGCGGCCATGGTCGTGCAGTTCGGGTTGGCGATGATGCCCTTGGGCCGGTCGGTGATGGCCTGCGGGTTGACCTCGGAGACGACCAGCGGGACCTGGGGGTCACGGCGCCAGGCCGAGGAGTTGTCGATCACGACCGGGCCGGCGTCGGCGACCTTCTCCGCCAGCGCCTTGGACGTGGCGCCGCCGGCCGAGAAGATCACGATGTCCAGCGCCGAGTAGTCGGCGGTGGCCGCGTCCTCGACGGTGATCTCGGTGTCCTGCCAGGGCAGCGTACGTCCGGCGGACCGGGCCGAAGCGAACAGCCGCAGCTGTTCGACCGGGAAGTTCCGCTCGGCGAGGATGCCCCGCACCACACCGCCGACCTGTCCGGTGGCTCCGACGATTCCGATCCTCATGGGACTCCTTCTTTCTGGGCCTGGCTCGGGTGTCTGCTCGGAACACCTGCTCAGTAGTGGCTCCATCATGTGTGTGATACCCGTCGCCTTGTCCAATCCGTTCCATTCCGTGGAGCGTGACGGGCGCCGGGCGGGTGTCCTGGGCGCGGGCCACGGGCCCGGTGTGCGGCACCTCACGTCCACCGGCCGGCCGCCTGCCGGGACGTCCGGCACCAGGATACGGACCCATTTTTGCGTGATGCAGGCATTTGCGCATGTGATGACCGTTCTGCGGGGATTCCGTGCCCGACCCGGACGGCCCCCGCCGCCCCGCCCGCAGGCGGCCCCGCGTCGCACCCGCTGCCCCGTCGGATGAATTCCCGGTGACCGGCACCCGCCGCGGAGAACAGCGCACCGTGACCGGTCGATGACGCGGAGGTCCCTGTCCGGTGATGGGTTCTCCGCGTTGCGGTGGCGTTCACGCGGCGGTCACCCCCGGTGCCAACCATCCAAAGCGACAGGGCAGTTGTGCTGCCCGGCCGCCTTTGCGTTCGCACCCGGGGAGCCCGCGTATGTCCCGTATACGGTCCGCCGCCAGTCTCGACCGCCGTACGTTCCTGGCCGCCACCGGTGCCGTCGGCGCCGCCACCGGCCTCGGCCTCGCCTTCGGCCCGGACCGGCCGGCACAGGCCGCCACCGTCACGCCCGGCCCGGCCCCGGCCGCGCCCGTACCGGTCGACGCCCCCGCCGTCCCCCCGGTCCCCTACACCAAGGGCACCACCCTCAGCAGTGTGTCCGCCCCGCGCGGCAGCGGCGGCTACCGCCGGCTCGGCGACGGGCCCGCCTGGGACCGGGTGGTCCGCGCCGACCTGGCCGCCGCGCACGGCGGGCGGGACCGGCGGCGTACCGCGCTGGCCTCCTTCGTGCAGTTCACCGACCTGCACCTGGTGGATGTGCAGAGCCCGCTGCGCTACGAGTACCTGCGCTCGGAGACCGCCAGCGCCTGGCGGCCGCAGGAGGCGCTGTCCGTGGCCGGTGTCGTCTCGCTGATCGAGCGGGTCAACGCGCTGCCCGGCGGGCCCGCCACCGGTGCCCCGCTGTCGTTCGTGATGACCACCGGCGACAACACCGACAACAACTCCAAGCTGGAGCTGGAGTGGTTCCTGACCGCGATGAGCGGCGGCAAGATCACCCCGAACTCCGGCGACCGGCGCCGCTACGAAGGGGTCCAGGACAGCGGGCTGAAGCTCTACTGGCAGCCGGACAGCGCCCTGCGCGACGCCGACAAGGAGCGGGGCTTCCCGCGGCTGGACGGATTCCTGGAGGCGGCGATCCGCACCGTCCACAGCCCCGGCCTGCGGCTGCCCTGGTACTCCACGGTCGGCAACCACGACTCGCTGCCCGGCGGCTGCTACGCGCCCGGTGACCCGTACTGGACCGAGGTCGCCACCGGGGAGCGCAAGCTGGAGACGCTGCCCGCCGCCGAGGCCGCGAAGGTGTGGCAGGCGGTCAAGGAGGGCCTCGACCCCAAGGGCGAGGACTTCAAGCGGCTGCTGAAGTCGCACGCCAAGCAGGCCCGGCGGATCACCCCGGACGAGCGGCGCGCCCCCTTCACCCGGGCCGAGTACCTGCGTGCCCACCTGGACCCGGCGCACACCGGCCCCGGCCCGCACGGTCACGGCTACACCGCCGCGGACCTCGAAGGGAACCGCCTCTACTACACCTTCCGGATCTCCGACGACGTCCTCGGCATCAGCCTGGACACCACCGACCCCGGCGGCCACTACACCGGCTCGGTCGGCGACGCCCAACTGGCCTGGCTGGAGCGGACCCTGAAGGAGAACGAGAAGGGCGAGAAGGCCCATGTGCTGGTCTTCAGCCACCACACCAGCAAGACCATGAACAACACCCGCCCCGACCCGGCCCGGCCGCACGAGAAGCGGCACAGCGGGGCGGAGCTGGTCGAGGTGCTGGCCGCGCACCCCGGCGTGGTCGGCTGGATCAACGGCCACAGCCACAAGAACGAGATCATCCCGCACGGCAGCTTCTGGGAGATCTCCACCGCCTCGCACATCGACTTCCCGCAACTGGCCCGGGTCATCGAGCTGGTGGACAACCACGACGGCACGCTGTCGCTGTTCACCACCCTGGTCGAGTCGGCCGCCCCGCACCGCACGGACTTCACCGACCTCTCGCAGACCGGGCTGGCCGCCCTCTACCGCGAGCTGTCCTTCAACGCCCCCGAGGCCCGCTCGGACCTCGCCGGCAAGGCCCGGGACCGCAACGTCGAGCTGCTCCTCAAGCGGGGCTGACGGCCGCCGGAGCGCGCGGGGCACGGCCCCGGAGCCCCGCCCGCCCCCGGCGCCCTACCGCGGCAGCACCACCACGTACGCGCCCGGCTCCCGGTCCCCGGCCGCCATCAGGGCCGTGCGGACCACCGCGGCCTGCTGCTCCGGGGACTGGCGCAGGGTGCGGGGCAGTACCCGGACGACGGTGATGCCCAGCCGCTCCAGATGCTCGCGCTTGTGGAAGAACGGCGACTGCAGCGGGTCCTCCTCGGCGCGCGGGGCCCGGGTGTCGATCTCCAGGGCCACCGAGTGCTCCGGCCAGAAGGCGTCCACACCGCCCAGCTGCGGCCCGCCCGGCAGCCGCAGATCGACGTTCCACAGCGGATCGGGCAGCCCGTGCTCGCGCACCATGGCGTACAGCTGCTGCTCGGCCAGCGCCCGCCCCTCGGCCAGCAGGGTGTCCACCGCGTCGACCACGTGCGGCCGGGTCAGCAGCCGGGCCCGGCTCAGCTCCCGTACCACCGCGCTCGCCTCGCAGTGGCCGCCGCGCACCGCCTCGGTCAGCAGCCGGCGCACCGTCGGGGCGTCGGTGAGCGCGCCGATCGCGTCCGCCAGCGCCCGCGGCACCGGCGCGGCCGGCACCCCCGTGATGTCCTGAGGCACGGGCAGCTCCACCGCCCGCAGGATTCGCGCGAAGCCGGTCGAGCGCAGCCGCCGGGTGCGCGACACCAGCACCTCGATCCGGTCCAGGGCGAGCAGCGCGGGCGCCTCGGTGAAGCCGTGCAGGGCCAGCGCCGCCAGGCCGGTGATCATCGCCTCCGGGGCGTCCCCCGACGGACTGCCCTGCCGGGGGACGCCCGGCCCCCGGTGACTGGCGTACAGCAGGGCCGCGTGCAGCCGCTCCTCGCTGGTGGGCGCCCCGGGGTGCAGCAGGTAGACGCCGGGGAGCAGGTGCTGCCAGCTGCCGCCGGGGCGGCAGCGTTCGGTGGTCTCCGCCGCCGCGATGCCGTGCTCGCGCAGCTGACGGGTCGTCATCACCCGGCAGTGGGAGGCGGTCAGGTGCTGGAGGGGGAGGGGGGAGAGCGGGGTGTCGTGGTTCATGCCGGGTCGATTCCCGCGCCCGCTCCGCCCCCTAACCGCTGTTACAGGCCCGTATCACAAACCGGACAACCCTGTACTAAAGTACGGGCGTTCGACTGCCGAAAGGGCCTGGTCGGCAGGGCGGTCACGGCCGGGAGCCGGCCGCCTCGTCACAGGCCTGTGCCCGCAGCGCACGGGCCAGGTCGTCCCGCTCCTCCTGCACCATCCGGCGCAGCGCCGGCGGCGCCTGCTCGTGCTCCGCGAGCCAGCGGTCCGCGGCCGCCAGCGTGGCGTCCGCCACCTGCCAGGACGGGAACAGCCCGCGCACCACATCCATCGCGATCTCGATGGACCGCTCCCGCCACACCCGCTCGATCTCCGCGAAGTAGCGCGCCGCGTACGGGGCCAGCAGCTCCCGCTGCGCCGGCTGCGCGAACCCGGCGATGGTCGCCTCCACCAGGGCGTTGGAGAGCGCGTCGGACTCCACGACCGCCGCCCACGCCTCCGCCTTGACCGCGTCCGAGGGGCGGGCCGCCAGACAGCGCACCTGGTGGCGCTTGCCGGACGCGGTGTCGTCACGGGCCAGCTCGGCGGCGAGCTGTGCCTCGTCCGCGACGCCGTGCGCGGCCAGCGGCTCCAGCAGGGTCCAGCGCAGCTCCTGGTCCACGTCCAGACCGTCGATCTTCGCCGTACCGTCCAGCAGACCCTGGAGCAGCTGGAGGTCGGCGGGGGTGGTGGCGAGCGCGGCGAAGTGCCGGGCCCAGCTGAGCTGGTGGCCGCTGCCGGGTGCGGCGAGCCGCAGCTCGCGCAGCGCGCCCTCGGCCAGCTCCCGGGCCGCGGGCTCCCGGCGGTCCGGCGCGGAGTAGTACTCCAGCGCGGTCTGCGCCTGCCCGTGCAGCGACTGGAGCACCCCGATGTCGCTCTCCTGTCCCGCGAACCGCCGCACCAGGTCCAGGTAGTCACGGGCCGGCATCAGCCCGTCCCGGGTCAGCCCCCACAGCGCGGCCCAGCACAGCGCCCGCGCCATCGGGTCGGCCAGCCCGCCGAGCCGGGCCCGCAGGGTGGCCAGCGACCCCTCGTCGAAGCGGACCTTGCAGTACGTCAGATCGTCGTCGTTGACGAGGATCAGCTCGGGCCGCTCGGCGCCGGCCAGCTCCGGCACGGCCGTCCGCGGCCCGGCGGCGTCCACCTCCGCACGGGCGTAGCGCACCAGCGCCGGGTCCGTGCCCTGGCGGCGGTAGAGCCCCACGGCGACCCGGTGCGGCCGCAGCTCCGGCCGCTCGTCGGCCGCCTCCTGGAGGATGCTCAGCTCGGTGATCCGGTCCTGGGCGTCATAAGTGACCTGCGGGGTGAGGGAGTTGACGCCCGCGGTCTCCAGCCAGGCGCGCGACCAGCTCGCCAGGTCCCGGCCGGAGGTCTCCTCCAGCACGGCCAGCAGATCCGCCAGCCGGGTGTTGCCGTAGGCGTGCCGCTTGAAGTAGCGCCGGGCGCCCTCCAGGAACGCGTCCTGCCCCACGTACGCCACCAGCTGCTTGAGGACCGCGGCGCCCTTGGCGTAGGTGATGCCGTCGAAGTTGAGCTTGGCGTCCTCCAGGTCCCGGATGTCGGCGGTGACCGGGTGGGTGGAGGGCAGCTGGTCGGCGCGGTAGGCCCAGGCCTTGCGGCGGTTGGCGAAGGTGATCCAGGCGTCCCGGAAGCGCGTCGCCTCCACCAGCGCGAACGCACCCATGAAGTCCGCGTAGGACTCCTTGAGCCACAGGTCGTCCCACCACTGCATGGTGACCAGATCGCCGAACCACATGTGTGCCATCTCGTGCAGGATGACGTTGGCCCGGCGCTCGTAGGACGCCTCGGTCACCTTGCCGCGGAAGATGAACTCCTCGCGGAAGGTGACACAGCCCGGGTTCTCCATCGCCCCGAGGTTGTACTCCGGGACGAAGGCGCTGTCGTACTTCCCGAAGGGGTACGGGAAGTCGAAGTGGTCGTGGAAGAAGTCCAGGCCCTGCTTGGTGACGGTGAAGACGTCGTCGGCGTCGAAGTGCTTGGCCAGGCCCTTGCGGCACAGCGCGCCGAGCGGGATCTCCAGCTCGCTGCCGTCGGGGAACGTACGGCGGTAGGTGTCCGCGACGAAGTGGTACGGGCCGGCGACCACGGCCGTGATGTACGTCGAGATCGGCTCGGTCGTCGCGAAGCGGTGCCGGCCGCCCTCGGCCTCGCCCTCCTGCGCGCCGTTGCTGACCACCAGCCACCCCTCGGGGGCGGTCACCTCGAAGGTGAACGGGGCCTTCAGATCGGGCTGTTCGAAGGTGGCGAAGACCCGGCGGGAGTCCGCGGGTTCGTACTGCGTGTAGAGGTAGACCTCGCCGTCCTCGGGGTCCACGAAGCGGTGCAGGCCCTCACCGGTCCGGCTGTAGGCGCACTGCGCGTCGACGACGAGGGTGTTCTCGGCGGCCAGCCCGTCCAGCGTGATCCGGGTGCCGTCGAACACCGTCCCGGGGTCCAGCTCCCGGCCGTTGAGGGTGACCGAGGTGACCGCGGGCGCCAGCAGGTCCGCGAAGGTCGAGGCGCCGGGCTCGGCACAGCGGAAGCGGAGGGTGGTCCGGGAGCGGAAGGTCTCGGCGGACGCGTCCCCGGCGACCGCTGAGCGGACGTCCAGCGCCACGTCGTAGGAGTCGACGCTCAGCAGCCGGCCCCGCTCACGTGCTTCGTCCCGGGAAAGATTCTCACCTGGCACGCCGTGACTCCCTCGTCCTCGTCTCGAATATCGAACAACGGGAATCATGGCACGCCCGCTGCCGGTTGAAGCCGGTAGGAACAGCCCCGTTGGCCGACGTGCACAGCCGTGAAGAGGAGACCCCGTGTCCGAGAGCGCGAAGACCCCCGCAGACTTCTGGTTCGACCCGCTGTGCCCCTGGGCCTGGCTGACCTCCCGCTGGATGCTGGAGGTGGAGAAGGTCCGCCCGGTCGAGGTGCGCTGGCACGTGATGAGCCTGGCGGTGCTCAACGAGGACAAGCTCGACCAGCTTCCGGAGGAGTACCGCGAGAACATGCGCCCCGGCGGCAAGGCCTGGGGCCCCGTCCGCGTGGTGATCGCCGCCCAGCAGCTGCACGGCGACGAGGCGGTCGGCAGGCTCTACACCGCGCTCGGCACCCGCTTCCACAACGAGGGCCTCGGTGTGAACCCCGAGAGCATCGCCGCCGCCCTCGAAGACGCCGGCCTGCCCGCCGACCTGATCGAGTACGCCGACAAGGACACCTACGACGCACAGCTGCGCGCCTCCCACAAGGAAGGCATCGACCTGGTCGGCCAGGAGGTCGGCACCCCGGTCATCGCGGTCCCCGGCTCCGACGGCGACCAGATCGCCTTCTTCGGCCCGGTCGTCACCCCCGCCCCCAAGGGCGAGGAGGCCGCCAAGCTCTGGGACGGCACGCTGATGGTCGCGTCCATCCCCGGCTTCTACGAGATCAAGCGGACCCGGACGCAGGGCCCGGCTTTCGACTGACGCCGGGTTCCCCGGCACCCATGGGAGCGCCCCCGCACGTATCGGACGTGCGGGGGCGCTCCGTCATTCCGCCTGCCCGGTGAGCGGTGAGAAGACGATCACGAGGCAGGACGACTGGCGGCCGGCTCAGGGAGCCAGCAGCAGGTTGTTCGCGCGCTGCTTGGCGGACGTGTACCGCTTGGCCACGTCCTGCCAGTTCACGACCTGCCACATGGCCTCGATGAAGTCCACCTTCTGGTTCTTGTACTGGAGGTAGAAGGCGTGCTCCCAGGCGTCGAAGACCAGGATCGGGACCGAGCCCTGGCCGACGTTGCCCTGGTGGTCGTAGATCTGCTCGACGATCAGCCGGCCGGTGACCGGCTCGTAGGCGAGGACGCCCCAGCCGGAGCCCTGGGTGGTGGCCGAGGCCTTGGTCAGCTGGGCCTTGAACTTCGCGAACGACCCGAAGGACTCGGCGATCGCATCGGCCAGCTCGCCCACGCCGTCCTTCTCCAGCGGCTCACCGCCGCCGTCACCGGTCATGTTGTGCCAGTAGATGCTGTGCAGGATGTGGCCGGAGAGGTGGAACGCGAGGTTCTTCTCCAGGCCGTTGATGCTGCCCCACTGGTCCTTGTCGCGCGCCTCGGCGAGCTGCTCCAGGGTGTCGTTCGCGCCCTTCACATAGGCCGCGTGGTGCTTGTCGTGGTGCAGCTCGATGATCTCGGGGCTGATGACCGGAGCCAGTGCCGCGTAGTCGTAGGGGAGTTCCGGAAGTGTGTAGGTCGCCATGCCGATCCCGCCTCCAAGCTGCTTACCAGCATTAGTTGCAAACGATGTGCAAGAGCACGCTATCAGCAGCAGTGATCACCGGCCGGTCGTGGACACCGGAGTGGTCCCAAAGACGTAAGGCGGGGCGGGACCTCGGAATGAGGTCCCGCCCCGCCTCGGGGGAGTGGGGGAGTGCTACTCGTTGGCCAGATCCGCGCCCCGGCTCAGCGCCCGCTGCCGGATCAGCCCGATGACCGCCAGCACCGCCCCGAAGCCGCCGGTGAACAGCAGCTGGATGCGCTGGTTCTCGTCGCGCAGCATCAGCAGCAGCACGGCGACGATCCCCGCCAGCGCCACCCAGGTCAGGACCGGGAAGGCCCACATCTTCACCACGAGCCGCTCGGGTGCCTCGCGCTCCAGCGTCCGGCGCATCCGCAGCTGGGCGACGGCGATGAAGCCCCACACCACCAGGACGGCGGCGCCGACCATGTTCAGCAGCCACTGGAAGAGGGTGTCGGGCCACAGGAAGCTCAGCACGACCGCGAGGAAGCCGAAGGCGGCGCACAGCAGGACGGCGCGGCGCGGCACGCCCCCGCTGACCTTGCCGAGGAAGGCCGGGCCCTGGCCGCGGGTGATCAGCGAGTAGGCCATCCGGGACGAGCCGTAGAGGTTGGCGTTCACCGCGGAGAGCAGGGCCACCAGGATGACGACGTTCATGACCTGGCCGGCCGCCGGGATCTTGAGGTAGTCCAGCACCGCCACGTACGGGCCGCTCTTGGCGATGGCGGGGGCGCTCCAGGGGATGACCGTGACGATGACGGCCATCGAGCCGACGTAGAAGAGGGCGATCCGCCACATCGCGGTGCGCACCGCGCTCGCCACACCGCGGACCGGGTCCTTGGACTCGGCGGCCGCGATGGTCACCGTCTCCAGCCCGCCGTACGCGAACACCGAGGCCAGCAGGCCGATCATCAGGCCGTCGACGCCCTTGGGGAGGAAGCCGCCGTCCCCGGTGAGGTGCGTGGTGCCCGGCGCGGAAGTGCCCGGCAGCAGACCGAAGATGGCCAACAGGCCCAGGACCAGGAAGATGCCGATCGCCGCGACCTTCAGAGCGGCGAACCAGAACTCGAACTCACCGAAGTTGCTGACCGCCGCCAGGTTGGTCCCGGTGAAGACCACCATGAACAGCAGCACCCACATCCAGGGCTCGGAGCCCGGGAACCACTGCACCATGACGTCCGCGGCGCCCAGCGCCTCGGCGGCCACCGCCACACACAGCAGCGCGGTGAACATCCAGCCGACCGTGAACCCGGCCCAGGAGCCTATGGAGCGCTCGGCGTGCACGGAGAAGGAGCCGGAGGCCGGATTGGCCGCGGCCATCTCCCCGAGCATCCGCATGATCAGCATGACCAGGGCGCCGGACACGGCGTAGGCCAGCACGATCGAGGGGCCGGCCGCGGCGATGCCCTCGCGCGAGCCGACGAACAGGCCCGCGCCGATCACCCCGCCCAGGGCGATCATCGAGAGATGGCGCTGCTTGAGGCCGTTGGACAGCGTGGAGCCGTCGTCCGGGCCCGCGCCCCCAACCGCGTCGCTCTGCTCGCGCGCGGTGGCGGCGGACGAGGGTGTCCGATTCATGTCGTACCTGTCCCAGTAGGTGAGAGCGGAGCAAAGGTGTTACTGCGTTCTCCCGGGGACGCGACCGGTGCGACGGTGCTGCCGGGCCCCCTGGACCCCCGCCAGGGCAGCAGGTCGCGAAGGGCCTGCCGACGGCACAACTCCGGGGTCCTCGGCAAAGCGGGCCCAGTTTGAGCGCCGGTGTCCGCTCAGGGCAACAGTTGTGCAGCGAATGTTCGGTATTCAGACGTGATCGTTACCCTGCGCGTCTGATTCATCGTCGATTACGACGCGTTGTGATCTCCGTCGCAGACGGTCAGCGTCCCGCGCGGCGGGCCCGGAGCGCGCGGACGCCCGCGACGAGCAGCACCACACCGGTCGCCCCGGCCGACCACAGCAGCTGCGGACGGGCCGTGTCATCGATCAGCATCAGCACCAGCACGCCGCCCATGGCCACCAGCGAGGCCCAGGTCAGATACGGGAACGCCCACATCCGCAGGGTCAGCTTCGCGGGCGCCTCGCGTTCGATACGCGGACGCAGCCGCAGCTGGGAGACGGCGATCAGGCCCCACACGAACAGCAGCACCGCGCCGACCGCGTTGAGCATGTACAGGAAGACCGAATCCGGCCACTTCAGATTCAGCAGCACGGAGAGGAAGCCGAAGGCCACCGACGCGAGCACGGCCCGGCGCGGCACCCCTCCGCCGGACACCTTCAGCAGCGCCCGCGGCGCCTCACCGCGCTCGGCGAGCGAGAACACCATCCGCGACGAGCCGTAGAGATTGGCGTTCAGCGCGGAGAGCAGCGCCACGAACACCACGATGTTCATGATCTGCCCGGCGCCCGGCACCCCGATGCCGTCCAGCACCGCGACATACGGGCTCTTGCCCGGCTGCATCGACGACCAGGGCAGCAGCGTCACGATCACCAGCATCGAGCCGACGTAGAAGAAGAGGATGCGCCACACCGCGCTGCGCACCGCCCGGCCCACCGCACGCGCCGGATCGTCCGACTCGGCCGCGGCGATGGTGACGACCTCCAGGCCGCCGAACGCGAACACCACCGCGAGGACACCGGAGACCACCCCGGCCCAGCCGTGCGGCAGCAGACCGCCGTGCCCGGTGAGGTTCGCCAGTCCGACCGGCTCGGTGTCCGGCAGCACCCCGAAGACCGCCAGCAGGCTCAGCGCGAGGAACAGCACGATCGCGGTGACCTTCAGCGCCGCGAACCAGAACTCGAACTCGCCGAAGTTCTTCACCGCGGCCAGGTTGGCGGCGGTGAAGACCAGCATGAAGAGCAGCACCCAGCCCCACTGGGGCACCGCCGGCAGCCAGCCGTTGGCGATCTGCGCCGCACCGGTGGCCTCCACGGCGAGCACCACGACCAGCAGGAACCAGTACAGCCAGCCCACGCTGAACCCGGCCCAGCGGCCCAGCGCCCGCTCCGCGTGCACCGAGAACGCGCCGGAGGACGGCATCGCCGCCGACATCTCGCCGAGCATCCGCATGACCAGCGTCGCCAGCGCGCCCGCGATCAGATACGACAGCACGATCCCCGGGCCGGCCACCGCGATCCCCGCGCCGGAGCCCACGAACAGGCCCGCGCCGATCACCCCGCCCAGGCCCAGCATCGTCAGATGGCGCTGCTTGAGCCCCGCGGACAGCGGCTCTTTCGCGCCGGTGTCCGCACCGAGGGCGGGCGCACCGGCTTGGGTGGTTGTGTCGTGCATGGGCTCGTACTCTCGCCAGGGCCGAGGCGGCCGGGGGCCGTCGGCGGTTTTGGGGGAACTCCACAGGTCACCGCGGGGCGGCCCCAGTGTCGCCGCACCGCACGCGCTACCACAAAACCGGCGCAGGAACGCGGTCCGGTCCGTGATGAGCATCACGTGACCTGCGATGACGCCCCACAACCCCACAACGCCGGGCAGCGTGGCGGTTGTTGTGAACTCTCCAAGCGGGCCGGTGCGGCTTTGTCGCCGCCACACGATGATCGCCGGGCACCCCCTGGACTAACGTCGTCGCGTTCCGTCCCATATCCGTAACTCACACCCCGCGGAGTCCTGATGAGCACTGCCGCTCTCACTCGTCCCGGCACGGTCCTCGCCGACCTGCTGCCGGCCGCCACCGCCTCCCGCGCCCGCGTCCGCGACGCCGCGCTGGTGCTCGGCGGCGCCGTGCTCACCGGTGTCGCGGCCCAGATCGCCGTCCCGGTCCCCGGCTCCCCGGTCCCGGTCACCGGCCAGACCTTCGCCGCGCTGCTGGTCGGCACCTCGCTCGGGGCGGGCCGCGGTCTGCTGTCGCTGGCGCTGTACGCGCTGGCCGGGATGGCGGGCATGCCGTGGTTCGCCGACGGTACGTCGGGCGCGGGCGGTGCCACGTTCGGCTACATCCTGGGCATGCTGCTGGCCACCACCGTCGTCGGTGCGCTGGCCCGCCGCGGCGGCGACCGCGGGGTGCTGCGCACCGCCGCCACCATGGCCGCCGGAACGGCCCTGATCTACGCGGTCGGCGTCCCCTACCTCGCGCTGAGCACCGGGATGTCCCTGGGCAAGGCCGTCGCCGTCGGTATGGTCCCGTTCCTCCTCGGCGACGCCCTCAAGGCCGCGCTGGCGATGGGCGCGCTGCCCACGGCCTGGAAGCTGGCCGGAGGCCGCGACTGAGAGCCGGCACCGCACGGAAAGGGCGGGGCCCGCACCGAACCGGTGCGGGCCCCCCCCCGAACGCGCCCCCGGACCGCGGGGGAGTCGTATACACAAAAAACATCCCACCCAACCCCGCAA
>NZ_JBHYPE010000079.1:0-15922 GCF_042746015.1 Streptomyces sp. NPDC058773
CTTCGAGGGCGCTCGGTCGTTCGCCCGTCGCCCGGGCCGGGTGGGGGGCGGGGGCCCGGCGCGGGCCCCGCGGCCGGACCACCCGTCGCCGAGGGACGCCGCCGGCTCCGCTGCGGACGCATCCTCGCGGGCCCGGCCGGTGGCGGTTCCGGCACGGGCGGACGATCCGCACCCGCCGCGCTACGCGGTCGCGTACACCGTGCTGGCGAACTCCGCGATCTGCGCGTCGCTGAGGTTCTTGGCGAGGTTGGCCTCGGTGATCATTCCCACCAGACGGTGGCCGCCCTTGACATCGATCACCGGCAGGCGCTTGATGTGGTGCTGCTCCATGGTCCGCAGGACCTCGCTGGCGTCCGCGTCCGCGTCGATCCAGTGCAGCGTCCCGCCCATGGAACCGGCCTGCACCGTCGCCGGATCGATCCCCTCGGCACAACACGCGATGACGATGTCACGATCGGTGATGAGGCCCGTGAGCCGGTTGTTGTCACCGCAGATGGGCAGGCAGCCGACGTCCAGATCCCGCATCATCTTCGCCGCGTCCCGCAACGACTCGTGTGCACCCACACAGTGCGCTCCGCCGGACATGATCTCTCGGGCTCGCAACTTGGTGGCCATGATTCCTCCTGTCTCAGGAGTGCGTTCGCATGCCTCGTCTGTACATGCCTCGCCTTCGATCACACCACGGATGGACCGACGACGCTCACCGGAACGGCCCGGCCGCGCGGCGCCGCGGCGGTGGTGGGACGGCCTTCCGGGACGACTGCCGGACCCGGGCGCCGCCGCCGGGCGTAGTGTCGGTCCGTGACGACGTCGAATCTCTTCTTCGAGCCGAGTGATCTGCCGTACGGGCTGCCGCCGTTCGCGCGGATCCGGAACGAACACTTCCTGCCCGCGTTCACCCGCGGTATGGCCGATCAGCTGGCCGAGGTGGCGGCGATCGGCACCTCTCCCGGGCCGGCGACCTTCGAGAACACCGTGGAGGCGCTGGAGCGCAGCGGTGCGGTGCTGGACCGGGTGCGCCGGGTGTTCTTCAACAAGGTGGCGGCGGACACCGACGAGGAGATCCAGGCCCTGGAGGCCGAGATCACTCCTCGGCTGGCCGCCCATGACGATCTGCTGCTGCTCGACGCCGCGCTGTTCGGCCGGCTGGACACGCTGTACGCCCGGCGCGGGCAACTCGGGCTGGACGAGGAGCAGTTGCGGCTGCTGGAGCGCCACCACACCAACCGGGTGCGGGCCGGTGCGCGGCTCGCACCCGGGGAGCAGCGGCGGCTGCGCGAGCTGAATGCCGAAATCGCCGCGCTGTGCACCGAGTTCGGACAGAACCTGCGGGTGGCCACCGCGGCCGCCGCGCTGGTGGTGGACCGTGCCGAGGAGCTCGCCGGGCTGCCCGCGGACCAGATCGCGGCCGCCGCCGAGCACGCCCGAGCACTGGGCCGGACCGGCGGGTTCGCACTCGGTCTGAAGAACTTCTCGAACCAGACCGAACTCGCCGCGCTGGAGGACCCCGCGCTGCGCGAGCGGCTCCTCGACGCCTCCCTGAGGCGCGGCCTCGACAGCAACGGCCCGGTCGCCGTCGCCCTGGCCCGGCTGCGGGCCGAGCGCGCCGCGCTGCTCGGTTACCCCAGCCACGCCGCCTGGGAGGTCGCGGACCGCACCGCCGGCACCACGGGCGCCGTCGAGAAACTGCTCCGACGGCTGGTCGAGCCCGCCGTCGCCAACGCCGAGCGGGAGGGCGCGGCGCTGGCCGAGGCGGCCGGTGTGCCCGAGATCCGCGCGGCGGACTGGCAGTACTACTCGGAACGGGTGCGCAAGGAGCGCTTCGACCTCGACGCGACGGAGCTGCGGCCCTATCTGGAGCTGACGGCCGTGCTGCACGACGGGGTGTTCCACGCCGCCGGGCTGGTCTACGGCATCAGCTTCACCCGGCGCCCCGACCTGGTGCCGTACCACCCGGACGCCCTCGTCTACGAGGTGCACGACGCCGACGGCGGTCCGCTCGGCCTGTACATCGGCGACTTCCACGCCCGTCCGTCCAAGCGCGGCGGCGCCTGGATGGACTCGCTGGTCCCGCAGTCCCATCTGCTCGGGCAGCGGCCGGTGGTGGTCAACAACCTGAATGTCGCCAAGCCTCCGGCAGGCGAGCCGGTGCTGCTCACCTGGAGTGAGGTCCACACGCTGTTCCACGAGTTCGGACATGCGCTGCACGGCCTGTTCTCCGATGTCCGCTACCCGCTGCTGTCCGGCACCCGTGTCCCCCGTGACTTCGTCGAATTCCCCTCCCAGGTGAACGAGATGTGGGCGGACGCGCCCGAGGTGCTGCCGCATTACGCCCGGCACCACCGCACGGGTGAGCCGTTGCCGCCCGGACTCCCGGCCCGGCTGCGTGAGTCGGAGAACTTCGGCGCGGGCTTCCGGATGGTCGAGCACCAGGCCGCCGCGGTGCTGGACTGGGCCTGGCACACCCTTTCCGACGGCGAGGTGCCGGGTGCGGACGCCGTGGAGGAGTTCGAGGCGGCCGCTCTGGAGCGCTACGGGCTGGCGCTGGCCGCGATCCCGCCGCGCTACCGCACCGGCTACTTCGCCCATGTCTTCAACGGCGGCTATGCGGCGGGGTATTACGGCTACCGCTGGGCCGAGGTGCTGGACGCCGACACCGTGCGCTGGTTCCGGGAGAACGGGCGGACGGTCCGGGAGAGCGGTGAGCTCTTCCGCCGGGAACTCCTCGGCAGGGGCGGCAGCGTCGACCCGCTCGCGGCGTTCCGCGCGGTGGTCGGACGCGACCCGGAGATCGGGCCGCTGCTGGACCGTCACGGGCTGACGGGTGACGGTCTGACGGGCTGAGAGGCTGACGGACCGGTCCCCGCCGCCCGGCGAGCGGCGGGGACCGCTCCGGATCACCAGGCGGCGGGCGCGTAGTCCTTCAGGAAGCAGCCGAAAAGGTCCTCGCCGAGTTCCCCGCGGACGATCGGGTCGTACACCCGGGCCGCTCCGTCGACCAGGTCGAGCGGGGCGTGGAAGCCCTCATCGGCCAGCCGCATCTTGGCGGGGTGCGGGCGCTCGTCGGTGATCCAGCCGGTGTCCACGGCCGTCATGAGGATGCCGTCGGTGTCCAGCATTTCCCGCGCGCTGGTGCGGGTGAGCATGTTCAGCGCCGCCTTGGCCATATTGGTGTGCGGGTGTCCCGCACCCTTGTAGCCGCGGCTGAACTGCCCTTCCATCGCCGAGACGTTCACCACGTACTTGCGGCGCGCCGTGGCGGCCGCCATCGCCGGGCGCAGCTTGCTCACCAGCAGGAACGGCGCGGTCATATTGCACAGCTGTACTTCCAGCAGTTCGACCGGGTCGACCTCGTCCACCTTCTGGACCCAGCTGTTGCTGGCGTGCAGATCCGGTACCAGCCCACCGGCGTCGATCGCGGTGCCCGCCTCGATCCGCGCGGGGGTGGCGGAGCCGGTGGTCAGGGCGAGGGCGGTGAGGTCGTCCGCGGTCAGCCCGCCGGAGGTGCCCGCGGCGGCGGGGAGGGCCGCGGGGGCGCCGCTGCCGAAGTGGCCGAGGACGACGGAGGCGGGCAGCTCCCCGGCGGGCAGCGGGGCGGACTCGGCGGCGATCAGCTGACCGTACGCCTCGGGCGACCGGCGGACGGTCTGGGCGGCGTTGTTGATCAGGATGTCGAGCGGGCCCTCGGCGCTCACCCTGTCGGCGAGCGCGATGACCTGGGCCGGGTCCCGCAGATCGATCCCGACGATCTTCAGCCGGTGCAGCCAGTCCGCGCTGTCCGGCATCGCCTTGAAACGGCGGATGGCGTCGTTCGGGAAGCGGGTGGTGATGGTGGTGTGGGCGCCGTCGCGCAGCAGGCGGAGCGCGATATACATGCCGATCTTGGCCCGGCCGCCGGTGAGCAGGGCGCGCCGGCCGGTGAGGTCCGTACGGGCGTCCCGGCGGGCCCGGTTCTCCTTGGCGCACGGCGGGCAGAGCTGGTGGTAAAAGGCGTCGACCTCGACATAGCGGGACTTGCAGGTGTAGCAGGACCGCGGCCGCTGGAGGATTCCGGCCAGCTCCGTGGTGACGGAGCTGGCGAGGGCGAGCCCCTGGGTCTCGTCGTCGATCCGGTCGGGCGCGCCGGTGGCGGTGGCGGCGGTCACCGCCCTGTCGTTGGCGGTCTTGGCGGCCCGGCGTTCCTGCCGGCGCCGCTGCTTCACCTTGCGGAAGATGCCGGCGGTGGCGCGCCGTATGGTGATCGCGTCCGGGTGGTCGAGGGGCAGCGCGTCGAGTTCCTCGAGCACGCTGAGGCAGACCGCCATCCGCTCCGAGTCGATACCCGTGCCATCGGCCCGGCCTGTTTCGGTCACCGTCATCGCCGCTGCCGCTTTCCTGGGATCGTGTGTTCTATTAACGCTTCGGCGGAACTGTACGTAGCCGGGGGCTGCTGCGCCAAACCCGGACGGACGAGGGCCCGGCGCACGGAACGCCGGGCCCTCGTCCTGCCGCATCTCGCCGGCCGTCATCGCACGGGGTCGTGCCCCAGCTCGATGTCGAACTCGCTCTGCCCGGCGGCCTCCAGGCGCAGCGGGGAGGCCACCGGCGGGTAGCCGCTGGCGATCACGGTGTACTCGCCGCTGTCGAGGTCGGTGAAGACGTACTCACCGTCCCGGCCGCTGGTGGCCGTGCCCACCACATTGCCCGCCGGGTCCAGCAGGGTCACCCGGGCGTCGTCGACCGGGGTGCCGTGCGCCGTGCGGACGGTGCCGCGGATGCGGGCGCCGGGCGTCAGACGGACCTCGTACCAGTTGCGGTGGCCGGAGCCGACCTCCACCTGGAGCGCGGAGGGGCGGTGGTGCTCGGCGCTGACGGCCAGGGTGTAGCTGCCTGGCGCCAGTTCACCGAAGGTGAAGCCACCGTCCGATCCGGCCACACCGGAGGCCACGACCTCGCCGGTGACATCGGTGGCCACGACGAGCGCACCCGGCACCGGGTCGTCGCCCTTCTCCTCGCGGACCTCGCCGGCGAGACCGGCCGCGCCGCCGAGGGCCAGGTCGAACGACACCGGCTCACCGCCCACCACGACGGTCACCGCCTGCGGCTGCCGGGCCCCCGCGGAGCCGATCAGTACATAGGTGCCGGCGCCCGTGGTGGGCAGGGCGTAGCCGCCGTCGGCCCCGGTCGAGGTACGGCCGAGCTGCCGGCCGTCGACGCTGATCAGGGTGACCGCGGCCTGCGGCACCGGGCGGCCGTCGCCGTCCCGTACGGTGCCCCGGATCTCCGGCCCGGTCGCCCCCGTGGCACGGTCCGCGGGAGTCGCGGACACCGCCGGGGGCGCGGGTACGGCGTCGGCGCCCGCGGCACCGCCGGGTCCGGCCGGCGCGGCCTTGGCCGGCGCATCACCGGCGCCGTCCGCCGCCGCGCCGGCCTCCTGCACCGCCCCGTCGACACCCTCCGCCCCGGCTCCGGCGGACGCCGCCGCATCGGCCTCGGCGTCCGCCTGTGCACGGGCCTGGAGACCGGAGATCTGCCGCAGCGGGACCTCCTTGATGAACCACATCAGCACGAAGGCCAGCGCGACGACGACCGCCCCCATGAGGAAGACCGTGTGCATCGAGTCCGCGAAGCCGCGCTTGAACGGCTCGGCCAGCCGCGGGTCGAGGTGCTGGATGAACGACGAGTCGCTGAGCACACCCGAGGAGTCCGCGTTGCCGGGGTGCTTGAGCATGTCCAGCACGGGCTTGTTGGCGGGGTCGTGCAGCACCGCGGGGTCGCGCAGCGCGGCCTGGAAACGCTCGGTGGACGCCGCGTCCTTGAAGGCCCCGGCGATCTTGTCACCGACCGTGCTGAACAGCACCGACAGGAAGATCGCGGTACCGGCGGTGGCGCCCATCTGGCGGAAGAACGTGGACGAGGCGGTGGCCACGCCCATGTCCCGCGGCGGCACCGCGTTCTGCACCGCCAGCACCAGGGTCTGCATACAGCCGCCCAGGCCGAGGCCGAAGACCAGCATGTAGATCATGGTTTCCCACAGCGGGGTGTCCCACTGGACCCGGAAGTGGAAGAGCAGCATCGCCGCGATCATCAGCGCGGTGCCGACGAGCGGGAAGATCTTGTAGCGGCCGGTCTTGGCGGTGATCTGGCCCGACGCGATGGAAGCGATGAACATGCCCGCCATCAGCGGCAGCATCTCCAGACCGGACTTGGTGGGGCTGGCGCCCTTCACCAGCTGGAGGTACTGCGGGATCATCAGCATCCCGCCGAACATCCCCATACCGATCAGCACGGACAGCAGACTGGTCTTGCTGAAGGTGCCGTTGCGGAACAGCCGCATCGGGATCAGTGCGTCGTCGCCGATCCACCGCTCGACGAAGATCCAGGCGATGATGCCGACGACACCGGTCACATAGCAGGCGATCGACCGGGACGAGTCCCAGCCCCACTCCCGGCCCTGCTCGGCGACGAGCAGCAGCGGGACGACGCCGATGGCGATGGTGAGCGCGCCCCACCAGTCGATGCGGTGGTCGCGCCGGGTGTGCGGGATGTTGAGGACCTTGGCGACGACGAACAGCGCGATGATCCCGATCGGCACGTTGACCAGGAAGACCCAGCGCCAGCCGGTGATGCCCAGCAGCTGGTCCTGGCCGGCGAGGGCACCGCCGATCAGCGGGCCGGCGACGCTGGAGGTGGCGAAGGTGCCGAGCATGTAGCCCTGGTACCGGGCGCGTTCCCGGGGCGGGACGATGTCACCGATGATCGCCAGCGCCAGCGACATCAGACCGCCCGCGCCGAGTCCCTGCACCGCGCGGAACGCGGCGAGTTCGGTCATCGAGGTGGAGAAGGTGCACAGCACCGAGCCGATGACGAAGACGGAGATCGCGGTCAGGTAGTAGGGCTTGCGCCCGTGCAGGTCGGACAGCTTGCCGTACAGCGGGGTGGAGATCGTGGAGGTGATCAGGTAGGCGGTGGTCGCCCAGGCCTGTTCGCTGAGGCCGTGCAGATCGTCGGCGATGGTCCGGATGGAGGTGCTGACGATGGTCTGGTCGAGGGCGGCGAGGAACATCCCCAGCATCAAACCGCTGAGGATGGTGAGTATCTGACGGTGGCTCAGAACTCCTGGCCCGGGTATCTCCTCGGTTCCCGCCCCGGGCGGGGAGGTGGCGGTGCTCATGTACGTACGTCTCCCTGCTCCACGGCGGCACCCTGGTCTCCCCCGGGACCCAGCCGTGTGTGTTGTCGTTCTGCCATGTCCTCGTTGAGACGGCCCAGCAACCGGATCAGGTCGGCCCGGTCCTGGGGTGACCACGGTTCGAGGAGCGCGGCCAGCTCCGCGTCGCGCTGGCGGCGGTACTGCGCGAACGCGGCCCGCCCCGCCTCGGTCGCGGCGAGCAGTGACCCGCGGCGGTCCTCCGGATCGGGGCGACGGGTCACCAGACCCCGCTCCACCAGCGAGCGCACCTGACGGCTGACGGTCGACAGGTCCAGGAACGCGTCGGCGGCCAGATCGGTCGCCCGCTGGTCCCCGCCGACCACCAGCCGGGCCAGCAGCACCCGGTCGGCGGCGCCGCCGTCACCCTTGGCGCGCTGCTTCCAGGCGGCGATCAGCCGCGAGAAGCGGACGATCTCCGTCCCCAGCCCGGCGGCCGCCTCGTCCAGCCCCGACGCGGCGGTGACCGGTGGGCCCGCCTGGTCGCAGGCATGGACCGTGCCCTTGCTCATCGTCGTGATCCTTCTCGGTGATGCGGTCGACTCGTTGAACACATTGCTTGTATCCAGCAAGCATAGCGGCTGGAAGCAGCCGCTCCGCACCAGCGGGCACCGGCTCACGGGAGACGAAATGGGGGTGCGGAGGCAACCGGATCCACGGAAATGCTCCGTCACGCCCCTTGCGAACGACGTGCGTCCCCTCCACGAAGGGAGAAATCCGGACACGGGCGCCTCGGTCTCCCACAGGCCCTGAGCAACACGTGCCCCTCGGCCCTACGCGTCGGTCCCGTCCTCGGTGAGCCGCCGCACCGCCTCGTCCGGGTCGGCGAGCAGCCATGTCACCCGGTCGGCCAGAGGGTGGTCCCGGCGGAACGCCGCCACCACGGCCGCCGCGTCCGGCACGGCCCACCGGTCCGGGCCGGACAGCTCCCGTGTGATGACGACCGTGTTGTCGAACGCCACCCAGCGTTCGATCAGCAGCTCCTGCACCGCATCCATGCCCCGCTCGGTCAGGACCTCCGCGCACTCCGCAGTGAGTGACGCGAACCAGGCGGCCCGCTGCCGGTACGCGGTGGTGTCGCCACGGCCGTCGTCCAGGGCGAAGGTGGGCTCCAGGGCCGTCACGAGTCGCCAGAGGTAGCTGTACTCCACCCGCGGGTCCGGGTCCGTGATCGCACTGCGGTCCGGGTACTCCTTGCGGAGTTCGGACCAGTCGCCCCCCAGCGCGTCGAGGGTCTCCGGCAGCACCGGATGACGATCGTAGGTGCCGTCGTCCACGCCCCGGAACACCTCGCGCAGCAGGGCGTGGGGCAGCTCGGTGGACTCCGCCAGCAGGACCGCGTCGTAGAGGTCCTTGCTCTCCGGGTGCCGGTCACTGACCAGCCAGAGCACCTTCCAGGCGAGCGAGAGCGCGCGGGTCGCCGCGCTGACCACTACCGGTGCGGTGCCCAGCGGTCCGCGGATCTCGGACGGCTCCGCGGGGGCGGGCAGGCGCTCGTGGAAGACGAAGTCGAGCTGCACGCTTCCGCCCGGTACCCCGTCGGCCTCGGCCGTCCACGGGATGACCAGCCGCCGGCCGGGGACCCGGTCGTAGGACCAGATCTCGTCACCGACCGCGCCCCGCGCGTCCAGACGTACCGGACCGCCGCGGTGGGACAGCTCCTCGGCCGCCGCGGCGATGCCGTCCAGCATCCGGTCCGTACGCTCGTCGACCGGCTCCCAGGTCTCCGGCACCACGACGAAGTCCAGGTCCCCCGGCTCGCGGGCGGCGTCCCCGAACCACGAGGCGAGCAGCATGCTGCCGCGCAGGACCAGATGGCCGGCCCACGGGGACCCGGCGATCGCGCTGAGCACGTGATGCAGCGCATGCCGCCGCGCGTCGTACCAGCGCGCACCGACCGACGCATCCGCGAAGCTCGGCTCGCCCAGGCGCATCCCGAAGGCATGGTGCGCCGCCGCGGGGTCGAACACCGGGCGCTGCACCACCCCGTCGTCGGATACGGGGAGGAGCGTGGCCGGCAGATCCAGCTGTGCCCGCGTCGCCTCGTCGGGCCGGGCCCGGGGCACGACCGCGGTCTCCGCCCACGGTCCGAACCGGAACGCCCGCCACTCCGCCGCCGTACCCGTCTCGCCGGTTCCCGTCATGCTCCGGTCCGCTCCCCCGTCACCGTGTACTCCTCGTCCATTCGGCCCGCGTCCAACCAGCCCGCGTCCAACCAGCCCGCGTCCAACGCGAGATTCCCGTCGTGGACCACGAACTCCCGTTCCACGGAGGCTATCCGGTGTCCCGCGGCCCGCAACGCGCCCGTCAGGGCGTCCAGTCGCCGCCCCGCGGTCGTCAGACCCACCAGGCGGCAGCGCTGGGTCACAAAGCGCTCTGCCCGGCCGTCGGACCGCAGCCGCCGCGCGTTGCGTGAGAGGTGCGCACCGTGCCCGACGGCGAGCGCGCGCAGGGCGCCGGTCGGAGCGGAGCGCGCCAGGACCAGCTTGAGGTGGTGCTCGAAGTAGTAGTCGGGGCCGAGTGTCACGGCCTCCTCGTCCGTGCCGGGCACGCCCGCGCTCCAGGGGGTGGCCTCGATCTTCGTCCGCACCACCTCGAACCCCGCGGCCCGCAGCCCGTCCGCCCGCGCGGCGGCCTGCGCCCTGACCTCCTCGAACGTCCCGGCCCCGGACAGCGTCAGCATCGGCTGGGAGGGCACCTCCCCCTCGTCCAGCAGGATGTGGACGCACTTCAGGTGATGTGCCGCCGCGTAGTCGGCCAGGTGGCGGGCGGGCGCGGGGTCGCCGTCGTCGCGGACGGTGAGATGTACCTCGAACTCCCCCACAAAAGCGGGCGTCTTGGCCCCTTCTTCTTCCGTCCGGCACCCGGACCCTGCGGCCCCGTCACTCCTGCTCATCCGGAAATGATCACATGGCCCAGATCTCGGGGAAGGCGTCGGGGACACCGGCGTTCCGGCGACGGCCCGCCGGATGGCCCGGCCGTCGTACGACTCCGGGAGACCGGCCGACTCTCCCTGGCCGGCCTGCTGGACTGCACCCAGGTCCAGCACGTCATGCCGTGAGACGCGGCGCCCGGACGCGACCGGGGGCGCCACTCACGTTCCTCAGGTGTCCGCCGCCCCGGGCACCGCACCGGTGTCACGGGGCGGCGGCCGGCGCCGTCTCCTGAGCACCTGACAGGTCCTGGGCCAGCGCGACCCGGGAGAGCAGCATCGCGCCCCACAGGACCAGCCCGACACCGATCGCCTCGGGCAGCAGCCACCAGCCGGTCCGCACCCGTTCGTCGAAGAGGGTGACGCCCAGCGACAGGCTGACCAGCGCGTCGCCGAGGGTGAGCACCGGCTGCGAGGCGGTCAGCGGGCCCGACTGCATGGCGTTCTCCAGCAGGAAGATGGCCAGTACGCCGGTGAGGGCGAAGCCATAGGTCTGCCAGGTGCTGAAGAACGCGGCGGGGCCGCCGTCCTGCCAGGCGTGGGTGGCGTCCTTCAGCATGGCCGCGGTGAGGGCGTACCCGACCGCGGTCGCCGCGGCGAAGCAGGCGGCCCGTACGCCACCCGCCCCGCGGCGGAGCGCGGCACCGACCGCCGTGACGATCGCCCCGGCGCAGACCGCCAGCGCGGGCACCCAGCGGTCGAACGGGGCGTGGGTGTTGCCGATGGTGGGCGCGGCGGCGGCGAGGGCGGAGCCGAGGCCGACGACGAGCAGCGCCACGCCGAGCCAGCCGGTTCGGGGGATCTGCCCGCCCAGCAGGGCCCGTCCGATGAGCAGGGCAAGCGGCAGTTCGAGGACGAAGAGGGGCTGCACCACCGACAGCGCGCCCTGCGACAGCGCCAGCGCCTGGAAACAGGCCGCGGCGACGACCGCGAGCATCCCGCCGAGCCAGACGACCCGGTGCAGCAGATCGACGAGCAGACCGAGGCGCAGCCCGCCGGCCAGCGGCACCGTACGGGCGGCGCGCCGCTGCAGGACCGTGGCCAGCGCATTGCTGGCCGCCGCGAGCAGTGCGAACAGTACGGCCGGCCACGTGGCCACGGCCCACCTCCTCGTCGGCCGCCCGGTCGCCTGGGCGGGGCCCGCGCCGCGCCGGCAAGGTGGCAGGGCGGCGCTGTACTGGGCCTCGACGCTATCCGGGCGGCCACCGGGGAGCCTGGCGACACGGGCGCCAGGGACCGCATTCGCTGAGCCGGACGCCTGCCGGGACACCACACCGGCCACGCCGCGCACGGCGCCCCTGACCGACCGCACCCGGCGCCGAGACCCCACCGCCGACCATCCGCACGGTATAAAACTTCACAAAACAGGCATATTCCTGCTAGCCGACATACAGAGCTGGTCAGGAATGCCTATGCCCTACCTCCCGCCCCGATGGCCCCGATACGTCGAGTTCGCTCCGAGCGTCCTGGTCGCCGGAGGGCTCGTCTGGGACGCGTTCTCACCGGCCGACTACTGGGGCGACCCGATGCTGACGGCGGCCAGCGTGATGGCCGGTGCGCTGTTCTCCCTGCGGCACACCCTGGCGATCGGCATCGCCATCGTCGGCGGGGTCTTCGCCCTGACAGTGAAGGACGGCACCGCCGGCGGCCTCGTGGGCTATCTGGAAATCGTCAACACCCTCTTCGCCGCACTCATGGGTGTCGGAGTCAACCGGGTGGTCGCCCGCCACGGACGCCATCTGGACGTGGTCCGCACGGTGGCCGAGGCCGCTCAGCGCGCCGTACTGCCCGCGCCACCGGAACGCGTCGGCCCGCTGGCCATCGCCGCCCGCTACCAGGCCGCACAGAGCGAGGCCCGGATCGGCGGCGACGCCTATGCCGTCCAGCGGACCCCGTTCGGTGTCCGGCTGCTGATCGCCGACGTACGCGGCAAGGGGCTGGGCGCGGTCAGCGCGGTGTCGGTGCTCCTGGGTGCGTTCCGCGAGGCCGCCGAGGAGGAGCCGGACCTCCCGACACTGGCCGACCGGATGGAGCGCGCCCTCCTACGGGAAAGCGAGAACACCTCCGAGGAAGACCGCCTGGAGGGCTTCATCACGGCCCTGATCTGCGAAGTCCTCCCGGGAGCCACGGCACTGCGGCTGCTGAACTGCGGCCACCCCGCGCCCTACCTCTGCCACGGCGACGAGGTCCGCGCCCTGGAGGCGGCCGAACCGGGGCTCCCGCTGGGCATGGGCACGCTGGGAGTGGAACGGACCCGCCCGGCCGACCGGCCGTTTCCCGTCGGCAGCACATTGCTGCTGGTCACCGATGGCGTGACGGAGGCCAGGGACCGCTCCGGACGGTTCTACGATCCCGCAGCCCAACTGGCGGACCACGGCCCGTTCCGGGGGCCACAGGACGTGATCGACCGCTTGGTACGGGACGTCGAGCACTGGACCGGCGGCCCCCGCGACGACGACATGGCCGTCCTCGCACTCACCCGACAGCCCGAGGGCCGGATCAGGATTCCCTACCGGGGGAGCAACCCCGACCACTGACAGGGCGAAGGAGAACGGATCCCACCGCCGGGCCCCGCCACACCACCCGACAAAGCCGCTGACGCCCCGTCAGCTCCCCGCACCCCTCCCCCCTCACCGCATTGCACCCCATTCCACCCCTTTCGGGAATTTCGTCGTGTGCTGCCGAAGATCCGGGCCAGGAGGTGAGATGATCAGTCGGACCATCAGCATCCGCACCGAGCGACTCCCCCGCTCCCGCGCAGATCGGAGTTGATGTGTCCGACAACAGATCAACCCTGCTGAGTCAGCGCGCCGCCGTCATTTTCCTCCTCGGCGCCCTCACCGCCATCGGCGCCGGCGTGCTCACCTTCCTCAACGGCGGCACCCCGGCCTCCGCCACCCTCGTCGGCGGCGGCGCCTTCGGCGCGGCCGTCACCTTCTTCCATACGGTCATCGACTGAACCTCCTCGCGGGCGCGCCCCGGGGACCCACCTTCAAGTTCTTCAGTGATTGACATTTGAAGGTTCCAAGACGAGACGGCCCGGGGCCGTGCCGGGCACGGCCTCCGCGGCCGTAGCGGAATCCGTGCCGCCGCATGCGGTGCGCTGCCGCACGTCAGGTGCCAAACTTGAGGGACCGCGCCCGGCTGCCCGCCGGGGCCCTTGCCGCCGAGGGGAACATCATGACCTGGGCTTCTTGGACCACTGTGGGAATACACGCCCTACCCGGCGCGGTGCGCACCGCGGAGATCGGCGTGATCAACGGTGACCTGACCATTCACACGACCTGGTCGGAGAACCTGGCCCACGTAGCCGTGCAGTACACCGGGGCGTCGGACTGGTACACCATGGCCGGCAGCCCCGTCCCGTGCGACTCCGAAGAGGCCAGCCGCACCTTTCACCAAGCCGTCGTCGAAGCCGTACGCGGCGGCGAACGGGCCGACGCCTCCCTGGACGAACTCTTTCGCCACTAGGACATCACCCTGACCCGGCGGGGCACCGCCCCGGCCGGGTCCTGCACGCCCGCTCCCATGCCTCGGAGCGCAGCCCATCGCGGATGATCCAGCGGCCTTCAGCGCGGCCCATCGGCGCCTGCCAGCCGGGCCGCACTGACGGCTGTTCGGCGTCGACGGACCCGCCCCCGTAGCGGTCCCGAATTCCGCCCACTCTCCGGGCAACCATTTCGCGCCATCCCATGTCTTCACAGCTGGACCACAGTTGGTCACCTTTTGGCTACCTAAAGCTGACCAATTGTTAAGTTTCGCCCATGAATCTCGATTATTGATCATTTCGCTTTACATGCCCATGCCAGGCAGACCAGGGTTTGCGCGGGGCCCCGCGGCCCCCGTGGTGCACAACAGCACCGCGTGTACGGGCGGTTGGCCAGCCGACCGCCCCCGCAGCGCTAAGGACCCACATCAGTGCGTAGACCCCACATACGCAGACACCGCCTGGCCATTGCGGTCGCCGTCACGACGGCCGCCACCCTGACTGCGGGTGTGGCGGGCAGTGCCTCCGCCACGCCGCCGGCCTCGCCGGTCGCTGCTTCCTCCGCAACTCCCTCTCTTCAGAAGGCCGTTGACGCGGCCCGGGCCGCCGCCTACACGCACGCCTCGGCCACCGGAGTCGGCAAGAAGGACACCCTCGAAGCCACCGACACGCTCGTCGACCCGGACGGCCGGCAGCATGTCCGCTTCATACGCACCCACCGCGGCATGCCGGTGCTCGGTGGCGACCTCGTCGTTCACCTGACCGCGGAGTCGGCCTACGAGGGGGTGACCCGGGCCTTCCGTCACCAGGTCGACATGGCCGGTGCCGAGCCGAAGTTGTCGGCCGGAGAGGCCCGGACGAAGGCCGCCGCCGTGGCCAAGGGCCAGGCCGGCTCCGCCGAACTGGTCGTGGACGCCCGCACCGGCCGCACCAAGCTGGCCTATCAGGTGCAGGTGTCCGACAGCGGCACCGCCGAGTCCGGCGGCGCCCGTACCGTCGTCCTCGACGCGGCGTCCGGCACGGTGCTCAGCAACGTCCAGGCCGACGACTCGTTCCTCTCCCCCGCCCTCCAGCGCAAGCTGCGTGCGCGGGGCGAGCGGCTCAACCCCTCGACCGGGCTGGTCGCTCCTGCCCCGCCCACGGCGGACCAGGCGGCGAAATCCGCCGGCTTCCCGTCCGCGGCCAAGGGCAGCGGCGCGTCCTTCTTCGTCGGCAGTGTGCCGCTGTCCACCACGCAGACCGGGAAGAAGTCCTTCACCCTGAAGGACTCCACCCGCGGCAACACCGAGACCCGGGACGCCGGCGACAGGACACTGGAGAAGTTCATCGACGGCAAGCCGTTCACCAGCACCACCAACCGCTGGGGCAACGGCACCACGAGCAACCGGGCCAGCGCCGCCGTCGACGCCCAGTACGGCGTCGCCAGCACCCTGGACTTCTACAAGAAGACCTTCGGCCGCAAGGGCATCAAGAACGACGGCCGCGGGGCGCGTGCCCTGGTGCACTTCGGCAAGAAGGTCGGCAACGCCTTCTTCTCCCCCGACTGCGGCTGCATGCTCTACGGCGACGGTGACGGCAAGACCTTCGCCAAGCCGCTGGTCGTCCTGGACGTCACCGGCCATGAGCTGTCCCATGGTGTCGTCGACGCGACCGCCAACCTCCAGCCCACCCGCGTGGACATCGAGGGCAACCAGTTCGGCGAGCCCGGCTCACTCAACGAGTCGCTGGCGGACATCTTCGGCAGCGCGGTCGAGTTCACGACCAACAACCCGAAGAACCCGCCGAATTACCTGATGGGCGAGAAGCTCGGCCTCGACCAGAAGTTCCTGCGCCGGCTGGACAAGCCGTCCCTCGACAAGCTCGAAGGCACCGTCGACTACTGGTCGAAGGCGTCCTACGACACCGAGGTGCACGCCGGCTCCGGCGTCTCCTCGCACGCCTACTACCTGCTCGCCGAGGGCAGCGGGAAGAAGACCGTCGGCGGTGTCACCTACAACTCGCCGACGCACGACGGCTCCAAGGTGACCGGCATCGGCCGGAAGAAGGCAACGGCGATCTTCTACCGGGCGCTCACCCGGTACATGGTCTCCACGACCGACTTCCACGACGCCCGGATCGCGACCCTGCACGCGGCCAAGGACCTGTACGGCGCCAAGAGCACCGAGTACCGGACGGTGAACAAGGCCTGGGCGGCGGTGAACGTGAAGGCGTCCAACACGACCCGGTACATGGTCTCCACGACCGACTTCCACGACGCCCGGATCGCGACCCTGCACGCGGCCAAGGACCTGTACGGCGCCAAGAGCACCGAGTA
>NZ_JBHYPE010000080.1:0-15472 GCF_042746015.1 Streptomyces sp. NPDC058773
GCCCCCCCGCCCCCACCGCCAATAAACAGCCGGCGCCCCCCGTCCCGGTGACTCCCCGGGGCGGGCCCTCCTCCGCGCGGGCGGCTGCCGGCCACGGTGGGCCGGCAGGGACCGCGGGTCCCTCACTCGTCGATCATCAGGCCCTTGCGGAGTCTGACGAGCGTGCGGGAGAGCAGACGGGAGACGTGCATCTGGGAGATGCCCAGCTCCTCGCCGATCTCGGACTGCGTCATGTTGGCGACGAAGCGCAGCGAGAGGATCTTGCGGTCGCGCGGCGGGAGCTCGGCGATCAGCGGCTTGAGGGACTCCACGTACTCGATGCCCTCGAGGCCGTGGTCCTCGTAGCCGATGCGGTCCGCCAGCGCGCCTTCGCTGTCGTCCTCCTCGGGCTGCGCGTCCAGCGAGCTCGCGGTGTACGCGTTGCTCGCGGCCATGCCCTCGACGACCTCGTCACGGCTGATGTCGAGGCGCGCGGCGAGTTCGTGCACCGTGGGGGCGCGGTCCAGCTTCTGCGCGAGTTCGTCGCCGGCCTTGGCGAGGTCCAGACGCAGCTCCTGGAGGCGCCGCGGTACCCGCACGGACCAGCTGGTGTCGCGGAAGAAGCGCTTGATCTCGCCGACGATGGTCGGCATCGCGAACGTCGGGAACTCGACGCCACGGCTGAGTTCGAAGCGGTCGATCGCCTTGATCAGGCCGATCGTGCCGACCTGGACGATGTCCTCCATGGGCTCGCTGCGGGAGCGGAACCGGGAGGCCGCGAACTTCACCAGGGCGAGATTGAGCTCGACCAGGGTGTTGCGGACGTACGCGAATTCATGGGTGCCTTCCTCGAGCGTTTCGAGTCGCTCGAAGAGGGTCTTGGACAGAGCCCTCGCGTCCACCGGGCCCACCTCGTCGAACGGCGGGATCTCGGGCAGATCGTCGATCTCAGGCATTCCTGCCGGATCTGATTCGGCAGGGAGTGACTGGGCAGGGATCTGTCCGGTCGGGTCGGACGGGGTTGTCGACGATGCGGGCTGCCGGGTGTCGTCGGTGCGCAATTCGTCGAGCCGGGGTGACATGGTCTCCTCCATCGTTCTCGGCATATGGCTGCCGATGCCTCTACGCGAAGCTGCGGTGTGCGGCGCCTCCAAAGCCGGCCGTTTCGAATGTGTGCTTCTACGCCTACCTGGGTTTGGCTGAAGATGGCAAGTGCGTGTTGTCCGTATATTGGGCAATATGCGGATTGTTCGGCTACCGGCAGGCGACAGGAAGGCGTAGGGTTCGACGAGCGCAGTCGTAAGCAAACAGTCGTCTAGACAGCAAGAGGGGTGCGCGCGCATGGACCGCGGGACGGTCGGCAGTGCAAGCCGGGGCCGGCTTCACGTCGAGATCCGCCATCACGGCGCCAGCGCGGTGGTGACGGTCTCCGGTGAGCTGGATCACCACACGGCTGATCTGTTGCGTGAGTCACTGGAGGGCTGCGTGGACGACGGCTACGCACGCCTGGTGGTGGACTGCTCACCCCTTGAGTTCATGGACTCCACCGGTCTCAACGTGCTGCTCGGCGCGCGCCTGAAGGCGGAGGCCGAGGGGGGCGGGGTGCATTTGGCGGGGATGCAGCCGGTGGTGGCCCGGGTCTTCGAGATCACGGGCGCGGAGGCGGTCTTCACCGTGCACGACTCGCTCGATGCGGCACTGGCCGACTGACGTGGCGGCGGCGTCCGGAACGTTGCATTCCGGGCACGTAGTACGTGTCACAACTTCCGTACCCAAGAAGTGGGTGTTCTCACCGTCCGGTCGGGCAGGAGACATCTGAATCCGTTGAATCAGTCAGTATCTGTTTTCCGTGAACAGGCGAATCGGTGAGGTGAAGCGCTGATGAGCACCACCCGGCCGTACCCGCCGGGCGATCTCGGCCCGGAGCCGGGCGGCGCCGGCGCTTCCGCCGCCCCGGCGGCTGCCGCCCCGGCGGGTCAGATCCGCCGGCTGCGCCTGGCGGGCACCCGCGGGGCCGTGGCGCGAGGCCGTGACTTCGCCCGGCAGGCCCTGCACGACTGGGGCTGGCTGCCGGCGGCCGGCGCGGACCGGCGTGCCGCGGCCGAGGATGTGCTGCTCGTCGTCTCGGAACTGGTCACCAACGCCTGTCTGCACGCCGAGGGGCCGGAGGAGCTGCGGCTGCGCTGTACGGCCAAAGTGCTGCGCCTGGAGGTCAGTGACCTCGGTACGGGCTCACCGGCGCCGCGCAGTCCGCACCGGCCGGGCCGTCCCGGCGGTCACGGCATGTTCATCGTGCAGCGGCTGTGCCTGGACTGGGGCGTGGTGCGCAACCCCGACGGCGCGGGCAAGACCGTATGGGCGGAGCTCGCCGCGCCGTTCTGACGGGCGGGCGGCTTTCCCTGGGGAACCACGGAAGCGGAGAAGCGGGGAAGAATTGAGCGCGGGCCTTCCGGGCCCGCGCTTCGTCGTGTGCGGAATCTTCCGTTCGGTGCCGCCCGGTCGTCGGGTCCGAGGCCGGAATTCCCCGCTGTCCCGGGCCCGGAGCGATCGGGGCTGTGCATGGCCTTCCCTCGGCAAGGTCCCCGGCGTACCTTGAGCGGCCAATCTGATGTGCCGTCAGGTACCGCCGGCGGTGCGCTCCCGGGAGAAGGGGAACCGAGGTGGCCCGCTTCTACGAACAGCACGGCAGGCGCCCGAGCCGGGCGGCCGGCCTCGCCGTGGCCGTGACGATGGCGGCGGGATCCGCGGTGATGCTCACCGCCCCGGCCGCCCACGCCGAGGTCGTGGACGTCAACTACCAGTGCAAGACGCCGATCGGAAGCAAGGGCGCGGTCTCGCCCATCGACATCAGGAGCACGCCCAGCGGTGGCGCGTACAAGCTCGTCATGTCTTTCCAGAAGGGGGTCTCCTCCAGTCCGGTGGAGCTGGGCAAGGGGGCCATGAAGCCGACCGCGCTGATCCAGCTGGGCGGTGCGGAGAGCGGGACGGTACCGGTTTCCGGGCCGCCGAACGACCAGTCCATTCCGGCCAACACCCCGATCAAGATCAGTGACTTGAGTGGCACGTATACACCCAAGGGCAGCGGCAAGGTCACCTTCACCGCGTCCACCCTCACCATCAAGGCGCTGGGCACCACCACCACCTGCACGCCCAGCAACCATCCGAAGCCCTCGCTGAGCCTCGATGTGAAGGGCTCCGGCGGCGGCGCGGGCGGCGCGTCGGGCGGCACCGGCGGTTCCGCCACGGGCGGCGGCTCGGCCGGCGGGCAGCTGCCGCAGACCGGGCCCGCGGACTCCGCCGTCGCGCTGGGCACCCTCGGCGGCACGGTACTGCTGGCCGGTGCGGCCGGCGCGCTCTGGCTGACCCGCCGTCACCAGCGGGTGTGATCCGCCGCGCGGGAGGCCGACCCGCGCGGTGCACCGCTCTCCCTGTACGCCCCGCCGTTCTCCGGACGTCCCACACCTCCCGTGCGCCCCGCCGCGCCGGCCGGCCCGGGAAGGCACCCCCCCCTCGCACCAGGAGCCGCCGATGCCGTTCCGTCCCCGCACAGCGGTCAGCGGTGCGATCCTCGCGACCGTCGCCGTGCTGCTGTGCCCCGCCGCGGCCGCCGCCCGGCCGGCCGCCGCACCGGCGCCGCCGGGCTGGTCCGCCGCGCCCGCGCCCGGTCCCGGCGTCACGCCCGGCGACCGGGACCGTCCGTACTTCTACCTGGCGGGCGCGCCGGGCACCGTCATGAACGACCGGCTGTCGCTGCGCAACCCCACCGGCCGGGCCGTCACCGTACGGCTGCGCGGCACCGGCGCCTGGATCGCGTTCGCCGACAAGGAGGTGCGGGTCCCGCCGCGCACCCGGGCGGCCGTCCCGTTCACGGTGACCGTGCCGCCCGACGCGGCGCCCGGCGAGCACCCCGCCGCCCTGATCGCGACCGGCGGCGGCACCGGGCGCGGCGTGGCCGGGCGGGACACCGTGCCGGTGCATCTGCGGGTGACCGGGCCGGCGCTGGCCGCGCTGACCGTCGAGAACGTGTCGGTGCGCGCCCGGGGCGACGCGGCGGTCATCCGGTACACGCTGGTCAACCGCGGCAACACGGTGCTCGCCCCGCGGCTCGCGGTGCGCGCCGACGGGGTCTTCGGCCCGGTGCTGCGGCGGGCCGTCCGCGCCCTGCCGGGCCGGCTGGCTCCCGGGCAGAGCGCCGATCTGACGGAGACCTGGGCCGGTCCGCCCGCGCTGGACGCGGTGGAGGTGCGGCTGACGGCGACGGCGGACGGCGGTGCCCACGGGTCCGCGACGGCCTCGTACACCGCGCTCCCCTGGGGTGTGGTCGCCGCTCCGGCGTTCCTCCTGGCGGCGGGCGGCGTCCTGGTGGCCGTCCGCCGGCGACGCCGTGCAGAGAGGACGGGCGGCGTACGGGAGGGCGCGCCTGAGCCGATCGGGAGCGGCGGTGCGCGGCCGGCCGGCGGGCAACCCGCGGACCCGGCGGCGGAATTGACGAGCACCGGATCGGGAGCGCGCGCGTGAACGGCGAAACGGGCAGCAGGGGCGGGACGAGGGGCCTCGGCCGGGCCCGTGACGGTGCGCTCCGGGAGGCGCGTGCCGCGGAGCGTGCCCCACGACGGCGGCGAGGGCGGGCCGCGGCCGCGCTGGTGCTGTGCCTCCTGGCGCCCGCCCTGCCGTCGGCCGCGCACGCCGCCCCGAACGCCGGAGCCGGCCCGGCTCCGTACGCCGCCTCCGCCTCGTACACCTCAAATGCAGCCGCCCCGTACGCCACTTCCTCCGACGGCAGACCCACCATCCGGCTCTCCGCCGAGGAGGCCGGCAAGGGCGGCGGCGTCACCGTGAGCGGCCGCGGCTGGCGGCCCAAGGCCCTGCTCACGCTGCTGATCTGCGGCCAGAACATGATCGGCGGCACCAACTCCTGCGCCAACGGCGACGGACGGGCCGTCACCACCGACGCGCACGGCACGTTCCGCCGCAAGCTCCCGGTCGCCGAGCCGCCCAAGCCCTGCCCCTGTGTGGTGCATGTGGCGACCGTGACCGGGGCGGCGGCCGACGCGGAGGCGCCGTTCAAGGTGGCGGGCCACCCGGTGGCGCCGCTGCCCGAGGAGCGCGGTGGCGGCCGGCTCGCGGTCGTCGCCCAGCCGCGGCTGACCGGCAGCAGCGGCCTGCTGACCTGGTTCGGCGCCCCGCCCCAGCGGGAGTTGCGGGTCACCGTCGGCAATCTCGGGTCGGCGCCGGCCAGGAACCCGGTCTTCCGGATCGGCACCTCCCATGGGGTCTTCGCGCCCGAATGGGCGGAGCAGCAGTGGCGGGGCACCGTCCCCGCCGGGAAGAGAGCCGAGGTCAGACTGCCGGTCGAGCTGCCGGCCGGCGCACACGGGGACTATCTGGTCTCCCTCAAATACGGCGGCACGGTCCTGGTCGAACAGCCCTGGGGCGTCGGCCGGCCCTGGGGCGTGACGCTCTTCTGGGTGCTGCTCTGCGTGGTCGTCCCGACGGCGGTGTTCCGCATCGGGATGGCTCTCGTGGACCGGGTCCGCCCGCACCGGCCGGGCCGCGCTCGCTCCGCGGGCCGGCCGCACCCGGCCGGACGCGCCCACGCCGCCGGCCGGCCGCCCGGCGCCGGACACCGCTTCAGGAACCGGACCTCGCGCAAGCGCGCCCCGGACGCTCCCGGTACGCCGGGCGACGCCGGCCCGCTGCCGTGGTTCACCCCGGACACCGCACCGTCCACCACCACATCAACCGAACGACCTACGTCGAAAGGTTCTGCGTGATGAGGCAACGGAGGAGAGCGGTGGCCTCGATGGCCGCCCTGGTGCTCGCGGGTGCGGGCATCATGACTGCGGCCGGGACCGCCCAGGCAGCGGAGGTGTCGTACAAGACGGAGTGTCTGCCGCCGCCGATATCCGGGCTGCCGCCGATCCAGGGCACCACCAAAGTGGCGGTCAGCGCGCCGGCGACGGCGAAGGTCGGCGAGGAGATCGAGGTGGTCTGGAAGACCATCGAGGGCGCCTCGAAGAACCCGGACATCCTCGACCTGGGCGAGAACACCGTCCAGCCGACCGGCACGATCAAGGTGGCCGGGGCGCAGACCGGCGACCTGGCGATGCAGGGGCCGCGGGAGAACCCGCCGATCCCCAAGGGCGGCGCGATGAAGCTGTCCGACATGAAGGGCAAGCTCAAGCTGGCGAAGCCGGGCGAGGTCACGCTGACGCCCGGCTTCTACAACATCAACGTCAACCAGCCGATCTCGACGGACACCAAGTGCTCGCCCAAGGAGACGGTGCGGCCCGCGGTCACCATCAAGGTGACCGATGGCGGGGGCGGTTCCGGCGGCACGACCGGCGGCGGTACGTCCGGGACCACCGGCGGCGGTACGTCCGGCACGACCGGCGGCAGCACGGCGGGGACGACGGGCGGCACCACGTCCGGCGGCAGCTCCGCCGGTACGGCCTCCGGCGGCACCGACGGCGGCACGACCGCCGGTTCGTCCGGCGCCACGACGTCCGGCGGCTCCGGCGGCACCGGCGGTGACCCCGACGGCACCGCGTACAAGGGCAAGGAGGTCAACGTCCCGTACGCCTGCAAGACGCCGATCGGGGACAAGAAGGCGACCTCGCCGGTGCAGGTCAACGCCGTGAAGAAGGGCGGCAGTTACGACCTGACGGTGAAGTTCGGCAAGTCCGTCATGGACAGCCCGGCGGACATCCCCAAGGGTGCGGTCAAGCCGTCGATGGCCGTCAAGGTCGGCGGCGCGGACAAGGGGTCGGTGAAGGTCGAGGGGCCGACGAACGCCGGGCCCATCAAGTCCGGCCAGCCGATCGAGATCCCCGGCCTGAAGGGCACCTACAAGCCGGGCGCCACCGGCAAGGCCACGCTGACCCCGGGCGTGCTCACCGTCAACGCCCTCGGGACGACCACCACCTGCACCCCGGAGAAGGACCCGGGCGTCTCGCTCGCCCTGGACACCTCGGCGCAGCAGGGCGGTACGTCGGGCGGCTCGGCGGGCGGTGCCGGCGGCGCGGCGGCCTCCGGCGGCGCGGCGGGACCGGCCAGTGTCTCGGGCGGCAGCGGCGGCGGCCTCGCCGAGACCGGAGCCGGCGGCCACGGCGCGCTGACCGCGCTGGGCCTCGTCGCGGGCACCGTCATCCTGCTGGGCGGCGCGGTGTTCACGTTCCTGCCGCGGCGCCGGGAACAGGTCCGCTGACGCGCCACGTCCACGGACGCACGAAGGGGGCGTCGCACCGGCGGTGCGACGCCCCCTTTACGTTGTCAGGGGCCGGCCGGCGTCAGTTGACGCCGCCCATCATCTCCTTGACCCGCTTGCGGGACGTCCAGATGCCGATGCCGCCAACGACCGCGAGGACGGCCTCGACGGCGACCGAGGCCGAGGTGTTGAGGTCGACGTTCAGCTGCGGCGACGTCAGCAGACCCGCCACCGAGTCGCCCGCGGTGACCGCGAGGAACCAGACACCCATCATCTGGGAGCCGTACTTGGCGGGCGCCATCTTCGTGGTGACCGACAGACCGACGGGGGAGAGGCACAGCTCACCGACGGTCTGGATGAAGT
This sequence comes from Streptomyces sp. NPDC058773, assembly GCF_042746015.1. Classification (NCBI taxonomy): domain Bacteria; kingdom Bacillati; phylum Actinomycetota; class Actinomycetes; order Kitasatosporales; family Streptomycetaceae; genus Streptomyces; species Streptomyces sp. NPDC058773. The sequence continues at coordinate 7,550 of NZ_JBHYPE010000080.1, forward strand.
AGACCGCCACCAGCCACATCGGGCTGACCTTGCCGCCGTTGGCCGCGGTGTCGATCAGCGGGATGAGGAAGACGGCGAACGAGATGCCGATCAGCCCGAGGCTGGAAGCGAACTTGACGGCGGTGCTCGGCTCCTTGCCGCGCTTGTTCAGCCACAGCCACGCCGAGGCGACCAGCGGGGCGAGCGCCATGATGAAGATCGGGTTCAGCGACTGGTACCAGGACGTCGGGAAGCCGAAGCCCAGCAGGTTGTTGGTGGTGGACTTCTCGCCGAAGATCGACAGGGTCGAGCCGTTCTGGTCGTAGATCATCCAGAAGACGGCGGCGACCACGAAGAACCAGATGTAGCCGGAGAGCTTGGACTGCTCCAGGTCCGTGAGTTCCTTGTCGCGCTTCATCCGGGCCAGCACCGCGACCGGGATGACCAGACCGGCGATGGTGATCGGCATCAGCGCCCAGTCGGCGAAGTTACCGGTCAGCGCGAGCGCGGTGTAGAGGACTGCCGTGGCGGCCAGCCAGAGCAGGCCCTTGCGCAGCATGGACGCCCTCTCCTCGGGCGTCGCGGGCTGGGCGACGACGCTGCTCTCCGGGCTCAGCCCGCGGGTGCCGAGCAGGAACTGGATGAGGCCGAGGGCCATGCCGACGGCGGCGAGCGTGAAGCCCAGGTGCCAGTTGACGCTCTCGCCGACGGTGCCGATGGACAGCGGGGCCAGGAAGGCACCGAGGTTGATGCCGATGTAGAAGAGCGTGAAACCGCCGTCACGGCGCGGGTCTTCGGGCCCGTCGTAGAGGTGGCCGACCATCGTGGAGATGTTGGCCTTCAGCAGACCGGAGCCGATCGCGACCAGGATGAGACCGGCGAAGAAGCTCGCCGACGTGGGCAGCGCGAGCGTGATGTGACCCGCGATGACGACACCGGAACCGATGACGACCGTCTTGCGCGGTCCCCAGTAACGGTCCGCCACCCAGCCGCCGGGCATGGCGAGCAGGTACACCATCGCGATGTACACGGAGTAGATCGCGGTGGCCGTGGTGGCCTGCATATGCATGCCGCCCGGCGCGATCAGGTACAGCGGGAGGAGGGCCTTCATGCCGTAGAAGCTGAAGCGCTCCCACATCTCGGTCATGAAGAGAGTGGCCAGGCCACGGGGGTGGCCGAAGAAGGTTTTGCCGCCGTCGGCAGGGGTCCCCTGCTGGGCGGCGTCCTTCGTCAGGCTGGACGCCATGGATGCTTCCTTGCTGCTACGGGACGCGTTCGGCAGACCGATACGCGCCCGGGTGGGGGGTGGCCGGCACCGGCGTAGTCCCGCCCGCCCTCCCCGTCCGGGAGGCTCGGCGCCCCTGAGGGGCCGACAGGACGGTCGTACCCCGGATTCCACGCCCGAAGGTGCAAGCGCGCCGGACCCGGTCGGCAGGTCGATCACTGTGTACCGGGGCCCTTGTCGCGACCCCGCACACAACGAGGGACCGATGACTCAGTGGAGAGTCAAAGGCCCCGTGGGGGTTGTGCGTCATACGTGCATCCACCATACGACCGGTTCCATCCCGTGAGGGCTGCGTGAGACAACGGTCACATGGCTTACGGGAACCATCGGCGCCCGTCGTTCGATCGCGCGCCCTCGCGCGCGCCCGAGGCTTCCGCAGCTCAGCGCGGCAGTGCTGCAGGAACGGTCCGTCGTCGGCCATCCGCGCTGGTCCGCCCCCTCGGCTCCGGTACATCGGACTACCATCGGGCCATGACCCGTGTACTGCTCGCCGAGGATGACGCGTCCATCTCGGAGCCACTCGCCCGCGCCCTGCGCCGCGAGGGTTACGACGTCGAGGTGCGTGAGGACGGCCCGACCGCGCTCGACGCCGGTCTCCAGGGGAACATCGACCTCGTCGTCCTCGACCTGGGGCTGCCCGGCATGGACGGTCTGGAGGTCGCCCGCCGGCTGCGCAACGAAGGCCACTCCTTCCCCATCCTGGTGCTGACCGCCCGCGCCGACGAGGTGGACACCGTGGTGGGCCTGGACGCCGGCGCCGACGACTACGTCACCAAGCCGTTCCGGCTCGCCGAACTCCTCGCCCGGGTACGGGCCCTGCTGCGCCGCGGCTCCACCGCCGAACCCCAGCAGCCGCCGGCCACCCACGGGGTCCGCATCGACGTCGAGTCGCACCGCGCCTGGATGGGCGAGGAGGAACTCCAGCTCACCGCCAAGGAGTTCGACCTGCTGCGGGTCCTGGTACGGGACGCCGGCCGGGTCGTCACCCGCGACCAGCTGATGCGCGAGGTCTGGGACACCACGTGGTGGTCCTCCACCAAGACCCTCGACATGCACATCTCCTGGCTGCGCAAGAAGCTCGGCGACGACGCCGCCAACCCCCGCTACATCGCCACCGTCCGCGGTGTCGGCTTCCGATTCGAAAAAAGCTGAGAAGAGCCACGAGCCCGTGCGCCGCCGTCTGATCAACTCCACGCTCGCCGTGGTGCTCGTCGTGATCGCCGTCTTCGGCATCTCGCTCGTCATCGTCGAGACCCGCACCATCGAGGCCGGCGCCCAGGAGAGCGTGGCCTCCGAGGCGATCCGGCTCGTCGGGATAGTGGAGAGCCGGCTGGGCAGCGGCGAGAAGATCACCCCGGACGTGCTCTCCGAGCAGATCACCGCCAAGCGGTACGCGCGGATCACGGTGCCCGGCAAGGCCCCGATCGAGATCGGGAAGCGGCCCTCGGGCGATGTCATCGAGTCCCGGGTGCACGGCGACCGTGGCGAGTCCGTCGCGGTCCAGGAGTCCCGCTCCCTGGTCAGCGCGGAGATCGGCCGGACGCTGCTGGTCATTCTGGCCGTGGCGCTGCTGGCGATCATCGCCGCGGTGATCCTGGCCGTCCGTCAGGGCCGCCGGCTGACCGCGCCGCTCACCGATCTCGCGGAGACCGCCGAGCGGCTGGGCTCCGGCGACCCCCGCCCGCGGCACCGCCGTTACGGCGTCCAGGAGCTGGACCGGGTCGCCGATGTGCTGGACGCCAGCGCGGAGCGGATCGCCCGGATGCTGACCGCCGAGCGGCGGCTGGCCGCGGACGCCTCCCACCAGCTGCGGACGCCGCTGACCGCGCTGTCCATGCGGCTGGAGGAGATCACCCTCACCGACGACCCGGACACCGTGAAGGAAGAGGCCACCATCGCGCTGGCCCAGGTGGAGCGGCTGACGGATGTCGTCCAGCGGCTGCTGACCAACTCCCGGGACCCGCGCAGCGGCTCGGCGGTCGCCTTCGACCTGGACGAGGTCGTCAAGCAGCAGATCGAGGAGTGGCGGCCGGCCTACCGCAGCGCCGGACGGGCCATCGTGCGCTCCGGCAAGAAGGGCCTGCGGGCCGTCGGCACCCCGGGCGCGGTCGCCCAGGTGCTGGCCACCCTGATCGAGAACTCCCTGATGCACGGCGACGGGACGGTCGCCCTGCGCACCCGCGTCACCGGCAACCAGGCGGTCGTCGAGGTCACCGACGCCGGACCCGGGGTGCCGGCGGACCTCGGCTCACGGGTCTTCGAACGGACCGTCTCCGGCCGTAACTCCACCGGTCTGGGGCTGGCCGTCGCCCGGGACCTGGCGGAGGCGGACGGCGGGCGGCTGGAGCTGCTCCAGCAGCATCCCCCGGTCTTCGCGCTGTTCCTGGCCCGGGAGGCGGAGCCCGCCGAGGAGTGACCGGCGGCGGAGCGCCCCGGACCACTTCGGGGAGGGGCTACTTCCGGGAGGCGCTGCGCGGGCGGCGGGAGCCGTCGGCGAGGAAGGACTCGGCTGTCTCTATGGCCTCCCGCGCGGGCAGCGTACGGAAGACCCAGGTGCGGTAGGACCAGAAGCGGAAGAGCGTGGCCAGGCCGATGCCGAGGAACTTGAAGAGGTTGTTCTGCAGCGGGCTGTCCCAGTGGAAACCGTAGGTCGCGACGTAGAGCAGACCGTTCTCGATCACCAGCCCGATCGCGCTGAACAGCAGGAAGAGCGACAGCTCCTTGGTGCGGCCCCGCTTGTCGCGGTCCCGGTAGGTGAAGTAGCGGTAGCCGAGGTAGTTGGTGCCGGTGGCCACGACCGTCGCGATGATGCTGGCCCGGACGACGGGCACCTCGGTCAGCTGCCGTACGAGGTTGAACACCGCGAAGTTGACCACGACCCCCGCGCCGCCGACCGCGCCGAATTTGACCAGTTCACGAGCGAGCGCCTCCAGCCGCGACCGCAGTGCGCTCCGTTCACTCATGGTGATCGTTCAGCTCCCCGTCGTGGGCGGTCTCCGCGGCCCGTCAACCCCGGCCCGCTCCCTCATGCTAACCACGCCCCGATGAGGGTGCCTGCCATGCGACGGGGTGCCGTGCAACCCCCGGCGGGCCGTCCGGGTCAGCCGACGGTGACACGGAAGTTGAGGCTCCGGGCGTCCGCCTCCTCGGCCGCGCCGGGGCCGCAGCGCCGGCAGCGCAGCAGCCGTAAGTCCGTACGGCCCGGACGGACGGCCTCGAAGGCGAGGTAGCGGGCGGGCCCGGCCGGCGGCGGGCCGCCGGTGGCCACGTGTGATCCGGCGGCCCTGAGGACGGCCGGATCGGGGCGGGGCTCGGCGATGATCCAGCGGTAGCCGTCGGAGGGGTCGTCGGCGACCCGGACGCTGAAGCGGTCCCCGGGGGAGACCGCGATCTCGGTGTCGTCCGCGCCATAGACCTCCGGCGCGGACAACTGGCTGAAAACGGAGTGCAGGGCGATCAGCAGCGTGGTGATCGCGACGGCGATCACCAGCGTCCTGGTGCCCCTCGATATGCCGCTGTGCTCCATCCGGCCTCCCCATCCGCCGGGCCCGCTCCGGGCGTCGGTCCCGCACCCCGGCCCGACTGCCGGGGCCGTTGCCGATCTTCCCTCGGCGCTCTTCGAACGTGCGAACTCAGAGGATCATCCAAGCCGGTATCGGGGCCGCGGAGCCGGGCGGATACCCTGGGGGCGTGACGTTCCCGGTAGTCGGCATGGTCGGCGGCGGTCAGCTCGCCCGTATGACCCACGAGGCGGGTATCCCCCTCGGCATCAAGTTCAAGCTCCTCAGTGACACTCCGCAGGATTCGGCGGCCCAGGTGGTCGGTGATGTCGTCGTCGGCGACTACCGCGATCTGGACACGCTGCGCGCCTTCGCGCGCGGCTGCGATGTGATCACCTTCGATCACGAGCACGTTCCCACCGAGCACCTACGGGCGTTGGAGGCCGACGGCATCCCCGTCCGGCCCGGCCCCGACGCGCTCGTGCACGCCCAGGACAAGGGGGTGATGCGGGCGAAGCTGGACGCGATCGGCGTGCCCTGCCCACGGCACCGCATCGTCTCCGACCCGGCGGACGTGGCGCGCTTCGCGGCCGAGATCAGCGGGGGCGGCGCGGAGCGCCTCGGTGAGGGGCGGTGGTCGGGCGACGGGACGGACGGCTTTCCCGTGGTCCTCAAGACCGTCCGCGGCGGCTATGACGGCAAGGGCGTCTGGGTCGTACGATCCTCCAAGGAAGCCGAGGAGCCGTTCCGCGCCGGGGTGCCCGTCCTCGCGGAGGAAAAGGTCGATTTCACCCGCGAGCTGGCGGCCAACATCGTCCGCTCCCCGCACGGCCAGGCCGTCGCCTACCCCGTCGTCGAGTCCGTCCAGGTCGACGGCGTCTGCGACACCGTGATCGCGCCGGCGCCCGGGCTCGACCCCGAGCAGGCCGGCCAGGCCCAGGAACTGGCGCTGCGGATCGCCCAGGAGCTCGGCGTGGTCGGTCATCTGGCCGTCGAGCTCTTCGAGACCGCCGACGGCCGCATCCTCGTCAACGAACTCGCGATGCGCCCGCACAATTCCGGCCACTGGACCCAGGACGGCGCGATCACCTCGCAGTTCGCCAACCACGTCCGTGCCGTGCTCGACCTCCCGCTCGGCGACCCGCGCCCGCGCGCCCGCTGGACGGTGATGGCCAACGTCCTCGGCGGCGACTACTCCGACATGTACTACGCGTACCTGCACTGCATGGCGAGGGACCCGCAGCTGAAGATCCACATGTACGGCAAGGACGTGAAGCCCGGCCGTAAGGTCGGACACGTCAACACCTACGGCGACGACCTGACCGACGTGCGCGAGCGCGCCGCTCATGCCGCCGGCTACCTGCGAGGAACGATCACCGAATGATGAAGAGCTCCCCCGTGGTCGGCATCGTCATGGGCTCCGACTCCGACTGGCCCGTCATGGAGGCCGCGGCCCAGGCCCTCGCCGAGTTCGAGATCCCCCACGAGGTCGATGTCGTCTCGGCGCACCGCATGCCGCGCGAGATGGTCGCGTACGGCGAGCAGGCGGCGGAGCGCGGCCTGAAGGTGATCATCGCGGGCGCCGGCGGCGCCGCCCACCTCCCCGGCATGCTCGCCTCGGTCACCCCGCTGCCGGTCATCGGCGTCCCCGTCCCGCTGAAGTACCTGGACGGCATGGACTCCCTGCTGTCCATCGTGCAGATGCCGGCCGGCGTGCCCGTCGCCACCGTCTCGGTCGGCGGCGCCCGTAACGCCGGACTGCTCGCCGCCCGCATCCTGGCCACCCAGGACGCCGAACTCCTCGACCGGATGCGGGAGTTCCAGCAGGAGCTGAACGACCAGGCCACCGAGAAGGGCAAGCGGCTGCGCAACAAGGTCGCCACCCCGAACGGCTTCGGCTTCGGCGGCGCCAAGTGACCTCCTCCCAGCGGGCGGCACGCGATCTGCTCGCCCGCTGGCCCGTCGTCGACGGGCACAACGACCTCCCCTGGGCACTGCGCGAACAGGTCCGCTACGACCTCGACCGGCGCGATATCGCCGTCGACCAGTCCGCGCATCTGCACACCGACCTGCCGAGGCTGCGGGCCGGCGGCGTCGGCGCACAGTTCTGGTCGGTGTACGTACGCAGTGACTACGCGGGCGACAAGGCCGTCACCGCCACCCTCGAACAGATCGACGTGGTCCGGCAGCTGGTCGCCCGCTACCCCGGCGACCTGCGCCTGGCCCTCACCGCCGACGACATGGAGACGGCCCGCGCCGAGGGCCGGATCGCGTCCCTCATGGGCGCCGAGGGCGGCCACTCCATCAACAACTCACTGGCCACCCTGCGCGCGCTGTACCGACTGGGCGTGCGCTACATGACGCTCACCCACAACGACACCATCGACTGGGCGGACTCCGCGACCGACGAGCCGCGCCACCACGGGCTGACGGCTTTCGGCGAAGACGTCGTCCGGGAGATGAACCGCTGCGGGATGCTGGTCGACCTCTCGCATGTGTCGGCCGACACCATGCGCCACGCGCTGCGCGTCAGCACCGCGCCGGTGATCTTCTCGCACTCCTCGGCCCGGGCCGTCTGTGACCACCCGCGCAACATCCCCGACGACGTGCTCGCCCAGCTGCCCGCCAACGGCGGTGTCGCGATGGCCACCTTCGTCCCGAAGTTCGTACTGCCCGCCGCCGTCGAATGGACCCGGCGCGCCGACGAGAACATGCGCGCGCACGGTCTGCACCACCTCGACACCACCGAGGCCGGCATGACCGTCCAGCGCGCCTTCGAGGCGGCCCACCCGCGCCCCAAGGCCACCGCGGCCACCGTCGCGGACCACCTCGACCACATGCGGGAGGTCGCCGGCGTCGACCACATCGGCATCGGCGGCGACTTCGACGGCACGGCCTTCACGCCTGACGGCCTGACCGATGTTGCGGGCTACCCCAACCTCATCGCCGAACTGATGGACCGCCGCTGGTCGGAGGCGGACCTGGCGAAGCTGACCTGGGGTAACGCGGTGCGAGTGTTGCGGGCGGCGGAATCGGTGGCCCTTGGCTGACCTCCCACGTTTTTGGCTTTCCCGCCGTGGTGGTTGCTCGCCGTTTGTGGCCCGCTTCGCGGTGCCCTCGCCGTGTCGCCTGCGGCGGGCGGGGGTCCGCTGCGCGGGG
>NZ_JBHYPE010000081.1:0-14412 GCF_042746015.1 Streptomyces sp. NPDC058773
GCCGGCAAAACCCCGCCGGGGGGGTGCTCCCCACACCCCCCCCCCCCCCCCCCCCCAACCCCCCCCCCCCCCCCCCCCCCCCCCCCGGGGCCCCCCCCCCCCCCCCGGGGGCCCCCCCACGCCCGTCCCTTTTACCGGCCCCGGGTGCCCGCCCGCGACTCCCTCCGGCGGTCCTCGACGGTGCGGCGGCGGGAGCCTACGTTGAGGCCATGATCATCGATCGCAGCCGCGGGACCCGGCGGCTCGGCTATCCGGCCGCGGCCGGCGTGTTCGCCGTCGGCATGGCCGGGACGACGCTGCCCACCCCGCTGTACGGGCTCTACCGCGTCCAGCTCGGCTTCTCCGAGCTGATGGTCACCGTCGTCTTCGCCGTGTACGCCCTCGGTGTGATCACGGTGCTGCTCCTCGCCGGCAATGTCTCCGACGAGGTGGGCCGGCGGCCGGTGTTGCTGTGCGCGCTGGGCCTGTCGGCGGCGAGCGCGCTGTGTTTCATCTTCGAGGGCGGGCTGCCGGTGCTGCTGCTGGGACGGGTGCTGTCCGGCTTCGCCGCCGGGTTGTTCAGCGGCGCCGCGACGGCGGCCGTGCTGGAGCTCGCCCGGCCCGGCCAGGAAGCACATGCCGGGTTCGCCGCCACCGCAGCGAACATGGGCGGCCTGGGCTGCGGCCCGCTGCTGTCCGGGCTGTTGGCCCAGTACGCACCGTGGCCGCTGGTCCTGCCGTTCCTGGTGCATCTGGTCCTGGTGGCCGGGGCGGCCGCGGTCACCTGGTTCCTGCCGGAGACCGTCCGCGCTCCGCACCGCCCCCGCAAGCTGCGGCCCCAGGGCCTCCGGCTCCCGCCCGAAGTGCGGGGCGTCTTCACCCCCTCGGCCGTCGCCGCGTTCGCCGGTTTCTCCCTCCTGGGGCTGTTCACCGCGGTCGCGCCGAGCTTCCTCCACGAGACGCTCCGGGTGCGCAATCTGGCCGTCGCCGGGCTGGTCGTCTTCACGGTGTTCCTGGGCTCCACGGCCGGGCAGTCCCTGACGGCACGGATCGGCGTACGCAAGGCGCTGCCGGGCGGCTGTCTGGTGCTGGTCGCGGGCCTCCTGCTGGTGGCCGCCTCGCTGGCCGTGACCTCCCTTGTGCTGCTGGTCATCGGCGCGGTGTGCGGCGGCGTCGGCCAGGGCCTGGCGTTCCGGGCCGGACTCACCGCGGTGGGCCACGCGGCACCGCCCGAGCACCGCGGCGAAACCATCTCGGCCTTCTTCCTCGTCGCCTACCTCGGCATCTCCCTGCCGGTGGTCGGCGTCGGCGCGCTCACCCTGGCCCTCGGCCTGCGCGACGCCGGCCTGGCCTTCTCCGCCTGTGTCATCGCGCTCGCCGTCACCGTCGGGCTCTATGTGCTGCGGCATCCGCCGGCCGATACGGACTGATGGCCGGCGGGCGCCGGGCCCCGGATGGCTCACCGGTGGTGCGGCGCCGTCCGTACCGCTCGGATGCGTGCCGCGGCCGGGCGCCACCCGGATGGTCGGCCGGTGTCACTCCCCTGCTCCTCCGGGCACGCCCCCGCGGCGGAGGACGGAAACGCTGAGAGACGGCACGCCGACTGCGCCCGCGCCCGGCCCGCGGGCCGGAACGACAGAAAAGGACCGACCACCTCATGGGCACCCTCACCACGACCGACGGCACGGAGATCTTCTACAAGGACTGGGGAACCGGCCGCCCCGTCGTGTTCAGCCACGGCTGGCCGCTCAACGCCGATGTCTGGGACGACCAGATGCACCTGGTCGCCGCCCACGGATACCGGGCGGTCGCGCACGACCGCCGCGGCCACGGCCGCTCCGGCCAGCCGTGGCAGGGCAACGACATGGACACCTACGCGGACGACCTGGCGCAGCTGATGGAGGCCCTGGACCTGCGGGACGCGGTGCTGGTCGGGCACTCCACCGGCGGTGGTGAGGTCGCCCGCTACATCGGCCGGCACGGCACCGGCCGAGTGGCCAAGGCCGTACTGCTCAGCGCGGTCCCGCCGTTGATGCTCAAGACCGAGGCGAACCCCGAGGGCCTGCCGCGCGCGGTCTTCGACGGAATCCGGGACGGTGTGGCCGGCGACCGGTCGCAGTTCTACCGGGACCTCAGCGAGTCCTTCTACGGCGCCAACCGGAACGGGTCGGCCGTCTCCAAGGGGGTGCGCGACGCCTTCTGGATGTGGAGCATGCAGGTCGGGCTGAAGGGGGCGTACGACTGCGTCAAGCAGTTCTCGGAGACCGATTTCACCGAGGACCTCAAGCGGTTCGACGTCCCCACCCTCATCGTGCACGGCGATGACGACCAGATCGTGCCGCTCGTGGCCGCCGGCCAGAAGTCGGCGAAGCTGGTGCCGAACGCCACGCTCAAGATCTATCCGGGCGCGCCGCACGGCCTCACGGCGGTCGGCTCGTACAAGGACGACTTCCACACCGATCTGCTGGCCTTCCTCAAGAGTTGAGCGCCGCGGGGCGGCCGGGCCGCGGTCCTCAGCGCCCCGTGCCGCGGCCGGCCGCGCCGCGCTCCGGGCTGCGCCACCGCGGCGAACGGCCGAGCGCCGCAAGAATCTTCTCCAGGGTGTCCGCGTCCTCGTCCACGGCCAGCCCCGGACGGAAGGCGCCGGCCGGATCGAGCCGGGCCTCACCGTCCGGGACGGCACGGGCTATCGGCAGGGCGGCCCGCAGGAGTTCGGCGCCCGGGGCGTAGTCGAGGTCCAGGGTGCGGGCGACGTCCCAGGTGTGCACCACGTAGTCGATGAGGTGGAAGCCGAGCGCGCGGACGGCGGGGAAGGTCCGGGTGGCGCTGAACTCCGGGAGGGCGCAGGCCCGTTCCGGGTCGTCCACGGTCGCGAAGGCGGCGATGACGCTCTCGGCCGCGGCGGTGTACTGCCCGGCGGGGTCCGCGCCGGGCGGCCGGACCGACCAGTGCGCCGGATCCCGCCCCTCGCCCCGTGCCGCCGCCGCGAAGCCGTGGTGCTGGGCCGTCATATGGGCGAGCAGAGCGTCCAGGGCCCACGCCGCGCAAGGCGTCGGCAGCGCGAGATCGGCAGGGGTCACGCGACGGATCAAGGTCACGCTGTCCCGGACCGCCCGGGCGTGCAGCCGTCGGAGGTGTGCGAAGTCCGTGTGAGGTACGAAGGCGTCCGCAGTATTCATATGCATGTGCTTACGATCAGCTCAAGCACATGGATTGTCAACGGGTATTTTCTTGACCATGGGCGAGAACACAGCCGACAGGGACACCACATCCGGAGGGCGGCCGGACCGCCCCGACCTGGCGGCGATGGTCGTCCCCCTGGGCCGTGCACTGATGGCGGCCGAACAGCCGGTGCTCGACGCGCACGGCCTGACGATGTGGGCGTACGCGGTCCTGCTGCATCTCGACGAAACCCCGATCCGTACGCAAGCGGCGCTGGCCGAGGCCATCGGGGCGGACAAGACCCGCATCATCGCCGTCCTGGACGACCTGGAGGCCCGGGGCCTGATTGTCCGTCAGCCGGACCCCGGGGACCGCCGGGTGCGGCTGCTGTCCCTCACCGCCGAGGGCCGACGACTGCGGGACGCGGCACAGACCGCGATCCAGGAGGGCGAGGAACGCCTGCTGGCCCGGCTTCCGGCCGCCGATCGCGCCGCTCTCCTGAGGGCGTTGCACACACTGTCCGAACTGCCGGAGCTGACCACACGGAAGCCCGGCCGGGGCTCGTCCCGGAGCTGATCCGCGGGCGGTCCGCCCACCGCAACCGACCCTGCGGGCGGACCGCGAAACCCGGCCCGGACACGCGCCGGTGCCGGCCGAACGGACCTGTCGGTCACATCGGCCGGCACCGGCTGAGGAGCTTTACGGTCAGCGACGGCGACCGTCGCCCCAGCCCCAGCCGCCCCGCTCGCAGCCCTCACTGAAGACCGGGCCGACGTGTTCGATCACGCCCGCGGAGAGCCAGCAGGACGCGTGGTGGCCGTGGCCGTGGCCGCGGTGGTGATGGTGGTGGCGGCCGTCCTTGAAGGCCTGCTGGCCGTTGCAGGCCAGGGCGGCGCTCGCACCGCCCATGACGATGGTGGTGGCCAGGGCGCTGGCTGCGATCGCGGCGCGCATGCGCATGTCTGCTCCTCGAGAGGATCAAAGGGGTATATCGACGTTTGTCAGGATTCACGTTTACGTAACCTTCCAAAACTCGACACGTCGCGAGTTGGGCAAATTGGAGTAAATGATCACCCCGCAGGCACGCGCTCCCGATACGAACGGCAGCGGGCCACGGGGAAGAAGGCCATACGGCAGCGCTCCCGCCGGTGGTCTCGGCGGGAGCGCCTTTCAGGGCAGTCGAGCCCGCAGCGGCGGGCGTCTCGCGGGGTGCTGTGCGGTCAGGCGAGCACCTTGGCCTTGGCCTTCTGGTATTCCTCCTCCGTGATGTCGCCGTGCTTCTTCAGTTCGGCGAGCTTCGCCAGGGAATCCGCGTGCCGGTTCGTCTCGTCACCGGTCGCGATGGTGTCCCGCAGGTAGGCCTGCAGTTGCTTCTGCTGCCGTTCGGCATGGGCGATCTCCCGTTCGCTCATCCCGTGGCCGCGCGCGATCACGTAGATGAAGACGCCCAGGAAGGGCAGCAGGATCACCAGGACCAGCCATCCGGTCTTGCCCCAGCCGCCGAGGTCATGGCTGCGGAAGATGTCACCGATGATGCGGAACAGCAGGATCAGCCACATGACCCACAAAAAGATCAGGCACATGGTCCAGAATGCGTTGAGCAGCGGGTAGTCCATCTCGGCCTCCTATGGCGCCGGTAGCCCCCGAACTCATCCTTCCGTCAGCTCAAGGATCCTCGCCGTCGGCCTCCGCCGCGACCACATCCATGCCGCTGAGGGTCTGTTCCGTCCAGATCACCTTGCCACCGGTCGTGTAGCGGGTCCCCCAGCGTTCGGCCAATTGGGCGACCAGGAAGAGGCCGCGGCCGCCCTCGTCCGTGGTGGCGGCCTGCCGCAGATGCGGTGAGGTGCTGCTGCTGTCGGAGACCTCGCAGATCAGCGAGGTGTCGCGGATCAGCCGTACGCGGATGGGGCCGGCGGCGTACCGGATGGAGTTGGTGACCAGCTCGCTGAGGATCAGCTCGGCGGTGAACGCCTCCTCCGCCAGGCCCCACTCGATCAGCTTGCGGACCGCCGCGGCCCTTATCTGGGCCACCGCCGAGGGGTCGGGCGGCACCTCCCAGTCGGAGACGTGCCCGGTGTCCAGGACCCGGGTGCGGGCGACGAGGAGGGCGATGTCGTCGCTGGGCCGGTCCGGGAGCAACGCGCCGAGCGCGGCCTCGCAGGTCTCGTCCGGTGTCCGGCCGGGGTGATCGGCCAAGGTGCGGCTCAGCAGCGCCATGCCCTCGTCGAGGTCCCGGTTCCGGTCCTCCACGAGCCCGTCGGTGAAGAGCACCAACCGGCTCTCCTCGGGCAGTTGCCGCTGCCAGGTCTCGAAGGGCAGGCCGCCGAGCCCGAGGGGCGGGCCGCCGGGCACGTCGGCGACCTCGGCGGTGCCGTCCGGCCGCAGCAGTACGGGCTGGACGTGCCCGGCGCGCGCCATCGTGCAGTGCCCGGAGGCCGGGTCGTAGATGGCGTAGAGGCAGGTGGCTCCGGTGACCGAGCCCTCGGCCTCCTCGGCGCCCTCGTCCTGGTCGATCCGGGTGACCAGTTCGTCGAGGTGCCAGAGGATTTCGTCGGGCGGCAGGTCCAGGTTGGCGAAGTTGTGCACGGCGGTGCGCAGCCGGCCCATGGTGGCGGCGGCGTGCAGGCCGTGCCCCACCACGTCGCCGACGACGAGCGCGACCCGGGCGCCGGGCAGCGGGATGATGTCGAACCAGTCGCCGCCGACGCCGCCGAGCCCGCCGCGTCCGGCCTGCGCGGGCAGATACCGGTAGGCGGCCTCGACGGCGTTCTGCTCCGGGAGGGCGCGGGGCAGCAGACTGCGCTGGAGGGTGACCGCCATGGTGTGTTCGCGGGTGTAGCGGCGGGCGTTGTCGATGCTCACCGCGGCGCGGGCGACCAGCTCCTCGGCGACCGAGAGGTCCTCCTCCTCGAACGGCTCGGGCTCGTTCGAGCGCCAGAAGATGGCCACGCCCAGGATGACGCCGCGGGCGCGCAGCGGCACCGCGATCCGCGAGTGGATACCGTGCTGGACGATCTTCCTGGCCCGTTCGGGACTCTGCAGATGCCAGCCGGAGAACGCCGACAGATCCGGTTCCAGGGCCGACTTTCCGCTGGCCAGGCCCGCGCCGAGGGCGGTGGCGGGCTCGAAGCGGATCAGCTTGCCGACGGGGTACAGGCCGCTGTCGGGCGGGGCGCCCCGGGAAGCGATCCGCCGCATCTCGAGAACCGCACTGCCGGGGGCAGTCGGCTCCTCACCGATGAGTACGTCCTCGGCCAGGTCCACCGTGACGATGTCGGCGAAGCGGCTGGCGCCGAAGTCCGCGAGCTCCTCGCAGGTGTGCACCACGTCGAGGGTGGTGCCGATCTCGGTCCCGGCGTCGTAGAGGAGCTTCAGACGGCCCCGGGCCACGTCGGCCCGGCCGGTCAGCGCCCGGAGCTCGGTGGTGTCCCGCAGCGTGGTGACGCTGCCGGGCGGCCCGCCGGCCTGGTCCGTCGAGCGCTGGTTGACGGCCAGCAGCCGGTCGCCGACCGGATGGACCTCGTCGGTGACGACCCGGCCGGAGGCCAGCAGATGCGCGGTGGCGGGGTCGAGCCCGAGGTCGGCGACCTGGCGGCCCTCGACGTCCGCCGGCAGGCCGAGCAGCCGGCGTGCCTCGTCGTTGGCGAGCAGCAGACAGCCGTCGCCGCCCACGATGATCACGCCTTCCCGGACCGCGTGCAGAACCGCGTCGTGGTGCTCGTACATCCGGGTCATCTCGGCCGGGCCGAGGCCGTGGGTCTGGCGCCGCAGTCGCCTGCTGACCAGTGCGGTACCGCTGGTGGTGATCAGCAGGACGCCGGCCGCGGCGCCGAACAGCAGCGGGAACTGGTCGTCGACGACACCGCTCACACGGTTGACGGTGATCCCTGCCGAGACCAGCCCGATGACCTTGCCCTTGTCCGAACCGCTGTGGCTGAAGACCGGGACCACGGCCTGGACGAGCGGACCGATGGTGCCGGTGATCTTCTCGGTGACCAGCCCGCCGGCCAGTGCCGGCTGGATGGTGCCGACGAACTTCTTACCGATGCGGTTGGTGATGGGGTGGGTGTAGCGGATGCCCTGGGTGTTCATCACGACGATGAAGTCGACCTCGGAGCGTTTGCGGGCGGCCTCGGCCCGTGGCTGGAGCACGGTGGTCGGGTGGCCGCTCTTCAGCGCAGCCTCGGTGCCGGGTGCGTTGGCGAAGGTCTCAGCGACGGCGACGGACCGGTTGCGGGCCTCGCGGTCTCCGTCGGCCCGGGATTGCAGCACGAGTGCCGCGATGGCGGCGGCGACGAGCAACACCACGATCGCCACCTGCAGGAGAAAGACCTGACCTGCGACAGTTCGCATCCTGAGAACCGAACGCGGGCGGCCGTAGCGTCCGGCCATGTCCTCTTTCTACACCTCCCGCATACGGTGGGCGAGCCGCGCGATGCGGAGCGCAGCAGCCACCACGGCATGTCCGCGAGGTCCCGTCCGGCCGGGCGGCCTCACGGCTTTCCGAGGATGATCCCGTGATCCGCGGCCGGGCGCCAGAGGGCAGGAAGACCCCCCGGTACGTTTCACTGCTACGCACATGCGAATCTCTCCGACTAAGGGGACATACCCGGCGGGGGCCGGACGCCACCCCATCGGGAACAAATCGCCCAGGGCGTCGGTGCTTCATGTAACTCTTCCCACAGGCCGGGCGGCTTGCCTCATCGGACTCTGCCGGTCGGGTGAGCCGAGCGCCGGCGCAACGTGCCTGGTCAGCCCGGCTCACCGGGGAGCCGGAGCCGGCCCGCGGGCCACCTGAGGGGGGCCTTTGTCGCCCTCCGGGCCGTCGGCACGGTATGAGACGTTCGTGGGCATGCATGTTCCCGAGGAGATCCGAGCCGAGGCGGCCGCGCTCATCGACCACCACGCGCTCGGACTGTGGAAGCCGAACGATGCCGACCGGCGTACCGCCGTGGCGTTGTTCCACTTCCTCGAAACCGGTCTGCCGCTCACGGGCGAGCAGCTCCGGTCCGCCCTCGCGCACCCGGCACCGGCCGCCGAGATGAGCGAGCGGCTGCGGGAGCTGCTGCGGGGCACGGCCGGGCTGCTCGACGACGCCCCGGTGGCCGAGGGTCCCGCCGGGCGGGACGCCGTCGACCACGTGTGCCTCCTCCTGGACGCGCTGGCGCTCTCCCGGCTCGGCGACCGGTAGACGCAAGGCCCGCCCGGCGCAGACGCCGGGCGGGCGGTTCGCGGGCCGCTGCGGCCCTGGAGCGGATCTCCGTACAGACCCGCCCTATGCGGGAAGCGAGGGGGCGGTCTCCCCAACGGGGGCCTGCTCGTCCTCGGGGACCGAGATCACCCAGTGGGTGTCCTGGCGCGGGCGGAGGTAGCACGCCCAGTACAGCGCGGCGGCGGCCACGATGACGCCGGTGATCACCAGGCTCTTGGTGCTCTGCTGGTAGAGCACCCACGCCAGCACCACGACCAGCAGCGCCGGGACCGCCGGCCACAGCGGCATCCGCCAGGCCGTCCGGTGCTTGTGCTCACCGCGGCGCGAGACCAGGGCCCCCAGGGCGACGAAGACGTACATCGCCGCGACGGCCACACCGGTGACCTCGCTCAGGGTGTCGAGGTTGACGAAGCACAGCGCCGCACCGGGAACACCCACCGCGAGGGTGGCCGCCCACGGGGAGCCGAAGCGCCGGCCGACGTGCGAGAAGACCCGGTTGACGGCGGTCGGCCAGGCCGCGTCGCGCGCCGACGAGAAGACCACCCGGGAGTTCTGGATCACCATCACGATCGCCGCATTGATGATCGCCAGGGCGATGCAGAGGCTGACGAAGGTGCCGATGCCCGAGTTGCTCCACTCCTGCACCATCCCGGCGACGTCACCGGCGCCGAGCGTCTTGAGGTCGGGGGCACCGAGGGTGATCGCGACCACCGGGATCAGGACGACGGCCGCGCCGATGGCGAGGGTCCACAGCACGGTGCGGGAGACGTTGCGGCGGGGGTTGTCCATCTCCTCGGCGAGGTACACGGCGGTGGAGAAGCCCTGGAGGATGAAGAGCGCGGTGGCCAAGCCGGTCACCACGAGTCCGGCGGTGACGGCGCTGCTGTGTCCGTTCCCGGCGTCGATGACGGGGTGCACGAGCACGGACGCGGAGCGCTCGGTGTGGGTGAAGCCCAGGAAGGCGACGACCGCGCAGGCCACGACTTCGAGGACCAGGAAGATGCCGGTGATCCAGGCGTTGGCCCGCAGGTCGAGCAGGCCCATCGCGGTGGCCAGCAGCATCACGGCGGCGGCGGTGTACTGCGGATCCAGTCGCATGACCGGCGCCAGATAGTCGGCCGTCCCCAGGGCGATGATGGGCGGCACGATCATGACGACGATCAGCGAGAGCACGAAAACCAGCCACCCGGCCAGGCGGCCCATGAGCGTGCCGACCATCGCGTACTCACCGCCGGAGCTCGGGATCAGTGTGCCGAGCTCGGAGTAGGTGAAGGCCACGCCGATGCACAGCAGGGCCGCGACGGCGATGGTGAGTGCGGTGCCCGTGCCCAGGGACGCGAAGGAGTCCGGCACGATCACGAAGAGCGAGGACGCCGGGGTCAGACAGGACAGCGTGAGCAGGGTGCCGCCGACCACACCGATCGACCGGGTGAGTTTGGGGGTGGTGGAGGAGTCCCCCTCCGTCGCGCCACGGGTGGCCCGCTCAGGTGCTGCGGGGGCAACAGGCGTGTAGGGCATATCGGTATCCGTATCCCATCGGTGCTGGCGGCAAGAGGGAGTGGCACTTCGGGGACGAGCGCCGCAAAACAGTGCGGACCCGGACATCCACCGGCCCGCGCTGGTGACCGAATACAACCCCTGCCGACGACTCCCGTCAAGGGTTCATCAAGGCCCGAGCGCAACGAAATCCGTAGTCATTGCACCCTTCGGGAACGCTTATCCGTGATCCATCGCGGAAATCAAGCGGATTCCGCGTCCGCGGGGGCGGTACGGATTCCCCTCGGGGCGCCGCCGAATCCACGCGCCCGACCGCCCCATGTACCCCGTGCACGCCGGGTACCCCGGTCGGGGCACTCCGGCCCCCTGCCCACCGTCTGTCCGCCGCCCCGGCCGCCCGCAGCCGTCAGGCCTCGTGCGCATGCACCCGGGCTATGAGCAGTGCGACGTCGTCGTGGTCGTGCTCGTCGCGCAGGGCGCCCAGGAGGCGGTCGCAGAGGCCCTCCAGATCCCGCTGGGGTTCGGCCAGCAGCTCCAGCAGGGTGTCCAGCCGGGCGTCGATGGGCTGCTCCCGGGTTTCGATCAACCCGTCGGTGTAGAGCACCAGTTGGTCGCCGTCGCGGAGCGACACCGTGGTCTGCTCGAAGGGCACGCCGCCGACCCCGAGCGGCGCGCCGGTAGGCAGTTCGAGCAGCTCGGGCGGGCGGTCCGGCCGTACGACGATGGGCGGCAGATGCCCGGCGACGGCGATCCGGCACTCCATGCGATGCGGGTCGTACACGGCATAAAGACAGGTGGCGAAGGCCGGGTCGAGGCCGACGGCGATGTGGTCGAGGTGGCGGAGCACCTCGGCGGGGTCGAGGTCGAGGTCGGCCAGGGCGCGGGCGGTGGTGCGCAGCTGGCCCATGGTGGCGGCGGCGTTGATACCACTGCCCATCACGTCGCCGACCACCAGCGCGGTCTTGTCGCCGGCCACCGGGATGGCGTCGAACCAGTCGCCGCCGACCTCGCTGGCCGCCTGGGCGGGCTGGTAGCGGTAGGCGATCTCCATGGCCTTGGGCTGCGGCGGCCGGTGGTTCATCAGATGGCGCTGGAGGGTGAGCGCGGTGCGGCGTTCGCTCTGGTACGAGCGGGCGTTGTCGATGCACACCGCCGCCCGCGCCGACAGCTCGACGGCGAGCACCGCGTCGTCCTCGTCGAACGGCTCCGGGTTGCGGACGCGGTACAGCGACAGCGCACCGAGAACCTCACCGCGGGCGATCAGCGGCACGGCGAGGTAGGAGTGCAGCCCGGCCCTGCCGAGGAGCGCGGCGCCCTGCGGGTCGGCGGCGATGTGCGGCAGATCCTCCGCGCTCACCTGGGGGACGAGCACCGGACGGGCCTCGGTGACACACCGGGTGATCAGCCGGTCGGCTTCGTACGAGGCGATCTGGCCGGTGGGGTCGGCGGCCCGCTCGGCCTCGGTGGAGTAGGCCGCGGCGACGGCGAGCGCCCGGAAGCGGGCCGGGCCGCCGCGGGACAGCGAGGTCGGGCGACGGCCGTCCAGCACGGCGTCGAGCACATCGACCGCGGCCATGTCCGCCAGCTCGGGCACGATGACATCGGCCAGTTCGTGGGCGGTCTGGTCGACGTCGAGAGTGGTGCCGACGGTGGCGGAGGCGTCGGCGATGACGGCCAGCCGGCGGCGGGCGCGGGCGGCCTCGGTGGCGGAGCGGTGCTGCTCGGTGACGTCCACGACGGAGGTGGCCAGTCCCAGCACCCGGCCGTGGGCGTCCTCCAGCCGGTAGTACGACACCGACCAGGCGCGGTCGGCGTGGGGGTCGGCGGCGGTGCGGCCGACGGTGTACTGGTCGAGCAGCGGCGTTCCGGTGTCGAGGACCTGGCGCATGCTCGTGGTGATGGTGTCGGTGTCCAGGAAGGACAGCGCCTCCCGGACATCGCGGCCGATGTGCTGGTCGGCGGGCAGGTCGTTGATGCGCTCCAGCGCCGGATTGACCATCACGAAGCGCAGCGAGGTGTCCAGGACGGCCAGGCCGATCGGCGACTGGGCCACCAGGCGGACGGACAGCGCCAGATCCCGCTCCACCCGCCGCAGCACGGCCTGGTCCGTGGCGATGCCCAGGGCGTAGGACTCACCGCGCTCGTCCAGCAGCCGCATGTTGCGGAACTCGACGAGCCGGGTGCTGCCGTCCTTGTGCTGGACCGGAAAGACCCCGGCCCAGCTCTCGCCGCCCGCCATGACCTGGGAGAACAGCCCCAGCACCAGATCGAAGTGCTCCGGGCCGACCAGCAGCTGCGCGGCGGAGCGGCCGAGTGCCTCCTTCGCGCTCCAGCCGAACAGCGCCTCGGCCTGCGGGCTCCACAGGGTGATCCGTCCGTCCGCGTCCAGCATCACCGCGGCGACGCCCAGCACGTCCAAGAGGCCGCCGGGCTGCCCAGGTGTGGCCCCCACCGGGGCAGCACCTTCGGGGAACGCGTCGGTCGCACCCATCCAGGCACTCCTTCCGCCGGTCATCGCAGACCGACAGCCGTGGCGCTCTCCGTACATCGGCCGATTCTCGCTGTGCTTCCGTTGCTCCCCATCATCTCTCGACACGGGACGGACCCGCAGGGAGAGCGAGATCCGCAGGGCCTCTGCGCCCCGTGCGCGAGGGAGCATTATCCGACGCGAGCCCCAGGTCGGCGACCTGGTTGACGATATTCGGGGCGAGGAATCCGGCCGGGAACCGACCGCGGGCGGCCGGGGGCGACCGCGGGACAACCCCGGGGCCCGGAATCCGACTTGGAGTTGTTGATCACATGCGACTACCCTCGCTTTAGTTGCCTCCAGCAACTAAAAGACCCACCCCGGCGCGCCGCACCCGCCGGCGTCAGGAGGAAGCCGCACATCATGCCCATCGCCGCCCGGACATTCCGTACCCACGTGGAGGAGAACCTCGATGCACTTGGCGCCGACCCGGCGCGCGAAGCCCTGGTCCACCAAGGCCGCCGCGTCACCGCGGGCGAGTTCCGCGCACTGGTCCACCGCCTGGCCCGCGCCCTGCGCGCCCGGGGCGTCGACCGCGGCGCGACCGTCACCCTGCTCAGCGGCAACCTCCCGGAGACCATCGCCGCCCGCTACGCCGCCAATCTGATCGGCGCCCGGGTCAACCACCTCTACAACAAGCTGTCCGCCGAGTCGCAGGCCGACATCGTCCGCGATGTCGAGACCCGGGCCCTGATCGTCGACCCGCGGTACGCCGAACGGGCCGCCGAGGTCACGGAGTTGGCCCCGGTACCGGACGTGCTGGTGCTCGGTCCGGCGAAACTGGGCGCGGATCTGCTGGAGCTGGCGGCCGGACAGTCCGACGAGCCGTTCGCGAGCCGGGCCCGGCCCGACGACATCTGCACCATCCGCCACACCGGCGGCACCACCGGCCACCCGAAGGGCATCTGCACCACCTTCGAGCAGGCCCGCTGGTTCCGCGGAGTGCAGCCGCAGCCGTCGGAGTTCGAGCACCGGCAGCTGGTCTGCACCACCCTGGCGCACGCCGCGGGCATGATGGCGGACCGCACGCTGCACGAGGGCGGCACCGTCGTCCTGCTCGACGACTTCGACCCCGGCACCGTGCTCGCCGCCGTCGCCCGCGAGCGCATCACCGAACTGTTCCTGTTGCCGCCGCTGCTCTACCAGTTGATGGACCACCCGGACGCCGCGCACACCGACACCTCCAGCCTGCGGAGGCTGACGTACGGCGGCTGCCAGTCGTCCCCGGCCCGGATAGCCGACGCGGTGCGGAGGTTCGGCCCGGTGCTGGTGCAGGGCTACGGACAGAACGAGGCCGGCAGCATCAGCGTGCTCACCCCGGAGGACCACGACCCGCAGCGGCCCGACCGGCTGCGTTCGGCGGGGAAGGTGCTGGACGACGTCGAGGTGGAGGTCCGCGACGAGTCGGGCCGCGCACTGCCCGCCGGTGAACACGGCGAGGTCTGTGTGCGCTCCGCCATGACCATGAAGGGGTACTGGAAGCAGCCCGAGCTGACCGCCGAGGTGCTGCGGGACGGCTGGCTGCACACCGGGGACATCGGATTCCTCGACGACGAGGGGTACCTGACCATCGTCGACCGGATCAAGGACATGATCGTCGTGGTCGGCGGCCATGTGTACACCACCGAACTGGAGGACCTGCTGAACTCGCACCCGCAGGTACTGCAGAGCGCGGTGTTCGGAGTCCGGGACGCCGACCGGATGGAGCGGGTGCACGCCGCGGTGGTGCGGGCGCCCGGGAGCGACGTCGACGAGGGGCAGCTGCGCGAGATGGTGTGCGCGGAGCGCGGTGCGATGTACGAGCCGCACCGGGTCACCTTCGTCGAGGCGCTGCCGCTGACCGACGCGGGCAAGCCCGACAAGAAGGAGCTGCGCCGGCGGGCCGATCAGCAGGCCCGCGCGACCGGCTGACAGCGGCGACGGGCCGCCCCCGCCCCCCGCGGGCGGGGCGCCCCCCCGCGGGTGGCGGGGCGGGGGAGGCCCCCCGCGCCGACCCGGAGCCCCCCCACCCCAACAAGACAACCGCCCACCC
>NZ_JBHYPE010000082.1:0-14261 GCF_042746015.1 Streptomyces sp. NPDC058773
CTGTCCACACACCAGGCCCCGGAGGCCCGTCACCGCACCCAACAACCACCCGCCCGCCGCAGGCGCAACGGCGAGAAACCCACGCGACGGGAAAGCCGAAAACGTGGGCCTCAATCCGTCAAGGCCTCCGCAAACTGCGCAGCATAGAGCCGCGCATACGCCCCGTTCGCCGCCAGCAGCGCGTCATGTGGGCCCTGTTCGACGATGGCGCCGTTTTCCATGACGAGGATGACGTCCGCGTCGCGGATGGTGGAGAGGCGGTGGGCGATGACGAAGCTCGTGCGGCCGGTGCGGAGCTGGGACATCGCCTGCTGGATGAGGACCTCGGTGCGGGTGTCGACCGAGCTGGTGGCCTCGTCGAGGACGAGGATGGCCGGTTCGGCGAGGAAGGCGCGGGCGATGGTGATCAGCTGCTTCTCGCCGACGGAGACATTGCTGCCCTCGTCGTCGAGCACGGTGTCGTAGCCGTCCGGCAGGGTGCGGACGAAGCGGTCGACATGGGTGGCGCGGGCGGCTGCGACGATCTTTTCCAGGGAGGTGCCGGCGGGGGCCCCGTAGGCGATGTTCTCGGCGATCGTGCCGCCGAAGAGCCAGGTGTCCTGGAGGACCATGCCGATCTGCGCGCGCAGTTCCTCGCGCGACATGGCCGCGATGTCGACGCCGTCGAGGGTGATCCGGCCGCCGCGCACCTCATAGAAGCGCAT
This sequence comes from Streptomyces sp. NPDC058773, assembly GCF_042746015.1. Classification (NCBI taxonomy): domain Bacteria; kingdom Bacillati; phylum Actinomycetota; class Actinomycetes; order Kitasatosporales; family Streptomycetaceae; genus Streptomyces; species Streptomyces sp. NPDC058773. Next base: position 705 of record NZ_JBHYPE010000082.1, read on the forward strand.
CAGGAGGTTGACGAGCGTGGTCTTGCCGGCGCCGGTCGGGCCGACGATGGCCACCGTCTGGCCGGGGTGGACGGCCAGCGACAGGTCCTCGATGAGCGGCTTGTCCGGGGCGTAGCGGAAAGAGACGTCCTCGAACTCGACCCGGCCCTCGACGCGTTCGGGGCGGACCGGCCGCTCGGGGTCGGGGTCCTGCTCCGCGGCGTCGAGGAGTTCGAAGACCCGCTCGGCGGAGGCGACGCCGGACTGGACGAGGTTGGCCATCGAGGCGACCTGGGTGAGCGGCTGGCTGAACTGGCGGCTGTACTGGATGAAGGCCTGGACGTCGCCGATGGACAGGGCGCCGGAGGCGACGCGGAGGCCGCCGACCACCGCCACCAGGACGTAGTTGAGGTTGCCGATGAACATCATCGCCGGCTGGATGATCCCGGAGATGAACTGTGCCTTGAAGCCGGCGGAGTAGAGCGCCTCGTTCTCCTCGCGGAAGAGCGCCGCGGACTCCTTCTGGCGGCCGAAGACCTTCACCAGGCTGTGGCCGGTGTACATCTCCTCGATGTGCGCGTTGAGTTTGCCGGTGGTCTTCCACTGCTGGACGAACTGCGGCTGGGCGCGCTTGCCGATCTTCGTGGCGACGACGACCGAGACCGGGACGGTGATCAGGGCGACCAGCGCCAGCAGCCAGGAGATCCAGAACATCATGGCGAGCACGCCGACGATGGTCAGCAGCGAGGCCACGATCTGGCTGAGGGTCTGCTGCAGGGTCTGCTGGATGTTGTCGATGTCGTTGGTCGCGCGGGAGAGCACCTCGCCACGCTGCTGCCGGTCGAAGTAGCTCAGCGGCAGGCGGGCCAGCTTCTCCTCGACCTGTTCGCGCATCCGGAAGACGGCCCGCTGGACGGCCCGGGTGGCGATCCTGGCCTGGACGAAGCCGAACAGCGAAGCGCCCACGTAGATCACGGTGACCCACAGCAGGACCTGGCCGACGGCCCCGAAGTCGATGCCGTGGCCGGGGACGACCGGCATCGTGCCGATCATGTCGGCGAGCCCGTCCTGGCCGTGGGCGCGCAGCTGGTCGGCGGCCTGGGCGCGGGAGACACCGCGGGGCAGCTTCCGGCCGATGATGCCGGACATGATCAGGTCGGTGGCGTGGCCGAGGACCTTGGGTCCCACGACGGTCAGCGCCACGCTCAGCACGCCCAGCAGCAGGGCGACGGTCATCATCCCGCGCTCCGGCCGCATCTGGGCCAGCAGCCGCTTGCCGGAGCCCGAGAAGTCCATGGACTTCTCGGTCGGCTGGCCGCCCATCATCCGGGCGGGCCCGACCGCCGGGGCCGGCCCGCGTCGGGTGGCGGTCCGCGGTGGCTCGTCGGAGGGTTCCGGGGTGCCGGCTCCGGGAGCCGCTCCCTTGTCCGCGGTGGTCATGCCGCCTCCTGCTCGGTGAGCTGGGAGAGCACGATCTCCCGGTAGGTCTCGTTGCCGGCCATCAGCTCGGTGTGGGTGCCGGTGCCCACGATGCGGCCCTCGTCCAGGACGACGATCCGGTCGGCGCCGCGGATCGTGGCGACCCGCTGGGCGACGATCACGACCGTGGCCCGGTCCGTCTCCCGGGAGAGCGCGGCCCGCAGCGCCGCGTCCGTCGCGTAGTCCAGCGCGGAGAAGGAGTCGTCGAAGAGGTAGATCTCGGGGCGCCGCACCAGCGCGCGGGCGATCGCCAGCCGCTGGCGCTGGCCACCGGAGACATTGGAGCCGCCCTGCGCGACGGGCGCGTCCAGGCCGCCTTCCATCCGCTCGACGAAGTCCCGCGCCTGGGCGGTCTCCAGGGCATGCCACAGCTCGTCGTCGGTGGCGTCGGGGTTGCCGTAGCGCAGGTTGGTGGCGACGGTGCCGGAGAAGAGGTACGGCTTCTGCGGGACCAGGCCGATGGCCTTGGCCAGGGTCTCCTGGTCGAGGGTGCGGACGTCCTCGCCGTCCACCAGGACCGTGCCGCCGGTCGCGTCGAAGAGGCGGGGGACGAGCCCGAGGAGGGTGGACTTGCCGCTGCCGGTCGAGCCGATGACGGCGGTGGTCTCGCCGGGGCGGGCGTGCAGCGAGATGTCCTTGAGGACCGGCTGTTCGGCGCCGGGGAAGCGGAACTCGACGCCGCGCAGCTCCAGTTCGCCGTGGCGGCGGAGCTCGGTGACGGGGTTCTCGGGCGGGGTGACGCCGGACTCGGTCGCCAGGACCTCCTGGATGCGCTCGGCGCAGACCTCGGCGCGCGGCAGCATCATCACCATGAACGTCGCCATCATGATCGACATCAGGATGTACATCAGGTAGCTGAGGAACGCGGTCAGCGCGCCGATCTGCATGGAGCCGCTGTCGATGCGCAGTCCGCCGAACCAGACGACGGCCACGCTGGAGAGGTTCACGATCAGCATGACCAGCGGGAACATCATCGACATCAGCCGGCCGGCGCGCAGCGACACCTCGTACAGACCGGTGTTGGCCCCGGCGAACCGCTCGCGCTCGTGCCGGTCGCGGACGAAGGCGCGGATGACGCGGATACCGGTGATCTGCTCGCGCAGCACGCGGTTGACGGTGTCGATGCGCTCCTGCACCCCGCGGAACAGCGGACGCATCCGGCGCACGATCAGTGAGACGAGAATCCCGAGGACCGGGACGATGACCAGCAGCAGACCGGTCAGCGGCACATCCTGATTGAGCGCCATGACGATGCCGCCGACGCACATGATCGGCGCCGAGACCATCATCGTGAACGTCATCAGCACCAGCATCTGGACCTGCTGGACGTCATTGGTGGTGCGGGTGATCAGCGACGGCGCGCCGAAGGTGGCCATCTCACGGGCGGAGAAGGACTGCACCCGGTCGAAGACGGCGGCGCGGATGTCCCGGCCGAGCGCCATCGCCGTACGGGCGCCGAAGTAGACGGCACCGATGGCGCAGACGATCTGGAGCAGGGTGATGGCGACCATGAAGCCGCCGACGCGGAGGATGTAGCCCGTGTCCCCCTTCACGACACCGTTGTCAATGATGTCGGCGTTGAGGGTGGGCAGATAGAGGGTGGCCAGGGTCTGGATCAGCTGGAGGAGGACGATCAGGGATATCGAGCGCCTGTGGGGCCGCAGATGCGCCCGCGCGAGTCGGACCAACACACCGTGAGCCTAGGCGAACACTTGCCCTCGGCAATCGAATTTCTGCGTTCTGCCCGTACCTTCCCCGAGCCGTTGCCGGAACGTGCCCGGACCGGGCGGGCCGCCGCGTACGCCATCATGGAGGCGGCAACGACGGGGCGTCCGCCACCACGGAGGCCCCCCGACCGACACGACGAAGAGGCCGCCGTGACAACAACTGGCACCGTGCGCTACTGGGCCGCGGCCAAGGCCGCCGCCGGCACGGCAGAGGAGCCGTATACGGCGGCGACGCTCGCCGAGGCGCTCGACGCGGCGCGGGCGGCGCATGCCGCGAACCCCGAGTTCGCGCGCGTCCTGCTGCGCTGCTCATTCCTGGTGGACGGCGATCCGGTCGGCACCCGCGACCACGGGGCGGTGCCGCTGGCCGAGGGCGGCACCGTCGAGGTCCTGCCGCCGTTCGCGGGAGGGTGAGCACACGATCATGAGCGACCACCAGCCGCAGCACCGCCCCTCCTACGAGCCGCAGGACCCCTACGGCGCGCAGGCCCCCTACGGTCAGCAGACCCCGTACGGGTCACCGGACCCCTACGGGCAGCAGGCACCCCCGGCCGCGGCGCAGCCGCCGTACGACCCGCAGGCGCCGTACGCGCCGCAGGACCCCTACGCCCAGCAGGCGCCGTCCCGCCGGCCGCAGGCCCACGACCCCTACGGGCAGCAGCAGCCCGGCCCGGCGCCCCAGCCGGGTCCCGGCCCCTACGGGCACGGCCGGCCCGCGCAGGCCCCGTACGGGTACGAGGCGTACGGACAGCAGCCCCGGCACGGGCAGCCGCCTCAGCACGGCCGGCCCGGACAGCCACCGCACGGCCGGCCGCAGCACGCCCGGCCGGCGCCGCAGCCGCCGCACGGCCAGGACGGCTACCGCGCCCCGCACGCCGAGCCCGCGCCGCTGCCCGCGCAGCACCAGACCGCGGCACCGTCCGAGGAGCCCTACGCCCGCCGGCACCCCCAGCAGGCCCGCCCGGCGCCCGCCGCGCCCGCACCGGCCGCCGCGGTGGTCTCCAGCGCCCCGCTCGCGGCCAACCAGCGCGCCCGCGCCGAGGGCCGCTCGCCGATCATCCCGCCCGGTATCCAGCCGGCCGCGCTGACCGCCGGACTGGCCCTGCTGCTGGCGCTGACCGCGCCGCTGGCCCGCCCGGTGCTCGCCGTACCGGTGGCGCTGTTGCAGGCCGTCACCGCCGCCGGCTGGTTCCGGCTGAACGGCATGTGGCCGGCCCGCCAGGGCATCGCGCTGGCCTTCCTGGGCGGCCTGACCACCGACGCCGCCCTGCTGGCCACCGACCCCGCGAGCGCGCCCCTGGTCGGCATCGGCACGCTCGGGGTCTGGTGTCTGCTCGTCCTCGTCCTCCAGCTGCGCAACCGCAGCAGCGCCGATGAGCGGATGTACGCGCTGACCGCGGGCCTGACCTCGACGGCCCTCGCGGTGCTGGCCGCCGGGCAGCTCGCGGCGAGCCCGCACGCGGTCGTGGTCGGCGCCGCCGCGGTCGCGGTGGCCACCCTGGTGCGGGCGCTGCCGCTGCCCGGCATCGCCTCGGTCGCCGCCGCCCTGGTGGCCGCCGCGGGCGCCGGTGTCGCGGCCGGGCAGCTGACCGGTCTCGGGCTGTCCGGTGCGCTGCTGGGGCTGGCGGCCGGCGGCTGCGCCCTGATCGGCCTGCGGGTGGCCAGCTACGACTACCCGTCGCGCTTCGTCCACATGACGGCCGGGGTGGCCCTGCCGCTGGCCCTGGCCGCGCCGGCGGTCTACATCCTGGGGCGGGCGCTGGGGTAGCGCCCGCCGCGGCCCGTGCGCGAGCGCGCGAACGGAGCGGCGGCCGCCGGTGGCGCACCTTCATGCCCTCCGGCGGCCGCCGCTCCCGTTTGCCGGAGGCTGTCGTCTAGGCTCCCCCGGAACGCAGGCAGGGGGCCTGCAAGGACGAGTCGGCCGTAATCCGGCCCAGTGTGGGGGTGTGGTTCGATGCGTGCACTACGTGTGCTGGTGATCCTCTTGGTCATAGTCGGCGGGCTGTTCGTGGCGGCCGACCGGGTGGCCGTGGGCCTCGCCGAGGACAAGGCCGCGGAGAAGATCCGCGCCAGTCAGGGGCTCGACAGGACCCCGACCATCGCCATCAAGGGCTTTCCGTTCCTGACCCAGGTCGCCGGCCGCAGCCTCCAGGAGGTGGACGCCGACCTCGGGGGCGTCGAGGCCCGGGCCCAGGGGCGCGCGCTGCGCATCGACCACCTGTCGGCGCACTTCTACGACGTCGGGCTGACCAGCGACTACACCTCCATCGAGAGCGCCGCGTCGGCCACCGGGAACGCCCGGATCACCTACGCCGACCTGACGAAGGCGGCGGGCGGCGGCGTCAAGATCAGCTACGGCGGGCAGAAAAACGGCCGCAGCCAGGTCAAGATCTCCCCGAATGTCCCGCTGCTCAACTCGCTGGACGTGACCGGCTCGATCACCATCGTCGGCGGCACCACCGTCCGGCTCCGGGCCGACGGGCTTCCGGCGATGTGCAAGGTCCTCCCGGGCTGCGAGAGCAAGGTGCGCGCCCAGACCGACCACGACTGGAAGCTGGACCAGCTGCCCGGCAACCTGAAGCTGGACAAGGTGGTGCTGATGCAGGAGGGCCTGTCGATCTCCGCCTCCGGCAAGAACGTCAAGATCCCGAGCTGACCGGACGGCACCGGAGGCCCTTTCGGGCGCCACCGGGCGGACCGCCCCACCGGTCCGCCGGGTCCGCCCGGTCCGTCGGCCGATCCGCGCACCGTCCACTTCCTGAGACACCCGGTCCGTACGCCAGACCCCCCACCGGCGAACGGCCCTCCGGAGCCCGTGCGGGGCCGTCCCGCGCGGGCTCCGTTCTCATATTACGGACAAACGCGTCTCACCATTCGACACGCCGGTGACACGCCCCGCTCCGCGTCCCTACGATCGGTGCCATGCAGAGCTCATTGAGCGGTCTCCGTCCGCGGGGACGGGCGGTACTGACGAAGCGGCGGGCAGTAGACCTGTGCCGCGTCGCCGCCATGCTCTGTCGCCCTGTCTGACGGGCCTTCCGCCCCCTCCCCGAGCCCTCGGGGACGGGATACCCCGGAGCCCGGCCGGCCCTCGGCCGTTCCCGTCTGTCCCCCAAGCGCCGCACCGGCCCCGTACCCACGACACGGGCCGCCCGGAACTGAACGGCGCGCACCCGGCATACCCGCGTGCAACTCTGCCACTGCCCCCCGTAACTGCCCCGGAGGAGAAGAATCATGAGCCGTAGCGACGTCCTCGTGGACGCCGACTGGGTCGAGGCCCGCCTCGAGGACCCGAAGGTGGTTCTCGTCGAGGTTGACGAGGACACCTCGGCCTACGACAAGAACCACATCAAGAACGCCGTCCGGATCGACTGGAAGCAGGACCTCCAGGACCCGGTCCGCCGTGACTTCGTCGACCAGGCCGGCTTCGAGAAGCTGCTCTCCGCCAAGGGCATCGCCAACGACGACACCGTCGTCCTCTACGGCGGCAACAACAACTGGTTCGCTTCCTACGCCTACTGGTACTTCAAGCTCTACGGCCACCAGGACGTCAAGCTCCTCGACGGCGGCCGCAAGAAGTGGGAGCTGGACTCCCGCGACCTGGTCGACGGCTCCGAGGTTCCCAGCCGCCCGGCCACCGACTACAAGGCCCAGGCCCAGAACACCGCCATCCGCGCGTTCCGGGACGACGTCGTCGCCGCGATCGACAACCTCAACCTGGTCGACGTGCGCTCCCCCGACGAGTTCAGCGGCAAGCTGCTCGCCCCGGCGCACCTCCCGCAGGAGCAGTCGCAGCGCCCCGGCCACGTGCCCAGCGCGCGCAACATCCCGTGGTCGAAGAACGCCAACGACGACGGCACCTTCAAGTCGGACGACGAGCTGAAGGCCCTCTACGAGGGTGAGTCGGTCGACCTCGCCAAGGACACCATCGCCTACTGCCGCATCGGTGAGCGCTCCGCGCTGACCTGGTTCGTCCTGCACGAGCTGCTGGGCCAGACCAACGTCAAGAACTACGACGGCTCCTGGACCGAGTACGGCTCGCTGGTCGGTGTCCCGATCGAGCTCGGCGCCAACAAGTAAGCAAGCACGCTTCTTCCCCGACCCCCTCAAGGAAGTACCCCCATGTGTGGAGCACAGGCAGGCGGCCCGGACGCCTCGACCATCAAGCCCGGTGAGACCACGATCCAGGGCAGCGTGACCCGCGACGGCGAGCCCGTCACCGGTTACGTCCGACTCCTGGACAGCACCGGCGAGTTCACCGCCGAGGTCCCCACCTCCGCGACCGGACAGTTCCGCTTCTACGCGGCCGAGGGCACCTGGACGCTGCGTGCGCTCGTCCCGGGCGGCACCGCGGACCGCACCGTCGTCGCCCAGAAGGGCGGGCTGGCGGAGGTCGCCATCGCCGTCTGACGGCAGCAGGAGTGGCGGCGGCTCCGGGATGACCCGGACGGTTCCGCCGCCACCCTCCCTACGGCCGGAGGGCCGCACCCCAGGGGTTTGGACGCCTTGGCTGGGGGTGCGGCCCTCCGTGCCGTACGGGGCCGGGTGGGCGGGCTCCCGCTCGCGGGCCCGGCCGGGGCTCCCGTCCCGGCTTCTTTCCGGCCCCGTACGGACTTACCGTGGAGACATGGACGCGCACCGCCGGTCGCCCGTAGAGCGCCGCCATCGCAGGTACTTCGTCCTGATGGGCGTGTGCCTGGTGCTGTTCGTCCTGGCCTGGGGCGTGGTGCGGCTGTGGTCGGTCCCGGTCGCGGTGGGCATGTGCGTCGTCGCCATGGTCATCCCGCCGGTCGCGGCCGTGATCGGCAACCGCCGCGAGCCCGGCGAGCGCTGGTGGGACGAGTCCGGCGACCCCGAGTCCGACCGCTGGTGGCGGGAGCTGGAGGACCGGGGCGACGACAAGCACCGGCAGTAGACCGGGCAGGGCCGGCCGCCCCGGCGACCCTGCTCAGTACACCAGCGCCTGGACGTCGTCCGGCATGATCTCGCTGACGAACAGCTGGGCACCGGCGATCCCGGCCCCCTCGATCAGGTCCTTCTGCTCGATGTCCCGCCGGGCCGCGCACTGGGTGCAGACCGTGATCGCCCCGCCGCCCGCGCGGATTCCGTCGATCAGCTCCGGCAGCGGCGCGGCATGCGGCAGCTCGAACTCCGCCGCCCGCCCCGGCAGCGCGAACCACACGGACTCCCCGGTCAGCCACAGGGACACCTCGACGCCGCTGGCCGCCGCCACCGCCGCCACCGTGAACGCCTGCGAGCACCGCTCGGGCGCATCCGCACCCGCCGTCACCTTGATCACGAGCTTCTTCGCCATGAGGCAAGAGTAGGCGCGGCGGACCTCACAGCGCCGCTGTCACCGCCGCCGACTAGACTCGCAAGCGGTCCGTTACACCCTCACTCCGTTCAAGGAGCGCGCTCGTGCTTGAGGCATTCTTCACCACCCTGCTGGTTCTGGTCGGCATCGGCGTCCTCGCGTTCGCCGGTCTGACCTGGAAGAAGCTCTACCAGGGCCAGCGCTGAGCCCCTCCTTCGCCACCCCCGGCAGGAGCGCCGCCCGCGCCCCTGCCGGTCCGCCTCTCTATAGATCGTCTGAGCTCTCATGATCGAGATCCCGTCCGACCTGAACCCGGCCCTGGTGCCGCTCGCCTTCCTCCTCGGCAACTGGGAGGGCGCCGGCGTCGCCGACTTCCCCGGCACCGAGAAGTGCAACTTCGGGCAGGAGGTCAGCTTCACCCACGACGGCCGTGACTTCCTCGAGTACACCTCGCACAGCTGGGTGCTCGACGCCGAAGGCAAGAAGGTCCGCCCGCTGGAGACCGAGACCGGCTTCTGGCGCATCGACGCGGACCGCAAGGTCGAGATCGTGATGTGCCGCGACCAGGGCGTGGTAGAGGTCTGGTACGGCGAGCTGGCCGACCAGAAGCCGCAGATCGACCTGGCCACCGACGCCATCGCGCGCACCGGCGCCTCCGGCCCGTACAGCGGCGGCAAGCGGCTCTACGGCTACGTCAACAGCGACCTGATGTGGGTCGGCGAGAAGTCCACCCCGGACGTGCCGCTGCGCCCGTACATGTCCGCGCACCTGAAGAAGGTCGCCGACCTCAAGGAGTGGGCGGAGAGCCTGCCCGACGACATGCCGGACGGCGTCTCCTTCTTCCGCCCGGACGGCACGCCCTACAACCCCTGAGCAGCCCGGGGAGAGTCCCGCTCTCCCCGCTGCGCCGTCCGCGCGGTGTGCGGACGGCCGGCTGACCGGCGGCGTACGGACACCCGGCGTCCGCCCTCCTACACTGGCGGTGTGGTGACCACCGACTGGCAGAGCGACCTCCGCAGGCGCGGATACCGTCTGACGCCGCAGCGTCAGCTCGTGCTGGAGGCTGTGGACAAACTGGAGCACGCCACTCCGGACGACATCCTCACCGAAGTGCGCAAGACCGCGGGCGGGGTGAACATCTCCACGGTCTACCGGACCCTGGAACTCCTGGAAGAGCTGGGCCTGGTCAGCCATGCCCACCTCGGCCACGGCTCCCCGACCTACCACCTCGCCGACCGCCACCACCACATGCACCTGGTCTGCCGGGACTGCACGGACGTCATCGAGGCGGATCTGTCGGTGGCCGAACCGTTCGCTGCGACGCTGCGCGAACAGTTCGGCTTCGAGACGGACATGAAGCACTTCGCGATCTTCGGGCGCTGTGCGGCCTGCCGCGCCAAGGCCGCCGAGGGTGACGGCTGAGGCGGTCGCCACCGGGTCGTAGGCTGGTCCCATGCCGCGACCTTCACCCGCCAGCCCCCTGCTGTCGCTGCCCGGCGCCGTCCCCGCCGAGGCCCCCGACGAAGGCGTCGCCGCCCACTACGGCGACCTCTTCCGGGAGCAGCGCGCCCTCGCCGACGGCTCCGGCTTCGTCGACCTCTCCCACCGTGGCGTGGTCACCGTCACCGGCGCCGAACGGCTGAGCTGGCTGCATCTGCTGCTCACCCAGCACGTCAGCGACCTCCCGCCCGGCCAGGCCACCGAGGCGCTGATCCTGTCCGCGCACGGCCACATCGAGCATGCGCTCTCGCTCGTCGACGACGGCGAGACGACCTGGATGCACACCGAACCCGGCACCCAGGAGGCGCTGATCGCCTACCTGGAGAGCATGAAGTTCTTCTACCGGGTCGAGGTCGCCGACCGCACCGACGAGATCGCCGTCGTCCATCTCCCGGCCGGCTCCATCGCCGAGGTGTCCGAGCCGACCGTCGTACGCGAGACCGCGCACGGCCGCGATCTGTTCCTGCCGCGCGCGGAGCTGGAGTCCTTCGCCGCGGACCACGGCCCCGCGATCGGGGTGCTGGCGCTGGAGGCGCTGCGCGTCGAGGCCCACCGCCCCCGGCTGGGCCTGGAGACCGACCACCGCACCATCCCGCACGAGCTGGGCTGGATCGGCACCGCCGTCCACCTCCAGAAGGGCTGCTACCGCGGCCAGGAGACCGTCGCCCGGGTCCACAACCTGGGCAAGCCGCCGCGACGGCTGGTCTTCCTGCACCTGGACGGCAGCGAGGTCCAGCTGCCCCCGCACGGCGCCCCCATCCGCCTCGCCGCGGACGGCGAGGAAGGCCGGCAGCTCGGTTTCCTCACCACCTCGGCGCGCCACCACGAGCTCGGTCCGATCGCGCTCGCCCTGGTGAAGCGGAATGTGCCGGTGGACGCGCCCCTGCTGGCGGGCGGCACGGCGGCGTCGCAGGAAGTCGTCGTCGAGCCGTAGGGGCCGGCGGGGCGTCTCCTCCTAGACCTCCACCAGCACCGTGAACGGCCCGTCGTTGGTCAGCGACACCTTCATCGACGCACCGAAACGGCCGGTCTCCACCTGGGCGCCCAGCGCCCGCAGCTGCGCGACGACCTCGTCGACCAGCGGCTCGGCGACCGGCCCCGGTGCGGCGGCGTTCCAGGTGGGGCGGCGGCCCTTGCGGGCGTCACCGTAGAGAGTGAACTGGCTGATCACCAGCAGCGGCGCCGAGGTGTCCGAGCAGGACTTCTCCCCCTGCAGAATCCGCACCGACCACAGCTTGCGGGCGAGCTGCGCCGCCTTCTCCGGGGTGTCGTCGTGCGTGACCCCCACCAGGACGCACAGGCCCTCACCGACGATCTCCCCGACCGTCTCGCCCGCCACCTCGACACGGGCACCGTCAACCCTTTGCACCACAGCTCGCATACCCGCCATCATGCCGGGCGGCCCGCCGCCTTCGGACAGCCGTACCCCTACTGGGGCCGTTCGGGTGCCATGGCCCTGCAGAAGGACCGCCCAGAGTGGCACGATGCGTGCACGTGGTGCGTTTCATGGACAACATGCCCAGGACGCGGCACCGGACGAGGGGACGGAACGATTCATGAACACTCTCGGCGCCGGACAGACACCCGGTCCCGTACCAACCGCCCGGACGACACCGACCGGACGGACGACATCGACCACCCCCGCGTCCGGCTCCGCACATCCGGCGCCCGCCGCCCCACCACCCCCCACCGCCCGGACGACCACCACAGCGGCGGCTCGCGTCGAGCCCCCCGGCACCGAGGACGGCCCCATGCTCCAGGCAGGCCAGGCGCAGCACCCCCGCCCCCCGCAGCAGCGCGACCGCTGCCGGCCGGCCACCACCCCCGACCTGTCCGGTCTGGGGCTGCCCGAGCTGCGGGTCGTACGGCGTGACTCCCAGCAGGAGGAGGCCGATCTGAGCTATCTGCGGCGGCTGTTGCAGGGCCGGATCGACATCCTGCGGGCCGAGATCGCCCGCCGGTCCGCCCAGCAGTCCCCCCTGCTGGACCGGCTCCCGGAGATCCTCACGGACCTGCCCTCACGCCACCGCTCCTCCGCCCGGCACGTCACGCTCGGTACGCCGCACAGCGAGGAGTACCGCAGGCTCGCCGAGGAGATGCTCGGCGAGGTGGAGCTGTCCGACCTCACCGCGCGTACGGACCAGGAGCTGCACGACGCGATGGGCCGGCTGATCCGTTACGAGCAGCAGGTGTCCCGGCGCCGTCAGTCGCTGCAGCGCACCACCGACGAGTGCAGCGCCGAAATTGCCCGCAGGTACCGTGAAGGCGAAGCGCAAGTAGACGACCTGCTGTCCTGACCGGGCCACAAGCCTCACGGGGGCACAGGACACTCCCGGAAGGCCGACGATGACCTCGCCCACCCCGATATCCGAGCCGACCTCGGAATTCCCCACGTCCCCGGTTTCCCCGGCGGCCGCGCTTTCGCCCGCTTCCCCGGCGGTCTCCCCCGTCCTCGCCGAGGTCGTCCGCTCCGGCTTCGTCGAGGGCCGGCACCGCGGCTCCCTCGTGGTGCTCGCCGCCGACGGCAGCGTGGACTGGTCACTGGGCGAGGTGACCGCCCCCGTCTTCCCCCGCTCCACGAACAAGCCGATGCAGGCCGCGGCGGTGCTGCGGGCGGGCCTGGACCTCTCCGGCGAGCGGCTGGCACTGGCCGCCGCGAGCCACTCGGGCGAGCCGTTCCACCTCGACCTCGTGCGGACCATGCTGGCCGAGCACGGGCTGACCGCCGACCAGCTCCAGACGCCCGCCGACCTGCCGCTGGACCCCGCGGAGGCCGAGGCCTACCTCGCCTCGGGGCTGGTCCGCGACCGCCTCACCATGAACTGCTCGGGCAAGCACGCCGCGATGCTGGCCGCCTCGGCGCGGAACGGCTGGCCGCTCGCCACGTACCTCGACGAGGCCCATCCGCTCCAGCAGCTGGTGGCCGACGGGGTCCGCACCGCGAGCGGCGAGGACGTCGCCCATGTCGGCACGGACGGCTGCGGGGCTCCCCTGCTCTCGCTGTCCCTGACCGGACTGGCCCGCGCCTTCCGGCACTTCGTCATGGCCGGCCCCGGCACCCCCGAGCGACGGGTCGCCGACGCGATGCGCGCCCACCCGGAGTACGTCGCCGGCACCCGCCGCCCCGACACCTGGCTGATGCAGGCCCTGCCCGGCACCCTCTCCAAGATGGGTGCCGAGGCCGTCCAGGCCGTGGCCCTCCCCGACGGCCGCGCCCTGGCCTTCAAGATCGACGACGGCGCCACCCGCACCCTCGGCCCCGTCCTCGCCCACACCCTCCACCTCATGGGCCTCGACGCCCCCATCCTCAGCCGCCTCGCGGACGCACCTCTCCTGGGCGGCGCCGAGCGGGTGGGGGAGATACGGGCTGCGTTCTGAGGGCGGGGCGGGTTGCGGCTCGGGCCGCCCTCGTGATCCCCGCTCGGGTCGCTGGGGGCTGAGGTGTTGCGGCAGCTGTGGCTGCCGCGGGGGGTGCCTCTATGTCTTTCGTCAAGCGAGGCGTGGGGTTCGGGGTTCGTAGAAGGTGCTGTCGCGGAGCATCGCGAAGAGCACGTTGAT
>NZ_JBHYPE010000083.1:0-12541 GCF_042746015.1 Streptomyces sp. NPDC058773
TCCGCCCCGTTTCTGGTGTGTTGGGGGTGTGTGTTCTTTTTAAGCCGCGGGGTGGGGGGGCGGGGGGGTCCCCCCCCTCACCTACCCCCCCCCCCCCCCACCGCCAGAGACCAGGAAGCGCACCCTGAGCGCCTGTCAGAATCTGGAGCTCTTCCGTGGGCTGCTGGCCCAGGCCACTGGCCCGTCCCGGACGTTCTGCTCGAAGTGGCCCTGAATCGGTAATCCGCAGGAAACACTTGGTAGGCACCAGATCCTCACTCAACGTGCGCACACGGCAGGAGACACCATGCGCCTATCCCAATATCGCCCGCACCTCACGCTCGCTGCGACCATGCTTGCCGTCTTAGCCATACCGGCATGCGGCAGCGAGTCGGGCAGACCACAACCGGGGAAGTCATCGCAGCGGCCAACCCATGCACCTTTGAAAGACAAGAAGAAGGCCGCGCAGGACGCCTACACCGCCGGCTACAACCGGGGCCGGGCAGTCCGTGACGCAGGGGGCAAAGGCTCGTCAGTCCGTGAAGTTGTCTGGGGTGGCTGCACGCGACGCGCTCTCAGCGCCGGCCAGGAGGCCGAAGCCGACCGTGGAGCCTGGGTATCCGGATGCCTGGACGGCGTGAGTGAAAACGCTAAGCACCTGCCGAGCAGCCAAGTCACCAAGCGCAGCAACGACCAGGATCTCCTTGAGCGTTTCAAGGCCTGGCTGAGTGATACCGACAAGCGGCCGATGACCGCGCATGTCAACAGGCTGACCCTCGTAGAACTGCACCGCAGTGACTACGACATCGAGCTGACCACCGACTATCCCTCTACCGAGGGCGACCGTTCGGCAGCCACCGACCTGGCGCACTCCTTTGTGACGTGGTGGGACGGTGACGATGGCGAAGGCACCGCCTGGAATGTAGTTGTTCGTGGCACAGATGGAGAAAAGCTAGCCACAAACAGGCTCTAATAGCTACCGATAAATCCTAGAGCACACAAGACCACTGCTTGCATATATTCGTGGGCTTTTCTCTGCATAGATATCTCACCGTTGACGTCACAGGAACCGCTGGCGTCTACGGCCTACCCAAGGAGGAACAATGAGGAAAACCGTCAAAGTTGCTATTTCCATATGCGCCACCGCAATTGCAACGCTCGGAATGTCCAATCCGGCGCTTTCAGATTCCCCCACACAGGTCGACGGCCGTGACAGCAGCATGTTAAGCAGCTGCAAAAAGTGGAAATCCAACGCGGGAAAAGCCGCCAATGTGAGGTGTAAGCGGAGGGATTGGAAGCAGACCAGCTACTTCGTGACAGCGGTATGCGCGAGCGGCGCATACCGCTGGACGGCCGAGGGGCCTAGACGCGATATGCCCGACGCCGGCAAGGGCTACGGGAATACGTCGACCGTCGTATGTGCAGGAGTAGGAACCGTGGTTGAGTACTACGCCTCAGTGAGTATGAGGGGATAAACATGTCGGAGGCTTCGCGGCATCCGGTGAAGCGAAACCGACTCTCTCGTGAACCTTCCCGCCCTATTGGATTTGGCGCCCGGCGAGTCCAGCGGAAACTCTTCAGGTCGTCACGAGCGCGTCCGCGAAGGCTGACGGGACAACCAGGCCAGCTCGCACAGGCCATTACCGACCCGCAGCGTCTGCGCCCGGCACCTGGCGGGGGAACTGGACCTAACCGTGCGGAGGGAGTCCGCGCCGCCCTGGGCGGGTCGGTTCGCCTCCAGCTGCCGGGAACTGGACCTCGCCGAGCTGCTGACCGAGATGACCGTGAATTCCGGTGTGAGTGGGTGGTGGGGTGGCAGTGGGTGGGCGTCAGTGGGATCGCGGTGTGGATGTCCTGGTAGGGGGTGTGGGGCGGGGGTGTGGTCGCTGTCATGGGGTGACTAAGCGGATGTCGTGGTGTGGTTAGCAGGTTGGTTGCTGGCTGTCATGGCTTTCGCTGTTCCTATGTGAGGAATGTGCGGGGTCGGGTGTGCTGGGCCGTATGACGGTTCAGGGGGTTTCGGCAGGTGGGCCGGAGGCGGGATCGGCTGGTGTTGTGCCGGCTGGGGGTGCGCCGTTGGCGCGGGGTGTGGTGGTGCGGCGGCTTCTTGCGGTGGATGGGGAGGGGGCGCTGTCGCGGTTGCATGTGCGGATTGCGGCGGAGTTGGCGGGTGTGTCGGAGCGGACGGTGTGGCGGTGGCTGGCCGATGGTCGCCGGGGCCATGTTGAGGCGCGGCCGCGGCAGGATGGGTTTTCGCTGAGCGACGCGTTGTGGGAGCTCCTGGCTCAGGCGGGCGGGAATGTCGCGGAGTTGCGGCGCAGGATGCTCGGGGCCCAGGAGGAGGGGTGTTAGAGGGGTGGGGTGCGCAGTGTGTGCCCTCGTTGCCGACGTTGCACCGGGTGATCAAGCGGGATCTGGGGGCGGGCCGGGTTCTTGAGGTGGCCCGTCCGGCAGGGGCGCGGGCCGGGCTGGAGCCGAGCCGGTATGACCGGGCACTGGCGAATTTGGGGCTCGTGGACGGGGCTGGTGGTCCGCTTGTTGTCGACGGGCCGCCCGCCGACGTGCCGGTGGCGGAGGGCGCCGCGGAGGCGGGTGTGCGGGGCGGCGGTGTGCGGTTGTACGTGCCGGGGCCCGGCTGGTGTCGACGCGGCAGGTGGCCGGTGTGGTGGAGGCGGTGGGGCATACGGTCGCGGCCCGGGGGATGTGCTGTGTGTACGGGGACACGGGCCTGGGGAAGACGGTCGCCGTCGAGCAGGCGTTGCATCTTCTGCCCGGCCGGGTGCCGGTGTGGCGGGCGGTGGCCGGAGTGGCGCCCGGTCTGCCGCAGCTACGGGCCTCGCTGTGCGAAGCGTTCGGGCTGCAGTCGGGGGCGCTCCCGCACCGCGGCGGGCCGGCCAGCCAGGCTCTGATGCGGGCACTGGCCGAGCCGGGTGTGCTGTTCCTCGATGACGCCCAGCGTCTGACGCCGCCGTTGCTGGACTATCTGCGGCAGCTGTGGGACGCGCCGGGCTGTGCGGCGGCACTGGTGCTGTGCGGGGCGGGAAGCGAACGGGCTCTTGCCCGCGCGCCGGCGCTGCGCTCACGCGTGCTGACCTGGCACCAGATCGGCCGGCTAGAGGCGTCTGGGGTGCGGCAGACGCTGAGCCTGTTCCATCCGGTGTGGGCGCAGGCGGACCCGAACGACCTTGCGCGGGTGGACGAGCAGATGGCACGCGGCAATTTCCGTACCTGGGCGAAGATCACGTCGCATGTCTACGCGGCCCGCGAGCGCGACCCCGCAAGGTGTGTGGACCGGGAGCTGATTGAGCAGGCCTGCGCGCGTCTTGGGCCCTATACGTGACGGTCCGGGCTGCTCGAAGGGCTCGTGTACGGGGGCCTTGACCTGTTCCGACGGGTGAACACGAAGGCGGGCTCCACGGAAGCGGATGAGAACGAAGGGGCATGGGGTGGACGGACAGCCGCTGGCGCTGCCGGAGGATCCGGCCGTTGTGCTGGGGGAGGAGTCGTTGGCGGCGCTGCGGGCGCCGGCGGTGCGTCGTCTGCTGGCGCTGCGCGCCGAGCGGCGGCTGTCGCGGGAGCATGTGCGCCTGGCCGGGGAGTGCCTGGGCGTGTCGGAGCGGACGGTGTGGCGGTGGCTGGCTGAAGCCTCACGGTCGCCCCGGGCCGTGATCAGCCCCGGGGAACGCAGCGGTGACCGGTTCGAGGTCACCAGGGAGATCCGGGTGCTGCTGGCGTACTGGCACGGCAACGCTTCCGCGGTCCACCGCCAGTTGGTGGCCCGGGCCGAGACCGGCGGCCGTGACGGTCAGCCGACGACGGTGCCTGAACCCGCGGCTTCTCCCGCGGGCGCCCCGCCGGCTGCGGTGCCGTTGCTGGACCCGGTGCCGTCGCTGTCGACGTTCCTGCGCGCGGTGCGTCGTGATCTCACCGCAGGGGAGCGGGCCGGTCTTGCCGCGGGACCGGATGCGGCACGCGCGCACGACGTCTTCGGCAAACGGGCGGCTTCCTGGCGCAATCACGTGTGGGAGACCGATCACGTCCAGGCACCTCTGCTGGTCGATGCTGACGGCGACCTGGTGCGCCCGTGGGTGACCTGGTTCATCGACACCGCCACCAAAGTCATCACCGGCACAGCCGTCACCCCTGGAGTCCCTTCCCGCGCCTCCGTGCTGGTCGCGCTGCGCGCCGCTGTTTTGCGGGAAGACCCCTATGGCCCCGCGGGAGGGACACCAGAGCAGGTGCGGGTGGACCGGGGCAAGGACTTCTTGTCAACCACCGTCACTGCCGCGTTCGGCACGATGGGCGTGACGGTGAAGGACCTGCCTGCCTACAGCCCTCATCTCAAGGGCACAGTGGAAAACCTCAACCGGTCCGTCGACCGGATGCTGTTCGCGGCCCTGCCCGGCTACACCCTCACCCCCGCCAAGCCCCGTTCCGGCCGGCGAAACAAAGGCGCGGGCCGCCAGCCGGAGACGTCCGGTGCCATGTCGTTTCAAGACTTCACAGCGGAAGTGCTGGCCTGGACACACTGGTGGAACACTGAGCACCAGCCGCAGGCGCTGGCCGGCCATACGCCGCTCGAGGCATGGCAGGCCGATCCGACTCCCGTCACCGATGTCCCCGCCGCCGACCTGTGGACGTTCACCCTCGAGGACGACGGCCGCCCGCGGAAGCTGACCAGCCACGGTGTGCGGTGGCGCGGGCGCACCTACATCGCCCCATGGATGACCGGCCAGGCCGGCCGTACCGTCACAGTGCGCTATATGCCGCACCACGATCACGAGATCGACATCTGTGACGCGAGCGGCAGGTATCTCGGGCCCGCGCACCTCGCGGACGCGGCCACCCCCGAACAACTCGAGGCCTTGCGCACAGCCCGTGCGGAGCGTGCCCGGCGTCTGCGGGCGGAGGTGAAAGCTGCCGAGACGCTGCGCCGACAGCGCTTCGCCCCGGCCACCACGGCCGGGCCGGCTCAGCGGCTGGGAGCCCTCACCTCCGCTCAAGCCGGGCGTGAACTGGCCGCCGTCGAGCACACCGACGCCTCGAAGCTGGCGCTGCCGGACCTCATCCCGCCCGCCGCGCCCCCGGCCGACTGGCGCACTCCGCCCTCCCTCGCCACCCGGACCGTGCCCGGCCAGCCTGCTCCCGTCCCGGCCGAACCTGTCTCCGACGTCCCGCCCGACCTGACCGCACAGAACGCTGAAGACGGAGACGCCTCGTGACCGCGGCCACCTACCAGTACGTCGACCTGCCCGACGCCTCCGTGGTCACCACCCGCGCCCTGCTCACCGCCCGCGAGAACATCACCGACACCGTCGCCGCCCGCGCCATGATGTGCATCCACGGCGGCGCCGGCTTCGGCAAGACCCTCGCCGTCAACACCTGCCTGCGCGCACTCGAACCCGCCGAGGACGTCCGCCGGGTCACCTTCCGGGCCCGGCCCACCGCCCGTGCCGTGCGCTACGAACTGTTCACCGCACTCGACCTGGCCGGGGAACCACCGCGCCACCCCAGCGAGTTCGACCGCCTGCTGAAAACCGCACTGGCCGAACGTCCCCGCACCTTCCTGGTGGACGAGGCCCAGTGGCTCAACGGGGAGGCGTTCGAATACTTCCGCTACCTGTGGGACGAACCCTCCACCCAGCTCGCGATCATCTTCGTCGGCGGGGAGGGCTGCCACACCGTGCTGCGCCGCGAACCGATGCTCTCCTCCCGCATCTTCATCTGGCAGCACTTCACCCGCCTCACCCCCAGCGAGGTCCTCGACGTCATCCCGCTGTTCCACCCCGTCTGGGCCGACGCCGAGCCCGACGACATCACCTTCGCCGACAGCCACGCCGCGCACGGCAACTTCCGCGCCTGGGCCCAGCTGACCGCCCACACCCGCACCGCCCTGGCCCGCACCGGCCGCCCCCGCGTCGACCAGGAACTGCTGCGCTGGGCCTTCAGCCGCCTCGCCTGACCACCACACCGCCATGCCCATGCCTCTCGCTGCGCCCCGGCCTATCGCTGTGGTCATCGACCGCCATGACGACGCGATCCACACGCACACCGCCCTGGCCGCCCACCATCCGCCGTCCGGCCGGATCACCCTGCACCCCGGCCCGGGCACCACCAGCGAAACCGGCCTCGCCCACGACCTTCTCGCCGCCCTGGGCAAACCGCCCTTACTCCCGGGCCGCTTCCCAGGCGGCCGTCAGCCCGCCTGGGAAGCCGCTTCCGCTTGGGTGAGCGCCCTGCCTGTCACCCGGCTGACCGTCCTGCGCGCCCACCGACTCACCGCCCGCCGCACGATGCGCCTTCTGCAGCTGAGTGCCGTCACCGGTATCCACCTGACCTTGGTCTGCCACCGCCCACACTTTCCCGCCGTCTTGCACCAGGTCCTGCGGACGGTCGACCACTCCGTCACCGCCGACTTCGAGGCAGCCCGCCGCCACTACTACGGCACGCCGGTCACCGAACCCCCGCCTGCGGACGAGCCCGCCGGGCCGGTCGGTCGGTGGCTCACCCTGCCCGCACTGGACCGCCTCGTCTCCTACGACAGCCCCCGTCCCTGCGCCGACCCATGCACGCCGCCCCCGATCATCTGGCGGCATCGCCCACCGCCCGTGCCTCTCACCGCGCCCACCGCCCAGCTGGTCGCCCACCGCCTGCACGCGGCGACCGCCCATCCTCGCCTGGCCGCGGCCCTTGCCGCCGCACTGTGCACCGGTGCCTCCCTCCAACAGCTCGCTACCGCCCGCCCTCGCGACTACGGCACTGCCGTGGCCACGCTCGCCCTGCACGACCGCACCCGCTACACCGACGGCTGCGCCGCCCACCCCGTACCGCCCTGGGCCAGCGTCTTCCTGCGGGCCGCTGTCTGCTTCACCCGTCTCGTCTCCGGCGAGAACCAGGAGCTGCTTGCCGCGCCAGGTGACCGTGCGCACCTGCTGCGCGTGGCGGAGACGGCCAAGCTGCGCCCGCCCCAGCCGCCCGCAGCCCGCCGCCAAGCCCCGGTCGGCCGTATGGAGTGGGACTGGCGCGAGCGGCAGGAAGCCGAGCAGTACGAAGCGCCGTCCAGCCGCGCCCGACCCTCGCGACGCTGAACACCCTGTCGCGGTCGCTCAAGGGGCAGGCTCAGCGGATCGAGAAGTCGGCGAACTCGACATCGCTGAACGCGATGTGCAGACCGTGGGCCCGGCGGCCCCCGTCACGGAAATAGGCGTGCCCGAGCGCGCGGGCGAGGATCACCGTCTGCTGCTGCTCGCCCGCGCCGGCATCCCGGGCGGCGAACAGCTCCCGAGCCACCTCTCCCGGCAGATCCTGGGTGATCCACCGCACCCGCGGATCGTCCGAGGAACCTGCCGCAGCAGCAAACCCGAACCGCGCCCTGGTATGGAAGACGAACCCCTCCGCCTCGGCCCGGGCACGCCGACGGGCCCGTACCCGGGGCTGCCACCGAGCCAGGACTGCTTCCTCGATCGCCCGAACCTGCGCCGGACCCGGGGGACGACGCGCTCCTGGCTTCTTCGTCATCCACCGCTGCACCGTGCGCTGCGAAACCCCCAGCACGGCGGCCACCTGCCGGGTGGAACCCCGATACGCTGCCAGCAGAAAACGCAGGCGGGCCTTGGTGCTTGAGGGAACGGGCCGGGTGCGCAACGCGCGCTCCAAACCCTGCTCTATCTGTCCCACGTCCGCCTCTCGAAGCGGCCAGCCGACCAGGCCGACACCTGCAGTCCGTCGCGTCAGTTCTCCCACGTCGCCTGCCCCTGCCTGCCAGTTTCGACATTCTCCAGACAGTGCTGGCTGACGCAGGCTACGAGCCCCTGGGCGAGCATCAGCGCTGGCGGGCCCCTTCGACTGGGCCTCGTCTGCGCCGTCCGGCATCCACATGAGCCGAACGACCCGTCCGCGGACAACGTCACCGCCTCGCCGTCGTCGACGAAGGGAAGAGCCGGCGGCCGAGCCGGTATCCTGCCCGCGGGGCTGACGCCCCGGGCTTCGCCGACGCCCACACTGCACCCGGACACCCACACTGCCCGGAACACTGGTGGAAGGTCTTCCGGGATCAACGGATCGCTTGACGAGCACCTTGACGATCCATCGAGCCGGGGTTGCCGTGTGGGGGCGAGGACCCGGTGCCGAGAGGACCCGTCCATGACCAAACGCACGACCGAGCAGCAGCGCGCCCGCGAACTCCAGCGCACCGCACGCGAGCAGGGCAGCCTCAGCTACCACGAAGCCCTCAACTGGGTACGCGCCACCGCCGAGGCGCAGGCCGAGAATCCGGGCCTGATCGCTGTTGCAGTGCCGCACGATCACTGCGTCATGCTCTTTCCCGAGGATGAGGACCCTGAGAGCATCCGCAGGGCGGTCACGCCGACTCCCGCAGCCGAAGTCGAGCTCGCCAACGAGCTCCTTCAGCGCAGGAACGTTCTGATGGACAACCACTCCAAGACGGAGATCATGACCCTGATCCTCAGGAGGTGGCGCGTTTCGCGCGTGGATCTCGCACGCTGCACCAAGCAGGAGCTCGCCAACGATCTGGTGCAGAGCGAGGACGGCCGCGAGCGTTACGAGGCGTACGGGCGGGGGGCGCTGTACAACGGAAAGCCAGCGCCTGACTCACGACCTCTTTGCGGGGGTGTCTGCTGCCCCGGACACGACAGCGCGACACCCTGGCCAGAAACCCGCGCGCTTCCGCGCCCAAGGGCCCTGCATCGACGCGCAGTAGCCTGATGCTTCTACGCCCTCGCCCATGCCAGTCCGAGGTCGGCGAGGGCGGCGAGCTGCTCCTGGGTGAGCTTGTCGCGCCTCACGCGCGTGTTCGAGACCCATACGCCCAGCTTGACGGTCACCGCCTCACCGTTGACCGTGATCTCCATGACGGCACCGCGTGGTACGGGCCGGTCCGCGCCTTCCCGTTCGACCCACTGCGTGAGGGCTGTCAGGCCCCGCTGGAACGCCGCCTGCGCCTTGTTCGGGCCCTTCGTCGTACGCGCCGCCGCCGGGGCGGGAGACGGCGTCTCCGCGGGCTTGATGCCCAGCTTGGTCAGCCGCTCTTGCTGTTCGGGGAGGAGCTGCGCCCAGGTGCCCGGATTCTTCTGCCGCTCCAGCCACCGCCCGATGTCATCGCCCTCGAACAGCACCCCGGGCTGGATCTCGGGCAGTGGGCCGTCGGCGTCGACCAGGTCCGCGAGGACGCGGTAGTGCCGCTGCCAGTCCAGCGGCCACGGGCAGTTCCAGTCCTCATCGACCGCAGCCAGCTGCGCCGCGCGCTGCGCAGCCCGCTCCGCGTCCTTGCCCAGGCCGCCCTTGCGGCGCAGGTTCGCCATGTGCTGCCCGACCGGGACCATCGTCTCGCCTTCGCCCCAGACTGCGTCCTGTCGGGGGGCGAGGTGGCCGGTGGCTCGGTGGTAGGAGCGGAGGGCGGCGAGTTTGGTCTCCCACGCCTCCTCGCCCGGCTCCCAGACCATCCCGGCCTCCGGCGCGTCCAGCAGCAGCTTGCGCCGCTCCTCCAGCTCACCCGCCCGCAGCGCCTTCCGCTGCTGATGCACCCACCTGCCGAGCGGGAAGTCCTTGGTAACGCCGACTTCGACCTCGACGTCGTAGGGAACGGCGTACAGGCCGGTGATCTCGTTCTCGGCCCGCCAGCGGAGCAGGGCCTGGTAGCCCTCCAGCCAGACCAGGGATTCGGGCCGGTAGACCCGGGTCCGCAGGAACGCCGCGATGCTTGCGGCGTCGCGGGGGCTGGAGAAGTGGAGCAAGGCGGCTTCGGCGGCGGCCTGCGTGTCGTCGTGCTGCTCCTGATCCTCGCTCTGGCCGCCGGCCCCGACGATCTGCCCTTCCTCGTCGCGCCGCAGGTGGACCTTACGCTTCCCGCTGGTGAGCGCCCGGGAGGCCAGCTGCTCGACCAGACGTTCATCGTGCGAGCGCAGGCCCTGGAGCACGGCGACAAGGGGGCGGAACGAGGCGCTGGCGACCATGTCGGTGGGGTCCTCGCCGGGCTCCAGGAACACCGGCACGATGATCCTGGCCACCTTTGTGCTGCCGTCCTTGTTGAGTCGCAGCGCGCGGCCGATGTTCTGCACGATCTCCACCTGCGAGCCGCGCGTGTCCGCGAAGCAGACGGCCTCGACTCCCCGCTCGCCGGTGATGTCGACCCCTTCCCCGAGCACGCGAACGCTGGCGAGGAAGGCGCGGTGGACCCGGTGTCCGGCGGCGTCGATGCCGTTGGCGAACTGGCGGATGACTTCGCGCCGCTCGGACACGAGGTGGTCGCCGCACAGCCACGCCGACCAGACACGGCCCGGCGGGACGTGGCGGCCGGCCTCCAGCTCGTAGAACTCCGCGTCGATCGACGACGCGGGCAGCTTCTCCGCCTTCGCCAGGTCCTCGTCCGAGGCGTCGTTCATGAACAGCTCGGCAGCGGTCTCCGGGAGCTTCTCCGCGAACGCGGCTGCCTCCTCCACCTTCTGGTGGAACGTCATCACGGTGCGCAGGTTCCACCTTGCGGAGTGCTCCAGCAGAGCCGTCTGCAACAACGCCAGACGCCGGCCGCGCAACGCCTCCTCCGACAATCCGAGCACGGGGGAGGGGTCGCGGATCTCCAGGACGTCGATCTCGAAACCGGCGAGGATGCCCCGCTCGATCGCCTCCGAGAGCCCGAGCTCGGCCCCAGGCAGCCACTCGCCGTACGTCCCGTCCGGATCGTCGGCCATGCTCGCGATCTCCACCTCGCGGCCGCCGCCCTTCTGCGGCACAGCCGCGCCCAGGATGCGCGGGGTGGCGGTGAGGTAGAGCCGGAAGTCCGCCGGAATGCGGGCGTTGTCGTGGATCGCCGCCCACGGCCGACCAAGATCACCGGCGGTTCCATGGGCCTCATCCACGATCGCGAGGTCGAACGCGGCCATCTGCTGTCCGTACAGCCGCTCCCCGCCCGCCAGAGCGGCCTCCAGAGGCCCACGAACCTTCCGCTGACCCTCTGGTGCGTCGATGTCCTCGCGGTCCACCAGGGAGGCGTACGTGGCGAACACGACGACCGGCCCGGACCCGGCCCACAGGGCGAGCTGGATCGGGTTCGTGGTGGTGCGCACCCCCAGCGAGCCCAGGACCGCGTCGTTCTCCAGCGAGCACACCGCCACCATCGGGGCCCGGTGGCCCACCAGGCGCCACGCCTGGGCGGTCTGGGCGAGCAGGTCCAGGGTGGGCACGGTGACGAGGATCCGGCCGTCCGCGAAGCTCTCCAGCGCGCACGCGGCGGCCGTGATCGTCTTGCCCGACCCGGTCGCTGACACGATCGTGCCACGGGCACCCTGCGGGGGCACAGGTGACCTTGCAGGAAATCCCACCCACCTACGAAACGCGGAGCGCTGATCTACCTGGTGTTCCTTGAGCTGAATCGCTGACATTTCCATTCCTCCCCGAGCGCTGAATTCCTGTGGTCTTTCAGAGAGCCGCGTGCGGAACGCAGGCCGCACCCAAGTCGTTCCAGATCGGCGCATCCGCCTTGTGCCAGCCGCCCGGCTTGCCGTCCTTGAAAGGCGGCTTGTCGTCCGGGTCGTAGTGCCCGGCATCGAGCGTGCAGACGATGACGTCCCCGCCGCTGTTCACCATCCGCGCCGTGCACAGTCCGCCGGCCTCACCCAGCACCTCCAACACCCGGCGCCGCGCCGTGGTATGCGGGTGCGTGCGCGGCAGCACGTGGTCCCGGACGAACCTCTCCAGCCGCACCAGGTCCGTCCGCTCACGCTGCCTCACGTCCACGATATGTACAGCCAGTTCAGCGGCCCCGGCCGACCGGCCGCCGCGCCGGGGCCAGTCCCGGTCCGCGATGCCCACCAGGGCCTCACTCACGGCCGTCACGCCGTCATCCCAGCCGTCCGTGAACGCCTCGCCCCGAGAGGCCGGCGCCATGCCGTCCACCTCGAATACCTCGCTCTGCGCCCCGGCGACCGCTCCGACCTCCAGCGCGGCCACCAGGTCGTCCGCCTCGCTCGCGGGTACGCCCTGCGCCTCCAGGAGTGCGAACAGCCTCAGCCGGGCGTTGACGCCCGCCGTCTGGTACTGGCCCACCCGGTGCACAGAATCGCTGCTCAGCGCGGGATCTGGTCCGGTGGATTCGTGGTGACCGGTCACCCGAGGTCGTTCCTCTCAGAATTTCGGGGAGGTTCCCGATTGGTTGGGGGGTATCTCGTGTTTCTACCAACGCTACATGCTGCATCTCTTTGATGCATGCACTATGCTGGAACTCGACACGATCGAGCGACCCCCACCCCTTGCGGTCAGCCGGCCCGCGTCAGCGGGCTTTGAAGGCCCTGGAGGCGAAGCCATAGGGGCCGTTGGGCGGAGAGTTGCAGGGGCCCGTCAGGCAGGGGCTGGAGCGAAGCGGAAGCCCCGTTCTCCCGGGCGAAACCCAAGTCGTTCAGGGAGCGAAGCGGACGGAACGTCAACCCGGCCGCGAAGCGGCCGGGTTGCGCTGGATGCGAAGCATCCAGCGAATGCTCCCGCGGAGCGGGAGCAACACCCGTGCGAAGCACGGGTATTCGCTTGCATAGCGCGCAGCGCTATGGGACCC
>NZ_JBHYPE010000084.1:0-12076 GCF_042746015.1 Streptomyces sp. NPDC058773
CCGCCGCACAGCTGGTCTGTGCGGCGGCCGCGCCGTGTCGTACGGGCAGTCGTACGGGCAGGTGCTCAGGCCTCCAGCGCCGGGTAGTCGACGTAGCCCGAGTCGTCGCCGCCGTAGAAGCTCGCCCGGTCCGGGGTGTTGAAGGGGCCGCCCTGCGCCAGCCGCCGGGGCAGGTCCGGATTGGCGAGGAAGAGCGCGCCGTACGCGAGCAGATCGGCCTCGCCCCGCTCGACGAGCGGCAACTCCTCGGGGCCGGTGGGCCGGCCGTCGGTGGCCGGGTTGAGCAGGAAGGTGCCGCCGAAGCGCTTGCGCAGCCGGGCCAGCAGCTCCGGGTCGGTCACATCGCAGGTGTGCAGGTAGGCCAGGCCCAGCGGGGCGACGGCGTCGACCAGGGCGGTGTAGGTGGCCTCGGGCGCGGGCTCGTCGATGTCGTTGAAGGGGTTGCCCGGCGACAGCCGCAGACCGGTGCGGTGCGCCCCGGCCTCGGCGGCGACGGCCTTGACGACCTCGATGGCGAAGCGGGCACGGGCCTCGTCGGAGCCGCCCCACTCATCGGTGCGCCGGTTGGCGTTGGGCGCCAGGAACTGGTGGACCAGATAGCCGTTGCCGCCGTGGATCTCCACGCCGTCGAAGCCGGCCTCCAGGGCGTTGCGGGCCGCGGCCGCGAAACCCTCGATGGTGCGCCGGATCTCCTCGCCGGTCAGCTCGCGCGGGGTGACGAAGTCCGTCGGGCCGTCCTGGGTGAAGCCCTGGCCGGCCGCGGCGACCGCGGAGGGCCCGACCGGCACCAGGCCGTCGGGCAGCAGCACCGGGTGGCCGATCCGGCCGCCGTGCCACAGCTGGGCGAAGATCTTTCCGCCCGCGGCGTGCACGGAGTCGGTGACCCGGCGCCATCCGGCGACCTGCTCCGCGGTGTGCAGGCCGGGGGTGAGCGGGTAGCCACGGCCGACGGGCTCGGTCTGCGCGGCCTCGGCGATGATGAGCCCGGCGGAGGCCCGCTGGGTGTAGTAGCGGACCATCGACGGGGTCGGGACGCCGTCGGCGGTGGCGCGGTTGCGGGTCATCGGGGCCATGACGAGGCGGTTGGCGAGCGGGGTGCCGGCGAGGTCTACCGGGTCGAACGCGGTGGTCACTGAGGGCCTCTCAAC
This sequence comes from Streptomyces sp. NPDC058773, assembly GCF_042746015.1. Classification (NCBI taxonomy): domain Bacteria; kingdom Bacillati; phylum Actinomycetota; class Actinomycetes; order Kitasatosporales; family Streptomycetaceae; genus Streptomyces; species Streptomyces sp. NPDC058773. Next base: position 1,149 of record NZ_JBHYPE010000084.1, read on the forward strand.
TACTGCTCGGAACAAGATCGTTGTCCATTACATCAGCTGCCCGACGCCCCGCGCCCGCCCCGGTATCCCGCCACCCGCCACCCCGCCCGCTACCCCAGCAGGGACAGCAGCCGGTCCACGTCATCCGTCGAGTTGTAGAGGTGGAAGGCCGCGCGGAGCAGCCCGCCGCGCACCGCGACGTGCACCCCCGCCGCGGCCAGCCGCTGCTCCGCGTCCGCGATCCCGGGGGTGGAGACGATCGCCGAGCCGGGCGCGGGCCGCGGCGTCAGACCGCGCTCGGCCAGGCCCGCGCGGTAGTGGTCGGCGAGCGCGGTGTTGTGGGCGTGCACGGTCTCCACGCCCAGCTCCGCCAGCAGGCCGAGGGACTGTTCGGCGCCGATGTAGGAGTAGTGGGCGTGCGGTTCGTCGAAGCGGCGGGCGGTGGCGGCCGGCTCGATGGGCCCGTAGTTGGACTCGGCGATGTCCTCCCCCGCGACCCAGCTCCCGTGCAGCGCGGCCGGCCACTCCGTCTCCCGCCCCTGGTCCCCGCCGAACACCATGAAGGTCGCCCCGCGCGGGCACAGCAGCCACTTGAAGGCGCCCGCGGCCACGAAGTCGAAGTCGGCGGCGCGCAGCGGCAGCCAGCCGGCGGCCTGGGTGATGTCGAGGTAGGTGCGCGCGCCGTGGGCCCGCGCGGCCTCGCGGACCGCGGTCAGGTCGGCGATCCGGCCGTCCAGCGACTGCACGGCGCTGAACGCGACCAGCGCGGTCCCCGGGCGCACCTCGTCGGCGAGCGCCTCCAGCGGCGCGGTGCGCAGCTTGATCCCCGGGTGGACGGCGAGCGGATTGACCAGAGAGCTGAAGTCGCCCTCGGGGACCAGCACTTCGGCGCCCGCCGGGAGCGAGGCGGCGACGAACGCGGACTGCACCGCGACCGAGCTGCCGATCGCGACCCGCTCGGCGGGGACGTCCAGCAGCCGGGCGAAGGCGGCCCGGGAGGCCGTGGCGGCGGCGAAGTAGTCGCGGCCCATGGTGCCGTAGGAGGCGGACTCCGTCAGCGCCGCGCGCAGGGCGTCGGCGCTGCGCCGCGGAAGCAGTCCGCTGGACGCGGAGTTCAGATAGGTCGTCTCGGGCGCGAATTCCGCCCCGCCGAGTGGCTCACGTCGATGCATGCCCCCACTCTGCTCGGCGCAGCGGGCCGCGTCCATGGCGAATCTGCTTGGCCGGCCCGCAACAGTTGCTTATCTTCGCAGGTCACGGTGGGTGTGGGCGGTCCGGGCCCGGCTCAAGGACCACCCCGACACCGCACCGTGTCAGGCATGCAATGTGTTGTCGCTCGCGGCCCGTCGGCGCCTCGCCCTCTTGCGCTGATCGTACCCAGGCATGAGGCTCGTGCACGTCTGAGCAATCGGATCCGCAGAGGAGCACCCAATGGCTTTAAGGCTCCTGGGGATTTGGCCGAACACACCGGACGACGGCTCGCCCACGATCTGGGGGGGAGGACGAACATGTCGCTCGCCGGCTCACGAGGCGAACCCATGAGTTCCGCTCTCCGACCGTGAACCTTTTCGGACCGAGAGCGGGCACCAGTCCCGTCCGTCGAGTGACGGCGAGGGGCGGATGGGTTGGCAACTGCAGCAGACGCCAACCGCAGCAGGAGATCGCACGATGAATACCGCAGTTCAGACGCGGACCCGCGAGCCGCGCATCATCCTGAACGCGCTCGAGTCCCGGGTGCCCCATCTGGTCACGGAAGTGGACGTGTCCGACCTCTGGGAGCGTGAAGTCCGGCTGCTGCTCCGTGACGGTGTGGCCGTCCGGAGCTTGCCGAACGCATCCTTGGCCAGGGGATCGCCTACCTGATCACCGCCATGGAGAAGCCCGGCGTGGACATGGGGGTCGGGTACACCGTCGACATCGGTGTGCATCAGCTCATCCTGGACACGCCCCTCTACTTCGCGCTCTGCGAGGAGTACAACGGCGGGAAGTACAAGCACCACGCCCCGCTGATCGAGCGGCGCCGCGACGGCACGGTGATGCGCACAATATCTCCGCGACCGCACCGACACGTACGACGCCGTCTATTCCATCTTCGGCGCGGTCTGGTTCACCGACCCGGCCAAGCTCCTGCCACTCGTCGCTCAACGGCTCAACCCCGGCGGTGTCTTTGCCTTCTCTCACCCGCCCGCCATCCCCGGGGCGTACGGCCCTCAAGGCATGTACAAGGGCGGGTTCGCAGGAAGGGCCATGTACACCTACCGGTACAGCTACACGCCCCGCAGGTGGACCGGCCTCCTCCACAAAGCCGGGTTCACAGACCCTGACGTACGGATCCTCGACGCCCCCACGCCCGGCCACATCGGAACCCTCATCGCTCGCGCCACCAAGCCATAGCCAGTGGCCCCGAGCCGACTTCCCCGAGGTGGATGTGTCCTGATGCGCCTCGGACATTTCACCGCCCCCCGGGGCCGGAGGAGCGAGGCCGGGGCCCACGTTCGCTCCTCCGGCCCCGGGCCGCGGCGTACGCTCGTGATATGAGCAGCGCGGGGTGGAACGTCAAGACTGTTCGCAAGCGTCGGGGCCTGACCCAGCGGGAGCTGGCCAACGCGTCCGGCGTGTCCCTCTCGACGATCCGGAAGCTGGAGCAGGGGGACCGAGAAGGCGCACGGCTGGAGACGCTGCGGAAACTGGCCGTAGCTCTCCAGGTGCCTACGATGCGGCTGGCCGACGCTCCCCGTGAAGACGGTGCGGGCCCGCAGACCACGGACCGGTGGGCAGCCGTGAAGAGCGCCCTTGAACGCCGCCATTGGGCGGCCGGGGTGGAGGATGAGCCGCCGACCGTGACGGGAGTGCACAGCGCGCTACAGGAGGCGATGCCGCTCTTCACCGGAGACCGGCTCACGGAGTTGTCCGTGCTCTTGCCCTCCCTGCTGCGGGACACCGACGCCCTGGGGCCGCGGGGACGCACCGTCCGTATGCGGCTTTTGCAGCTCTCCGGGTGGCTCATGGTCCAGACCCGCCAGTTCGCTGCAGCCGAGACCGCGCTGGAGCGCGCTCTGGAGCACGGTGCCGACGGGCTGGACAAGGCCGCGACGATCAGCATCGTCTGCTGGCTGCGGTTGCGTCAGGGAAGGCTGGACGAGGCGTTCGCACTCGCGGTCGGGTGGGCAGATGAGATCGAACCACGGATGTCCCGGGCGACACCGGCGGAATTGAGCACTTGGGGCTGGCTGCTGTTGCGGGCTTCTGCCGCCGCGATTCGCAATGGCCAGTCAGCAGAGGCCGATGACGCCGTCAAACTGGCGATGGCGGCAGCCGTGGTGATGGGCCGGGAGCATGCACCGGAGAATGACTTCCTGCGGATGTTCGGGCCGACCACGGTCAAGCTCAAGGCCGCCGAGAATGCCTCTGTGACGGACCGTCCGGACATGGTGCTGAGAATGGCACAGCGCATTCCCATGGCAGGGCTGAGGCCGACAAGCAACAACCGCAATCGGCACCTCCTCGATGTCGCCGATGCCCACGCCAAGATGGGGCAGCACGCCGATGCCTTCGAGAAACTCGAACAGATCAAGGCGGACAGTCCGGAATGGCTGCCGAATCAGCGTTACGCCCGTGACATCCTCAGCAAACTGATCCAGAGCCGCCGAACACTGACCACGGACATGCGTGCCATGGCCGACGCGGTCGGGCTCCCGCTGTAAACGATCACAAGGGCTGCTTTTCCCTGACGGGCAGTCAAAGTGCCACAGACATCGCGCCTGGTCGCTCCGTAGCTTCGTCTTCGTCACACCGTTGACGAAGGGATGGCGAGAGAGAGCATGGCGAGCACGAGCACGGTGGCGGCCCCGCCCCGGGGAGCTCTGGACCCGGATTCCGCTGGGTGTGATGACACAGCAGGCCAGTTAATGAGCAGGGGAGACAGCGGCGGCCCGTCCACCGGCCCGTGCCTCGAACCGGTCCCGGTGGACGGCTGCGACGTGTGTACCGCGCTGGCCGCGCAGCGGGAAGCGGCGCGTGGCGCGGGTGACTTCGTGACGGTCCGGAGCCGTAACACGGAAATGGCGAACCATCCGCACCGCAGGAGGGTCCGCAACATGACCTCGCACGTCGGCGCCCCGGCCGTCCCTGTCTGCCCCACCTGCACCGAGCTGGAACGCGCATTACGGGCGGCCCAATCGGCCGGAGACGCGAGCAAGGCGGTGGACTGCCGTGTTCTGCTCCGGCGCCATCCGCGGCATGACGGCAAGCCCGTTGCGGCGACCGGGCATCTGGAGAGGGGAGTTCACGACTCATGAGCCGGATGGCACTCGGGAACTCGGCTGCCGGACACGGAGGCCGCCGCCTCGGGCGACACCGGCCGCCTTCGCAGGTACCGTCCCCGCATGAAAAGTTGCTCATCTTCGCAGGTCACGGTGGGTATGGCCGGTCGGGCCCCGGTTCACTTCCCGGGCACGGCGCAGCCGTCGTCGCCGCACACCTCACCGTCACCGGCCGCCCCGAGCGGTACGACGCCGTCGGCGTACGCCCGCTCCAGCGCCTCCCGGAACACCTCGGCCGGCTGTCCGCCGGAGATGCCGTAGCGGCGGTCGATGACGAAGAACGGCACACCCGTGGCACCCAGCTCGGCGGCCTCGCGCTCGTCGGCGCGGACCTCCGGTGCGTACGCCTCGGGGTCGGCCAGCACCCGCGCGGCCTCCTCGGCGGGCAGCCCGGCTCCGACGGCGATCTCCTGGAGTACGGCGGGGTCACCGAGCGGCCGCGCCTGGGCGAAGTTGGCGCGGTAGAAGGCGTCGAGCAGCGCGTCCTGGACACCGTGCGCCCGGCCGAGGTGCAACAGCCGGTGCAGGTCAAAGGTGTTGCCGTGCAGGCGGTCCGAGCGGTAGTCGAGCCCCTCCCCCGCTGCCGCCTCGGCGACCCGCGCCTCCATCGCCGCGGCCTGCTCCCGGCTCACGCCGTACTTCGCGGCGAGCATGTCGAGCACCGGTACGTCCCCGGCGGCCGGTGCCTGCGGGTCCAGCTCGAAGGACCGGTGCACCACCTCGACGGCGTCCCGCTGCGCGAAACCGGCGAGCCCGGCCTCGAACCGGGCCTTGCCGATGTAGCACCAGGGGCAGGCGATGTCGGACCAGATTTCGACGCGCATGAGCTGACTTTCCTCGTCGTGGGCGGGCCCCGGGTCAACCCCGGGGAGCGGCGGGGTATTCCCGGGAGCGACGTCCGGTGCCAGCGCCCGTCCGGGCGGGCCGCGGCGGTGCGGTACGGCGCCCCACCCGGGTGCTCCGGTGCTTCGGCGAGGTGGCCGGACGTCCCGCGGTACCGTCCCCGCATGACCTCGTCACAGGGATTTCTCGGCTTCTGGGAGACGACCGGGGCCGTCAAGACCTTCACCCACCCGCTCGACCCGGCGCTGCTGGACGCGTATGTGCCACGGGGTGCGCGGGTGCTGGACTACGGATGCGGGTACGGGCGGCTGACCTCCGAGCTGGCCGGGCTGGGGTACGGCGCGGTGCAGGGGGTGGATGTGTCGGCGGCGCTGGTCGAGCGGGGGCGGCGGGAGCACCCTGAGCTGGAGCTGCTGCACTGCCCAGGGTTTCCGCTGCCGTTCCCGGAGGGCGTCTTCGATGCGGCGCTGTTGTTCGCGGTGCTGACCTGTGTGCCCCGGGACGCGGACCAGACGGCGATCGTCGGGGAGCTGGGGCGGCTGGTGCGGCCCGGCGGGGTGCTGTATCTCAGCGACGTCCCGTTGCAGGGGGATGCGCTCAACCGGGAGCGGTACGCGCGGTTCGCGGAGCGGTACGGGACGTACGGGGTGTTCGAGACGCCGGACGGCGGGGTGTTCCGGCACCATCCGCCGGAGCGGCTGCGGGGGCTGGTGCGGGAGGCGGGCTTCGCGGTGCTGAAGGAGCGGGCGGGGTCGGTGGCCACACTGGACGGGCGGACGGCAGAGCGGCTCCAGCTCATCGCCCGCCGGGAGCCGGAGCCCTCCCCAGGTCCAGCGTCAGGGTGAGGTGGCTGGCGTCCGGCGCGGGGCGGCGGTCCGGGTCGGGGCGCCAGCCGAGGCGGGTGTAGAAGGCGCGGGCGCGGTGGTTGTGCCAGAGGACGTCGAGGGCGGCCCGGGAGACCCCGGCCGCGTGCCAGTCCCGCAGGCAGGCGCCGTGCAGGGCGCGGCCGACGCCGGTGCCCCAGTGGCCGGGGTCGACATGGAGCTGGTGGAGGGTGACGGCCGGCCGGGGGCCGGGACGGTGGCGGTAGGAGGCGGCTCCGACCACGGTGCCGTGCCGGGCGGCACAGAGCGCCGGGGTGTCGCCGCGCTCCAGGTCGCGGGACCAGGCGTCGTGCCACCGGGCCCGCTCGGCCGGGACGTCGAAGGGCGCGTCCGGGAACCGCGCGCGGTGGTACGCGGCACGGGCCCGGCTGTGCAGCGCGGCGATCGCGGCCAGGTCCGCGGCGGTCACCGCGCGGACCTGGAGCGTGGCCGCGTCGGGGGCGGGCGGCACGGTCGCTACGCGCCCTCGGCGCGGCCGTCGACCCGGCGCGGCAGGCCGAGCGGGTTGTCCTCGCGCAGTTCGGGCGGCAGCAGCGCGGGCGGGGTGTCCTGGTAGGCGACCGGGCGCAGCCAGCGTTCGACGGCGCTGCCGCCGACGGAGGTGCAGGTGGAGGTGGTGGCCGGGTAGGGGCCGCCGTGGTGCTGGGCGGGGGCGACCGCGACGCCGGTGGGCCAGCCGTTGACGACCACCCGGCCGGCCAGCGGGGTGACCTCCGCCAGCAGCCGGGCGCCGCGGCCCGCGTCATCGGTGCCGGCGCTCTCCGCGTCGCCGAGGTGCAGGGTCGCGGAGAGGTTGCCGGGGAGCCGGGCGAGCACGGCGCCGATCTCGGCCTCGTCGGTGTAACGGGCGACGACGGTGACCGGGCCGAAGCACTCCTCCAGGAGGAGGTCGTAGGGCCCTTCGGTGGTCAGGTGGGCGGCGGGGACCGCGAGGAAGCCGGCGCTGACGGTGTGCTCGCCGCCCGCGCCCGGGGTCACCGGCGCCTCGACCCCGGGGAGCGCGGCGCGGGTGCGGACGCCGTCGAGGAACGCCTGCCGCATCCGGTGGTCGAGCAGCACCCCGGCCTCGGTGTCGCTGACCGCGTCGGTCAGTGCGGTCAGCAGCCGGTCGCCGGTCTCGCCGCCGGGCGCCAGGACCAGGCCCGGCTTGACGCAGAACTGGCCGACGCCGAGGGTCATCGACCCGGCCAGCCCGGCGCCGATCCGCTCGGCGCGCTCCGCGGCCGCGGCCTCGGTGATCACGACGGGGTTGAGGCTGCCCAGCTCGCCGTGGAAGGGGATCGGGTGCGGGCGGGACGCGGCCGCGTCGTAGAGGGCACGGCCGCCGCGCACCGAGCCGGTGAAGCCGGCCGCGGCGATCAGCGGATGGCGCACCAGGTCGATACCGGCCTGGAAGCCGTGCACCAGACCGACCACGCCCTCCGGCAGGCCGACGTCCCTGGCGGCGCGGTGCAGCAGTGCGGCACACAGCTCGGAGGTGGCCGGGTGGTCCGGGTGGGCCTTGACGACGACCGGGCAGCCGGCCGCGAGGGCGCTGGCGGTGTCGCCGCCCGGTACCGAGAAGGCGAGCGGGAAGTTGCTGGCGGAGTAGACCGCGACCGGGCCCAGCGGGATCTTGTAACGGCGCAGGTCGGGCCGGGGCGGGGTGAGCCCGGCGTCGGCGTGGTCGATCAGGACGTCGAGGAACCCGCCCTCCTCGGCCAGGTCCGCGAAGGCCCGCAACTGGTAGGTGGTGCGGGCGAGTTCACCGGTGAGCCGGCCGGGGCCGAGCGCGGTTTCGGCGTCGGCGGCCTCGATGACCGCCTCGCCCGCCTCGTCGAGCAGCTCGGCGGAGCGGCGCAGCAGCGCGGCGCGTACGGTGCGGTCGGCCAGCGCGCCACGGGCGGCGTGTGCGCCACGGACCGCGGTGTCCACCTCGTCTGCCGTGGCCTCCACCGCAACCTGCTCCCGCGGCTTCCCGGTGCGGGGATCGACACTCCAGACTGGTGCTGCTGTTGTCGCTGCCACCGTGCATTCCTCCCGGGCGATGCTGCCGAGTCGTTCCGCGCCTTGCCGCGCACCGGATCACGTTCTATATGCTGAACGCTGTTCCGAATCATGAACAACTGGGACTCTATGGCGGTCCGAACAGGGGGGTCAAGGGCGATGTCAGCTGCCGATACCGGGGGATCACAGGTCAAATCCGCGGTGCGGACGGTCGAGTTGCTTGAGTACTTCGCGGGTCGTCCCGGTATGCACAGTCTTGCCTCGGTTCAAGAGGCGGTCGGCTACCCGAAGTCCAGCCTCTACATGCTGCTGCGCACCCTCGTCGACCTGGGCTGGGTCGAGACCGACGCGACCGGCACCCGCTACGGCATCGGCGTGCGGGCGCTGCTGGTCGGCACCTCGTACCTCGACGGTGACGAGGTGGTGGCCGCGGCCGAACCGGCCCTGGACCGGCTCTCCGACGACACCACCGAGACCGTCCACCTCGCCCGGCTCGACGGCACCGAGGTCGTCCACCTCGCGACCCGTCAGTCCCCGCACCATCTGCGCCCCTTCGCCCGCGCCGGCCGGCGGCTGCCCGCGCACTCCACCGCGCTGGGCAAGGCGCTGCTCGCCACGTACACCGACGAGCAGGTCCGGGCGATGCTGCCGCCGGCCCTCCCCCGGCTGACCGAGCACACCCTCACCGACCGCGAGCGGCTGATCGAGGAGCTGCACTCGGTGCGCGAACAGGGCTATGCCGTCGACCGCGAGGAGAACACCCCGGGCCTGCGCTGCTTCGGCGTCGCGATCCCCTACCGCACCCCGGCGCGGGACGCGGTCAGCTGCTCCGTGCCGGTGGCCCGGCTGACCCCGGGGCACGAGCGGAGGATCAAGGACACCCTGTTCGACGCCCGCGACCGGCTGACGCTGGCAACCCGACGGCTGTGATCTGAGGGGCCGTTGGGCACCCGGCCGGTGGGCGCACCGTCCGGCTCCCCTCCCCCGTACGGCGGAGGCGGTTCGTCGGCACGGCCGAGGCGCGCGGGCGGCGGGTCCGGAAGACTGGTCGTCATGACCGTACGGACCGGCCGGCACCGCCACCGCGCAGCTCTCGCAACCTCCGCTCCGCCACGCGGCGTTCACGACGACTCCGAGGCCGGGGCCGGAGCCGCGCCGTGCGGCTGAGAGGTCTGCGGCGGCACTCCCTGCGCTGGGTCCATCTGGTGATCGGCGGCGCGATCCTGATGCCGCACTTCCTGACGGCGTCGGTCATCGTGTCGCTGGTCAAGGAGGGCGCCGACCCCTACCGCGATCCCACGTCCCAGTTCCTCGCCTTCGGCCTCGCGCTGCCGATGGCCTGGCTGGCCGGGCTGGTCTTCGCCCCGGCGCGGTCCATGGCGGCGGGCGCCGTGCGGACGTTCTGCGATGTGCCGGGAGAGCTGATGGCCGACGAGCCGGGCTACTCGTGGACCGCCCGGCGGCGTACCGCGCTGTGGTTCCTGGTGCACAACGCGGCCGGCGGGATCGTCAGCGGGATGTCACTGGCCGCGTCGCCGGCCGCGATTTCCCTGATGATTCTGCCGTTCTCGGCGGAGCTCCGGCGCGGCTTTCCGGGCTGGCAGGAGGCCTTCCCCGGCGTGCTCGGCCCGCTCGCCGGGCTGGCGCTGCTGGCTCTGGTGCTCGGCACGACCTGGGGAGCCGGGCAGCTGATGGCCCGTCTGGCGCCGGTGCTGCTGGGGCCCACGCCCGACGACCGGCTGGCCGCCGCCGAGCGCCGGGCCGCCGATCTGGCGACCCGCAACCGGCTGGCCCGCGAGCTGCACGACTCGGTGGGGCATGCGCTGAGCGCGGTCACCCTCCAAGCGAGCGCGGCCCGCCGGGTGCTCGACACCGACCCGGAGTTCGTCCGGCAGGCGCTGGCCGCCATCGAGGACACCACCCGGGACGCGGTCGCCGAACTGGACACCGTACTGGGCCTGTTGCGCGAGGAGGACGGCGGCGATCCGACGGCGCCCGCGCCCACTCTGGACGGGCTGGCGGCGCTGCTCGAACGGACCCGCGCGGCAGGCGTCCGGGTCGAGGCGACGACGGAGGGGCGGTGCACGGGGCTGCCGCCGGTGGTCTCGCGGGAGGCCTACCGGATCGTGCAGGAGGGCCTGAGCAATGCGCTGCGGCACGCCGGGCCGGTGCCCGTGGAGCTGTATGTGCACCGCACCGAGCGGGAGCTGACCCTGCGGATGGAGAACCCGGTGAGCGGACCGGTGGCCGGCCCCGTGCCCGGCTCGCCGGTCCCGGCGCCCCGCACGGGCGGGGGCCGCGGCCTGTTGGGGATCGCCGAACGGGCCCGGCTGCTGGGCGGCGAGGCGACGGCCGGGGCACAGGACGGCGTATGGCGGCTGACGGCCCGGCTGCCGCTGGCGGCGGGGCGGGAGCGCGGTACGCACCGCGACGTACGGCCACAGGGACAGTCGCAGGGACAGCCGTAGGGACACCGAGACGTACGCCGGGGAACCGGAGGACGCGAGACGAGGGCGGGGACATGACCACGACGCGGGACGACGACGGCCGCACGGCCGGCGAAGGTGAAGACAACGGCAGCGGCAACGGCCGTGGTTGCGACAACTGCGGCGACGGCACCGGCGGCAGCGGACGCGAGCAGACCCGCCCGCTGCGCATCGTCCTCGCCGACGACGAGCGGATGGTGCGTACGGCGCTGCGCGCGATCCTGGGCGCCGAGGACGACATGGAGGTCGTGGGCGAGGCGGCGACCGGTGCGGAGGCGGTGCCGCTGATCCGCGCGCTGCGCCCGGACATCGTGCTGATGGACGTGCGGATGCCGGAGATCGACGGCATCCGCGCGACCCAGCAGGTGCTCGCAGGGATGGACGGGCCGCCGCGCCGACGGGGCGTGACGACCATAGAGAACGAAGCC
>NZ_JBHYPE010000085.1:0-9581 GCF_042746015.1 Streptomyces sp. NPDC058773
GTTGGGGGGGGGGGTTGCTGGCTTTTAAAGCGAAGCAGTCCGGCACACCCCACCCGCGCAGGCCCGTCACCGCACCCAACAGCCCCGCGCAGCGGCACCGCCCGCCGCAGGCGCAACGACGAGCAACCACCACGGCGGGAAGGACAAAAACGTGGGAATCAATCCGCGCTTCGCGCGGGGACGCAACGGCCGTCCTCCGTCCGGTAGTTCCAGCGGGCGCCGTTGGTCACCAACTCCTTGACCGATTCGAGGAAGCGGTCGACATGCTCATCCGGCGTGCCGGCGCCAAAGCTGACGCGGATGGCGTTGAGGGACTTCTCGCCGGGGGCCGCGTCGGGGGCACCGCACTCGCCGGGGTCCTGGGGCTCGCTGCCGAGGAGGGTGCGGACGAGGGGGTGGGCACAGAAGAGGCCGTCGCGGACGCCGATGCCGTACTCCGCCGACAGAGCGGCCGCGAAGTGGGAGCTGTTCCAGCCCTCGACGACGAAGGAGAGGACGCCCACCCGGGGGGCGTCGTCGCCGAAGAGGGAGAGGACGGTGACCTCGGGTACCTCGGCCAGGCCGGTGCGGAGGCGGGCGATGAGTTCCTGTTCGCGGGCGACCAGGCCGTCGAAGCCGGCCTCCGTCAGTGCCTGGCAGGCCGAGGCGATGGCGTAGGCGCCGATGACGTTGGGCGAACCGGCCTCGTGCCGGGCCGCGGTGGTGTGCCACTCGACGTCCACGCCGCCATCCGTGCGCCGGGAGACCTTGCGGCTGGCGCCGCCGCCCGCCAGGTACGGCGCGGCGTCCCGCAGCCAGTCCGCGCGGCCGGCCAGCACCCCGGCGCCGAACGGCGCGTACAGCTTGTGGCCGGAGAACGCGACCCAGTCCACGTCCAGTTCGGCGAGGTCCACCGGGTGGTGCGGGACGAGCTGCGCCGCGTCCAGCACGATCCGGGCGCCGTGCGCGTGCGCGGCGGCCGCCAGCTCCTGCACCGGCCACAGTTCACCGGTCACGTTCGACGCACCGGTCACACAGACCAGCGCCGGACCGTAGGGCTCGCGGGCGGCCAGTGCCTTCTCCAGGGTGTCCACGGCCTGCTGCGGGGTGCGGGGTGCGTTGAGGTAGGTGACCGCCACGTCGGAGCGCTGCTCCCACGGCAGCAGCGAGGCATGGTGCTCGGTCTCGAAGACGAACACCCGGGTGCCCTGCGGGAGTACGGAGGCGAGCAGGTTGAGCGAGTCGGTGGTGGAGCGGGTGAAGACGACCTGGTCGCCCTCCCGTCGCCCACCACCGCCCTTGCCCGGCTGGGCTTCGCCCAGGTCCCCTTCGATGCGGCAGCCGAGGAACTCCGCGATGGTGCGGCGGCTGTTCTCGAAGAGGTCGGTGGAGAGCTGCGAGAGGTATCCGGCGCCGCGGTGCACGCTGCCGTAGTACGGGGCGTAGGCCGCCACGTCGTCCCAGACCCGCTGGAGCGCGGGGGCGCTGGCGGCGTAGTCCAGCGCGGCGTAGTCGACCTCGCCGCCGGTCACGAGCGGGACGCGGACATCCCGGCCGAGAACCGGCAGCGGGGCACAGACGGAGCGGTCGGCGGCAACGGCGGAATCAGACATGGCGAACTCCCGTGAGAGGTAAGCGAATTCGCTGCGGGCAGGGCGCGGAAGGGCGCGCCGGGGCACCGCGGCGGAGAGGAAAAAGGGATGCGGAAAAGGGGCCGTCGGGCCCTATCGCATTCGCTGATTCACGGAAGTTCTCCCTCGGGGACCAGGATCCCTGGCGAGGGATCCGCGCTTGCCGCAGACCTCGCTGCCTGCGGCCTGGTCATCACCCGGGGCACCCCGCCACGGAAGGAGGGTTGCCGGACAGCGGGCCGGGGCCTGTGTCGCTGTCACTCGTGACCTGCGCAGCATCATGCCACACGGGAAAGGCGGCGCAAGGCCCGGTCCGTATGACGGACAGAGCCTTGCGTCACACCCTGCGTCACCGCGCGCTCAGGTGTTGCTGGCGGCCACCCAGCGCTCCAGCGCCCGCTTGGCCGCCCCGGAGTCCACCGAGGCGGCGGCCCGGGCGATGCCGGCCCGGATCTGCTCGGCCAGCGGGGCGTCCGTCGGCTCCAGCGCGACCAGCGCCGCCGCGGAATTCAGCAGCACGGCGTCGCGCACCGGTCCGGTCTCGCCGTCCAGCAGCCGGCGGGCCACATCCGCGTTGTACGAGGCGTCCGCCCCGCGCAGCGCCTCCACCGGCACCAGGGGGATGCCCACGTCCCGGGGGTCGAAGGGCTCCTCGCGGACCGTGCCGTCGCGGACGATCCACACCCGGGAGGTCGCGGTGGTGGTCAGCTCGTCGAGGCCGTCGTCGCCGCGGAACACCAGCGCCGACGAGCCGCGCTCGGCGAGCACCCCGGCCAGGATCGGCGCCATCCGGGCGTCCGCGACACCGGTCGCCTGGGCGCGGACCTTGGCGGGGTTGGTCAGCGGGCCCAGCACGTTGAAGGTGGTGCGGATGCCGAGCTGGGCCCGTGCGTTGGCGACGTGCCGCAGCGAGGGGTGGAACTTCACCGCGAAGCAGAAGGTGATGCCGGCTTCCCGGGCGACCTCGGTGACCCGCTGGGGGGTGAGGTCGAGATTGACGCCGAGCTTCTCCAGGACGTCGGAGGCACCGCTGGCCGAGGACGCGGCACGGTTGCCGTGCTTGACGACCCTGGCGCCGGTGCCGGCGACCACGATCGAGGACATCGTGGAGATGTTGACGGTCTTGGCGCCGTCGCCCCCGGTCCCGACGATGTCGACGCCGGGGCCCGGCACCTCGATCAGCCGGGCGTGCGCGTACATGGTGCGCACCAGGCCGGAGATCTCGGCGACGGTCTCGCCCTTGGCCCGCAGGGCGACCGCGAACCCGGCGATCTGGGCGTCGCTGGCCTCGCCCCGCATGATCTTGTCCATCGCCCAGGCGGTGTCGTCCGCGCTGAGGTCACGGCCGGCGAGCAGTGCGTTGAGGAGGTCCGGCCAGGTGTGGGCCGCCACGCTGTCGCCGCCAACCGGGGTCACAACGTTCATGGTCCACACTCCTGGATTGTCACCTGCTTCTGCCGTCACCCTATCGAGCCACCGGGCACGCCGGAGGGCCCCGTCCGGTTGGGGTATCCCCTGCTCCTTAAGAGCTTGGGGAACGGACGGGGCCCTCTGGGTGGCGTACTACTACCTACGGTGCGCTAGGAAGCGCCCTGGTGATCAGTGGTGGCCGTGACCGCTGCTGATCTCCTTGTACTCCTCGGCCGAGGCCTTCGGGATGACGTTGTCCTCGCCGTAGTAGGCCTTGGAGAGCTTGGCGCGCAGCTTCTGCGAGCGCTTCAGCTTGCGCCGCACGCCGTTCTCGTCGACCTCCGGGCCCAGCTCGAGCGGCGCGGGCTGCTCGTGCTGCGTGAGCAGGTGCAGCTGCTCCTGGTCGAGCGGCTCGTGGACCTCGATGAACTCACCGTGCGGCAGGCGCTTGATGATGCCGGACTCGCGGCCGTGCAGCACCTTGTCCTTGTCGCGCCGCTGCAGACCCAGGCAGATCCGCTTGGTGGCGATGAAGGCCAGCACCGGTCCGACGAAGAACGCGATCCGCACGAACCAGGTGATCGAGTTGATCGACAGGTGGAAGTGCGTCGCCCACAGGTCGTTACCGCCACCGATCAGCATCACGAAGTACGCGACCAGCCAGGCGACACCGAAGCCGGTACGGGTCGGGACGTTGCGCGGGCGGTCCAGGATGTGGTGCTCGCGCTTGTCGCCGCGGACCCAGGACTCGACGAACGGGTAGACCGCGATGGCGACCAGGACCAGCGGGAAGACCAGGATCGGGATGAGCACACCGAAGTTGAGGGTGTGGCCCCAGAAGTTCCACTCCCAGCCCGGCATGACACGCACCAGACCCTCGGCGAAGCCCATGTACCAGTCGGGCTGGGCGCCGGTGGACACCTGGTCGGGACGGTAGGGGCCGATCGCCCACACCGGGTTGATGCTGGCGATCGCGGCGATCACCGAGATCACACCGAAGACCAGGAAGAAGAAGCCTCCGGCCTTGGCCATGTAGACCGGCAGCAGCGGCATGCCCACGACGTTGTTGTTGGTCTTGCCGGCACCCGGGAACTGGGTGTGCTTGTGGTAGAAGACCAGGATCAGGTGCGCCACCAGCAGGCCGAGCATGATGCCCGGCAGCAGCAGGACGTGCACCGTGAAGAACCGCGGGATGATGTCGTGCCCCGGGAACTCCCCGCCGAAGATGAAGAACTGCAGGTACGAACCGACCAGCGGCATCGCCAGGATGACGCCCTCGATGAACCGCACACCGGTACCGGAGAGCAGGTCGTCGGGGAGCGAGTAGCCGGTGAAGCCGGTGAACATGCCCAGCACCAGCAGCAGGAAGCCGAACAGCCAGTTGACCTCGCGCGGCTTGCGGAAGGCGCCGGTGAAGAACACCCGCATCATGTGGACCATCATCGCGGCCAGGAAGACCAGCGCGGCCCAGTGGTGGATCTGGCGGATCAGCAGACCACCGCGCACGTCGAAGCTGATGTTCAGCGTCGACTCGAAGGCCTGCGTCATCCGGATCCCCTGCATCGGCACGTAGGAACCGTGATAGGTCACCTCGGCCATGCTCGGGTGGAAGAACAGCGTCAGATAGACACCGGTCAGGATGATGATGATGAAGCTGTAAAGCGCGACCTCACCCAGCATGAAGGACCAGTGGTCCGGGAAGATCTTGCGCATGTTGGACTTGGCCAGGCTGTAGATGCCCAGCCGGCCGTCCGCCCAGTCGGCGATCCGCTCACCCCGCGGCGCCTGGCCACGGCGCGTGGTGGTCGCGCTCGTCTCGTTACTCATCCGCGCTCCCAGAAGCTCGGGCCGACGGGCTCCTCGAAGCCGCTCGCGGCCTCCAGGAAGCCGTCCTTCTCCGTGATGTGCAGCTGCGGCAGGGCGTGTCCGGCCGGACCGAAGATCACCCGACCGCCGTCAGAGAGGTCGAACGTCGACTGGTGGCAGGGGCAGAGCACGTGGTGCGTCTGCTGCTCGTACAGGCTGATCGGGCAGCCCACGTGGGTGCAGATCTTCGAGTACGCCACGATGCCCTCGTGCGACCAGGACAGCTCGTGCTTGTCCTTGATGTTCTGCGGCTGGATCCGCACGAGCATCAGGGCGTCCTTGGCGATCTTCTCCGCGAACTCCTCGTCGTCCTCCTCCAGGCCCTCGGGCTTGGCGAAGGTGAGGGAGCCGACGGCGATGTCCTCGGGACGCAGCGGGAGGTTGGTCGACTGGTTGACCAGGCGCACGCCCTTCTTCCAGTTCGTGGTGCGCAGCTTGTTCCCGGGCAGCGGCCCGAGGTCACGCAGCAGCACCACACCGGAGAGCGGCACCAGGGCCAGCGCACCGAACATCGTGTTGCGGATCAGCTTGCGCCGCCCGATCTGCGACTCCTTCGCACCCGCGGCGAAGTCGGCCATGACCTTGGCCTTGACCTCGGGCGCGGCCTCGATCGGGTGGCGCTCGTCGGCGACCTCCTCGTCCGACATCAGCGTGCGGGCCCAGTGGACCGCGCCGGCGCCGATGCAGAAGAGCGCCGCGCCGAGGGTCAGACCGAGCGCGAAGTTCAGCGCGCTGATGTGACCGAGCGGCCAGATGTAGACGTTCTTCTCGATCGGGATCGCCACGTACGAGGCGATGAAGCCGACCGTGGCAATCATGGACACGATGAACAGCAGCGCCACGGTGCGCTCGGAGCGCTGGGCGGCCCGGTCGTCGATGTCCTGCGCGCGGTGCTCGTGGGGCGGCAGTCCCGGGTCGGCGAACGGGTTCTCCGCCGTGGTCACCGCACCCTCGTGCGCCGTCTCCCGCTCACCGGGAAGGGTTTCTTCTGGCACGTCTTCGTGTCGTCCAGTCTCGCTCATGACTTCTTGGCCTTCGTAGTCCGGGCTGCGACCCAGATGGCGACCGCGATCAGCGCGCCGAGGCCGAAGATGTAGCCGAAGAGACCCTCACTGACCGGACCGAGACCGCCGAGGTCGAGGCCGCCGGGGCTCTCGGATTCATCGCCGTTGACGGCGCCGAGGTACGCGACAATGTCCTTCTTGTTCTGCTCCGACAGCGAACCGTTCCCGAAGGAGGGCATG
Organism: Streptomyces sp. NPDC058773; assembly: GCF_042746015.1. Lineage (NCBI taxonomy): Bacteria > Bacillati > Actinomycetota > Actinomycetes > Kitasatosporales > Streptomycetaceae > Streptomyces > Streptomyces sp. NPDC058773. The sequence continues at coordinate 6,131 of NZ_JBHYPE010000085.1, forward strand.
TTCTGCGGGCCGGTCTGCATGGCCTCGTAGATGTGCTTCGGGTCCACGCCCTCGAGCGTCGGTGCGTACTTGCCGTTGGTCAGGGCGCCGCCCTTACCGGTGAAGTTGTGGCACTGCGCGCAGTTGGTGCGGAACAGCTCGCCGCCCTTGCCGATGTTGGCACCGTCCGGGCTGTACTGCTCCTTGTCCGGCACGGTCGGGCCGGCGCCCAGCGAGGCGACGTACGCCGCGAGCTGGTCGATCTGGGCGTTGGTGTAGATGTTCTTCTTCCGCGGCACCTGGGCGCCGGGCTGCTGGGCCGGCATCCGGCCGGTGCCCACCTGGAAGTCCACGGCTGCGGCGCCGACGCCGACCAGGCTGGGGCCGTCGGAGGTGCCCTGACCGCCGGTGCCGTGGCAGCTGGCACAGCCCACGGCGAAGAGCTTCTTGCCCTCCTTGATGGCAAGAGACTGGGCGGTGTCATCGGCCTGAGCCTTGTCCGCCGGCGCGAACGCGGCGTACAGCCCCCCAGTGACCGCCAGCGCGAAGAGTAGGACGACGAGCGCCGCCAGCGGATGGCGCCGTCGTGCGGAGAGCTTTTTCACGGATTACCCCGGTGTCAGGATCTTCTGCGTCGATGCTTTGGCTATGTCTGTCTGATATGCGGACCCGGTAGGCAGGCCCGATACCGGTTACCGGATCAGGTAGATCGTGGCGAAGAGGCCGATCCAGACGACATCGACGAAGTGCCAGTAGTAGGACACGACGATGGCCGCGGTGGCCTGCGTGTGGGTGAACCTCTTGGCCGCGTACGTCCTGCCCAGGACCAGCAGGAAGGCGATCAGACCGCCCGTCACGTGCAGTCCGTGGAAGCCGGTGGTCAGGTAGAACACCGAGCCGTACGGGCCGGACGAGAGCGAGAGGCCCTCGTGCTTGACCAGCTCCGTGTACTCGAAGACCTGACCGCCGATGAAGATCGCACCCATGACGAAGGTGACCACGAACCAGGCCCGGAGCTTCTTGACATCGCCGCGCTCGGCGGCGAAAACGCCGAGCTGGCAGGTCAGAGAGCTGAGCACCAGGATCGTGGTGTTGGTCGCGGAGAACGGAAGATTCAGCGCATCGGCGGATTCCTTCCAGTACGCGGATCCGGTCACCGATCGAAGGGTGAAGTACATCGCGAAGAGGGCCGCGAAGAACATCAGCTCGGAACTCAGCCAAATGATGGTTCCGACGCTGGTGAGGTTCGGCCGATTGACCGACGGGTGCGCGTGCCCGGTTTCTACTGTCGTTGCTGTCGCCACGACCGACATTATGTCGGTCGCTTATCCCGCCCTCACTCCGGGGGGTGCCGTTCGGTGTGTCAAGGACGTATGCCCTGCTCGTACGCACCGTTTTCCCGGTCGCTCGAAGGAGGGACGCATGCGGCCGCCCGCTCCGCCGCGGCCCCTCCGGCACCGTTCCTGACGGGCCGTCGGGCAGATCTTGAATCGGTTCAACCCCTCCTGCGGGCACCCCCCGCGGGAGTAGCATCCGCCCCACCCGATGCTGTGCCGCTACGAAGCGTGGAGGAACGATGCAGGCGACTGCCACGGTGCTGGTCTACAGCGACAACGCCAACACCCGCGAGCAGGTCCGGCTGGCGGCCGGACGGCGCCCCGCCGCCGATGCCCCGCAGATCGAGATCCTGGAGTGCGCCACCGCGCCGGCCGTCCTGACGGCCCTGGAGCAGGGCGGTATCGACGTCTGTGTGCTGGACGGCGAGACCGCGCCGGCCGGCGGGATGGGCGTCTGCCGGCAGATCAAGGACGAGATCTTCCGGTGCCCGCCGGTGCTGCTGCTGATCGGCCGTCCCCAGGACGCCTGGCTGGCGACCTGGAGCCGGGCGGACGCCGCGGTGGCCCATCCCCTGGACCCGGTGGCGTTCGCCGACGCCCTGGCCGGGCTGCTGCGCCGCAGGAACCTCGTACAGGCCTGAGCGGCCCGCAGGACGGCGCTCAGATCCTCGGGCGCAGCCGGGCCTCACCGGCCGGGTTCTGCTCCCGCTCGGCCGCTCCGGTGGTGCTGGCGGCCTTGGCCTTGAGCGCGCTGCCGTCCCGCCATTCCTTCCAGGGCATGTTCCAGTCGCCGAAGCCGTTGCCGAACGGCGCCATCATCTCGCCGCCGCTGTTGAGGACCTTGACGATGTCGCCGACCCGAACGGTGTTGAAGAACCACTGGGCGTTGCCGGTGGACATGCCCGTACAGCCGTGGCTGACGTTCGCCGCGCCCTGCGATCCGACGGACCAGGGTGCGGCGTGGACGTACTCGCCGCTCCAGGTCACCCGGGTGGCCCAGTAGACCGGCAGGTCGTAGGAGTCCCCGCTCCCGGCGGCGATGCCGACCGTCGAGCTGCGCATCCGTACGAAGCTCTCCTTGCCGAGGACGACCTTGATGCCGTTGCGGGTGGAGAAGCCGGGCTTGCCGGTGGTCACCGGAATGGTCTTGATCGACTCGCCGTTGCGCCACACCGTCATCTGGTGCGTCGCCGCGTCGGTGATGGCCTCCACCCGGTCGCCGGTGGTGAGCTTGAGGGGCTTGGAGGGGCCGCCGTAGACCCCCTTGGCGATCTTCAGGCCCGTCAGGTTGCTGTGCACCGAGATCGTGGCGTGGGCGGGCCAGTACTCCTTCGGGCGGAAGTGCAGCTTCTTGGCGTCCACCCAGTGCCAGGCGCCCTCGACGCGCGGCATGGAGTCGACCTTCAGGGCGCTCTCCACGATGGAGCGGGCCTTCGGGTCCGTGATCGGCTGGCTCAGCTCGGCGGTGACCGGCTGGCCGACGCCGTACTCGCCCGCCTCAGGGCCGAAGCCGGCGGTCAACTGGCCGTCCGCTTCCTTGGTGTTGACCACGAGCGTCCTGCGGCCGGGCGAACCGTCCTCCTCGGTGCTCACCTGCACCGTGTAGCGGCTTCCGGCGGCCAGCGGGGCGGTGGTGCGCCAGTGCCTGCCGTCGGCGCTCAGCTCGCCGTGGACGAAGCGGCCGGTGGAATCGGTGGCCGTCACGTCGGTGATGCGCGCGTCGTCCCCGTTGACGGACACCTCAAGCGGCTTGTCGGGGTCCGCCTTCTTCTTGCCGTCCGGGATGTTGGCCGAGATCTGGTCGGCCGCGTCGTAGGGATTGGCGGAGAGCGCTTCCGAATCCGAGCCCCCGCACGCGGTGGCGCTCACCGCAAGGGGCACGAGCAGGAGGCCGCAGCTCAGCACCGTCCGGGTTCGAGGTCTGTGACTCATGCCCCAAAAATATGAAGAATCACCTGTCCCAGCGCGCTGGAAAGGGCAAACGGGTCTGGCCCCGGCCACCAAACGCGGCGGGGGCCGGCCCCCGGTGTGGGGGGGGGGGCCCCCCCCCCGCCCCGGGCGGGCGGGTATGGGGGGGGGTGTGGGCCGGGGGGGTTTAAAAAAAAACCAGCCCCCCCAAACCCGCGTTTTAGGGG
>NZ_JBHYPE010000085.1:9591-11143 GCF_042746015.1 Streptomyces sp. NPDC058773
AATCCACCTCCCCCGCTGCGCGCTCTCTGTATAATTGTGTGGCCCCCCCCCCCACCATGGGGGGGGCCCCGACCATTTTTTGGGGGGGGCCGCCCCCCCCCGACGGCACTGCGCGGCCGTTACTGCGTGCGGTTCTCGCCGTGGTAGTACTCGAAGACCCAGCCGAAGAGACCCACGAGGATCACCGGCAGGGAGAAGTACAGCAGCCACCAGCCGAAGACGACGCCCAGGAAGGCGAGCGCGCCACCGACGGCCAGGGACAGCGGCTGCCAGCTGTGCGGGCTGAAGAAGCCCAGCTCACCGGCGTCGTCCGAGACCTCGGCGTTCTCGTTGTCCTGCGCACCCGCGTCGACCCGCCGGGCCGTGAAGGCCAGGTAGTAGCCGACCATGATGCACAGACCGAAGGCGAGGAACAGCGCGGTGGTGCCCGCCGGCTCCTTCGACCAGACGCCATAGACGATCGCCATGACGAGGACGAAGACGGAGAGCCAGATGAACATCTTGCCCTGGATCTTCACTTGCCCGCCTCCTTGCCGCCTGCGAGGGACTTGTCGTCCTCGGTGGCACGGCCGTTGTGCAGCGCGTCAAGGGCTGCGATCTCCGGGTGGTGCAGATCGAACGCCGGGGATTCCGACCGAATGCGCGGCAGCGTGAGGAAGTTGTGCCGCGGCGGCGGGCAGGAGGTCGCCCACTCGAGCGAGCGGCCGTAGCCCCACGGGTCGTCGACCTCGACCTTCTTGCCGTACTTCGCCGTCTTCCAGACGTTGTACATGAAGGGCAGGATCGACAGGCCCAGCAGGAAGGAGCTGATCGTCGAGACGGTGTTCAGCGCCGTGTAGCCGTCGGCCGCGAGGTAGTCCGCGTAACGCCGCGGCATGCCCTCGGCACCCAGCCAGTGCTGGACGAGGAAGGTGCCGTGGAAGCCCACGAACAGCGTCCAGAAGGTGATCTTGCCCAGGCGCTCGTCCAGCATCTTGCCGGTGAACTTCGGCCACCAGAAGTGGAAGCCGGCGAACATCGCGAAGACGACCGTGCCGAAGACCACGTAGTGGAAGTGCGCCACCACGAAGTACGAGTCCGAGACGTGGAAGTCCATCGGCGGCGAGGCCAGGATGACACCGGTCAGACCACCGAAGGTGAAGGTGATCAGGAAGCCGATCGTCCACAGCATCGGCGTCTCGAAGGACAGTGAGCCCTTCCACATCGTGCCGATCCAGTTGAAGAACTTCACACCGGTCGGCACCGCGATCAGGAACGTCATGAACGAGAAGAACGGCAACAGCACGCCGCCCGTCACATACATGTGGTGCGCCCACACCGTGACCGAAAGACCGGCAATCGAAATCGTCGCCGCGATCAGACCGATGTAACCGAACATCGGCTTCCGGGAGAACACCGGAATGACCTCGGAAATGATGCCGAAGAACGGCAGCGCGATGATGTACACCTCGGGATGGCCGAAGAACCAGAAGAGGTGCTGCCAGAGCAGAGCGCCACCATTGGCCGCGTCAAAGACATGCGCACCGAATTTCCGGTCCGCCTCCAGCGCGAA
>NZ_JBHYPE010000086.1:0-10990 GCF_042746015.1 Streptomyces sp. NPDC058773
CGGGGGGGCGCGGGGCGCCCCCCCCGGACTACTTCTACCGGGCGGGGCCCGTGGTGTTCGGGTGACACCCCCGTAAGCGGGGCGCACAACCCCGAGAGGGGCGTTTTTACCACCAATCAGTGGCAACAACCGCCCTCCCATGTCCTGGGGGAGTCACCCAGCGTCGATGCTTCGCTGAATGAGATCGGTAGCCCGTGCGAGGTCCTCCCGCGAGCCGATCCGGACCTCGACGCCGCTGCGGATTCCCAGGACCCCCACGCCGCGCATGTCCCGGGAGAACCCATCGTGCAGCTCCACGGTGTCTGGATCCAGCTTGAGGTTGACCACGAGCAGCCGGTTGCGCGGCTGCAGGCGCACCGTGGCGATGTTGTTGATCCGTCGGTAGGCGATGTAGTGGAGCTGGGGCTCCTTGCGTACGTCCCGGTGCGCCAGCAGCAGCTCGTCGAGGTCCGCGTACAGCTCCTTGAGCTCCTCGGAAGACTCGTCGACGTACTGCTGGACCGACTTCGGCGCCGGGGACGCGGAGCGGACCGACGCCGACGTTCCGCTCCGCGGAGAGGTTCGATTGCCGCCCGCCGACGCGATGAGCTGCAACGTGAGCACGTCCTCGAAGACCCGATACGTCACGAGGTCGATCCGGTGGCCGATCATCTCCACCGCCACGGTGTCGTGGCGTGTGAAGGCCCCGGCGACGCAGACAATCCGAGGAGCGCTCCAGTCGATCTGCCCGGCAGCCTGGTCTCCGAGCCTTTCCCGGGTCAGGCTCTCGAACTCGTGGTGGTGGTCGTGGAGCCACCACAGGTACGAGAGCCCCTGGCTGATGACGTTCTGGTCGCGGTTGCGCTTGTACTCGACGATGACCGGCGTGCCGTTCTCGTCCAGGCCGAGGGAGTCGATCCGGCCTCCATGGTGACCGGTACGGTACTCGGTCACTAGGAAGCGGATGCCGAGCATCGCCTCCATGTTGGCCTCGATCAGCCGCTGCAGCTCGACCTCTACCCCCACGGACGCCCCTGGCACCTCCGTCGCCTGTCCGCCTCTCACCCTGAAGACTTTCAGGTTGCTCACGAGCCTCCCCAACCTCTACCTCGATCATTGTTAACAATCGAGGCCAAGGGTGATCTATTCCAGCGACTGCATCAGCCATACCGGCTCCCCGAGCTCGGGCGGGCATGGGCTCGGTTGATGGGACGGAGAGAACTAATCACACTTCGAGCCCCCGCTACACTCCTCACCGCCAGGCCGTTGACCAGGAGAGATACGGAAGTCCGGCTGGAGTACTAGCTTGCCCTCAGGTGTGGCCCAAGGGATAGATCCGGGCGCGAGCAGCGCGACGAGGCCCAGCAGCCGCCACAGGTTGCCGGGCCTCCGCGCTTTCGTCAGTCAACGAGGTAGTGGGCCTCGATATAGGCGACGGTGGAGTCATACGGCTCCCCCACCGGCTTCAGCGTGTACCGGCGGAAGACCGCGGCGGTGGCACGGCGGACGCCTCGGTTGCGAGCGTCGGCGTTGTCCCACGACTGGGCTAGGGTGCGGGTCACCACCTGGTCGATCTCCTCGGCCAGGTTCCGCTCCGTGACGGTGAGGCCGGACGGTGCGTGGTCGTGGATGATCCGCGACAGGACACCCACGTGGTCGTTGTCCAGCACGACGACGGCTTCGTCGGGGTGCTTCTGGGCGTCCACGATGGCGCGGGCAATCCGGAGTGCTTCGGACAGGAACTCCAGGGCGTCCTGGGCGTTCTGGATGATCCGGTCTCGCAGCTGCTTTATCCGTTCCGCGAGCGCGGTGTACTTCGCGGACCCAGGTTCGACGCCCTTTTCGAGGGCGGCCTTGATGTGGTCCAGGATCTCCGCCGCGGACGGCGGCTTCTTGTCCTCGCTGTCGCCCTTGTCGGGCTTGGGGCGGACGAGGGCCAGCAGCTCCTTGAGGACGGCGATGCCCTGGGCGTCCAGGACGAGGGCTTCTTCCTGGGAGGCGACTACAGAGAAGGAGTGAACGTGGGCGTTGATGATCTCCAGGACCATCGGTCCCAGCTCACCAAGCCGTTCTTTCCTCTCCTCGTCGGAGGACTTCTTGAACAGGGTCGTGTACACGGACCCGAACAGACCGAAGCCGTCCCGGTACTTGGCGACCCGCTTGTCAGTGCTTATGAGCGGGTACAGCCGGGCCAGGAGCCGGTAGTCCTTGCTGAATACCTCGGCCGCCTCGGGATTGGTGTCCAGGAAGACGTTGATGGCGCGCACGGACTCGTATCCGTGGACCGTGAGGTCCACGCCGTCCACGTCCGCGAGGAGGTCTTCGATGCGGGCGAAGGTGGTGCGGAACTCGGCGACCAGCTCGGTCAGGTCGGTGACGAACCCGCCACCCTTGCCGGCGTCCCCGGCGGAGGTGGGGTCGACGACGGCCCGCTGGACATCTTCGGCCAGGCCGATGTAGTCCACGACCACGCCGTCGGTCTTCACGAACCCGGTCGGGGACACCCAGGTGCGGTTCGGGCGGGTGATCGTCTGGAAAAGGGAGTGGGCCTTCAGCGGCTTGTCCAGGTAGAGGACGCCCTCGTTGGGGGCATCGAACCCGGTCATCAGCTTCGCGGTCACCACTAGGAAGCACAGCGGGTCGTCCGGGGTGAGGAATCGCCGCTTCTGCTTCTCCTCGTCGACCTCCGAGAGCTGGTACGGCCGCATGGCGGCGTCTTCGTCCTTGGAGTCCGAGACGGAGATGTTCACCTCGGCGGTGATCCGGTCGTGCTTCCCAACCTCGGCGAGCACCTGTGACGCCTCGAAGCCGGCCAGCAGCTCGTTGATCTTGTTCGTGTACGCCACGGCCAGCTCACGGTTGTAGGCGACGACCTGGGCCTTGAGACCGTTGCGGTAGGCACTGGCCAGGTAGTGGTCCACGATGTGCTGGCAGACCGCATGGATGCGCTCGGGGTTGGTGAACACCGAGGTGAGGCGCCCGAACTTGCGGGACAGGGCCTCACGGTCGGGGTCGTCGAGGTCGAAGTCGTCGGCGAACTGGTCGAACTCGGCCTGCAACGCCTGGTCGTTCATCTCGAAGGTGACCGGGTGCGGGTCCAGCATGACCGGGACGGTCGCCTCGTCCTGCAGAGACCGGGACACCGAGTACCGGTGCAGCACCCTGTCCGGGTCGGTCTCCTCACCGAAGAGGGCGAAGGTATCGGTGGCGAGGTTCCTGATGGGGGTACCGGTCATGCCGAAGAACTTCGCGTGCGGCAACGCTGCGCGCATCTGCCCGGCCAGGGACTCTTTCTTGGAGGACTGGGTGCGGTGTGCCTCGTCGACCAGCACGATGATGTTGCCCCGGGTCGACAGGTCCTTGCCGGCATCGGCGAACTTGTGGATGGTCGTGGAGATGACGCCGCGCACGTCGTCGGCCAGCAGGGAACGCAACTCCTTGCCGGTGGCGGGCTGGTGGAAGTAGGCGTCGCCCATCGCGGAGGTGAACACCCCGGAGGTGTGCCGGACGAGATGGGTGCGGTCCGAGAGCAGGATGATCGTAGGCGACTCGGTGCGAGTGTCGGCCAGCAGCAGCGAGGCGGCGAACACCATCAGTAACGTCTTCCCGCTGCCTTGGTGGTGCCAGACCAGCCCCTTCCGGCCGTCGGCCAGGACCCGCTCGTGGATCAGATGGGCGGCCTCCATCTGCGGGTAGCGGGGCAGGTACTTCTTGTCCGCACCGCCCCCGGAGGTGTCGAAGAGGGCGAAGTTGGCGAGCATGTCCAGGATCGTGGCCGGGTTCATCAGCAGCTCGACGGAGCGCTGCACGTCGGCCTGCCCGGACAGGTTCTCGTCGTCGGCGGTGGACCGGAACGGCTGCCACAGATTCGTGGGCGCGCCGGCTGCACCGAACCGCAGCTTCAGCCCGTCGGAGGCGACGGCGAAGACGTTGGGGGTGAAGAACCACGGGTACTCGGTGGCGTATACGTCGTTGATCTCGCGGGCGGCGTCGGCCCACCCGGACTTCGCGGTCGGTGACTTCACCTCGACCACTACCAGGGGCAGGCCGTTGACCCAGTACGCGAGGTCGAACCGGCGGGAGGTCTTGCCCGGGACGGTTATGGTCACCTCGTCCGACACGACCAGCGTATTGGCGGTCGGCTGCTCGAAGTCGATCACCTTCAACGCGTGCCACACGCCGTCGGCGTCCCGGAACTCCTTATGCCCACGCATCAGGTTCATTACCTGCTCGTTGGCCCGCACCAGCCCGCCTTCGACGGCGTTGACCGTGGCGACGATTTCCTCGACTACCGCGTCCACGTCGAATCCGTCGATCACGCCTGGGTTGAGGCGGACGATGGCGTCCCGCAGCTGGTCGGCGACCACCGTCTGCGTCGTCTCACGCGATAGCGACCTGCCCGCTGTGAAATCCCAGCCCATCGGGAGGGACCACTGGATCATCAGGTTCTGGAACTCGCGCTCGCGAATGCCCTTCGCCACGGCTCAGACCTCCAACTAGGCGGACTCGATGTCGATGGTGCGGTCCAGCAGCCCCGGCAGCAGCCCTGCCCGGACTTCGCGGAGACGGGCGGCCTCCGCCCGGGTCGCCTTCAACGCAGTCTCCATCGTGTCAAGTTCCACTGACATCTCGCGTTGGCGGTCGAGCGACGGTAGGCGCACGGCCATACCCTTCGCCCGCTTGGCGCTGATGTGTTTGATGTTGGTGCCACCCGCAACGTCAAGGAAGGCCCTCGACTCGTAGGCCCACATGCTCCAGTGGAAGACGAACTCCGGGATACAGATCCCTTCCAATGCCCGGAGACGGAGCAGGGTCATCTGGGTGCAGACGGGAGCTGGCAACTCGTCTCGCCACATGGCGGGCATCCCGACCGCATTCGCGCTTGCGCTGCCCTCGGACACCACGACGTCGCCGTAGTGGAGGCCGAACTTCTTGCGCTCCGCTGGGTCGTAGTTCATCTCGAGCACGTCGGACAGGTCGAGCGTCCCGTAACCGACGTTCGCGGAACGGAGGTAGGGCGTCATGTACGGGCCAGTCGCCCTGTCGGGTGTCCGGCGCACTCCGGTTGAAAAGTCGAATGCGTGCTCGGCCCTCACGGCTTCAACCGAGTCGTCGGTCATGAGGTCGGCTCGTCGGCGACGTAGAACCGCTGCCAGCGCCCCCGCCTCGACGTCGAGCGCGGTGATCTGGCCGTCCACTGCACCGATTATCTCGACGATTCGCTCCTGCACCGACAACGGAGGTACCCAGATCGGGAGTGACGCGAAGGCCGCATTGCTGATCTGCTTCCGTTCCGTTGTTCCAACGGCACGACGCGCTGCCTCAGCCTGGAACTCGGGGTACTGAAATGTGGCCTCGATGAATGCAGGAATCGCAACGTGAGGCTTGACTGTGAACAGCGGAAAGTGGTTCGTCACGTAGCAACCCGCCGCATCTTCTTTGACGACGCCGAATGCTGCCTTGGTCGGCCACATGTGGTTGTAGACGACATCGTCTTTCTCGATTCGGTAGACCGCCTTACCCGTGATCCCTTCGGTAGAGACGGTGTCCCTGTGGTAGACGCCCTCGGCTTTCCAGCGAACTCCTGCGTACGGAATCTCTTCGAGATCCATGACCGCGACCTTGCGCGATCGCGAGACCGAAGTCAGAACCTCACCAAAGGTCGTGAGGACCCAGTCATCACTCATCGAAGCCCTCGATCCCTGCGGCGGAACGGCCTCCTTGCCGTGCTCACGAGTCTGCAGGTCACCGAGGGCGATCTGCTGCCATTCACTCATCGAAGCCCTCGATCCCTGCGGCGGAGAGGACCGCGAGCATGCGCTGCTCGGTCTTCTGACGGTCTGCTCGGGCGAGGTTGTAGGCGTCGATGAGAGTGCCGAGGTCTTCCTGCTCGGCGGCGGCCTGCTTGATGTAACGGCCGATGTTGAGGTCGTACCCGTTCGCCACGATCTCCGTGGTGGGGACAAGTCGCGCTGCGAGTCCGGCTGCTCCGTCGGGGTCCAATGGGTTACCGGCAGCGTCGAATTTCGAGTGGTAGGCGGTCACGACGTCGGCGATGTCTGCGTCGGTGAGGATGTTGCGATTCTTGGCCTTGGTGAACCGCTTCGAGGCGTCGATGAACAGCACGCCTTCCTGCCGCTCCGGGGCCTTGGTGTTGGGTGACCGGAACACCAGGATCGCCGTGGGGATGCTTGTGTTGTAGAAGAGGTTGGCAGGCAGGCCGATGACCGCTTCGAGGAGGTCGTCGTCCAGGACGCGTTGGCGGATGGCTGCTTCCTGGCCGCCACGGAAGAGGACGCCGTGCGGCAAGACGACCCCAGCACGTCCTTTCTTCGGGCTCATGCTGGCGATCATGTGCTGCACGAACGCCCAGTCCGCCGACGACTGCGGGGCGACTGCGCCGAGGGCGCGCGGGTCGTTGGTCCAGGGCTTCCATTTCAGGCTGTACGGCGGGTTGGCGAGGATCACATCGAACGTCGCTACGGAGCCGTCCGGCTTCTTGAAGCGTGGGTCCTTCAGGGTGTCGCCGACCTCGACCTTGAATTGTGTGAGGTTGTGCATGAAGAGGTTCATGCGGGCCACACCCGCAGTGTCTGGGACGGCCTCCTGCCCGTGCAGTTTGAGCGTGTAGCCGCGCCCGCCGTGGGCCTTCAGAAGGTTCGCGGAGGCGATGAGCATGCCGCCCGACCCGCAGGTCGGGTCGTACACCGACTCGTGGCCCTTGGGGTCCAGGACCTCGACGATCAGCTCGACTACCTCACGCGGGGTGAAGAATTGGCCGGCGCGGGTGCCGGACCCGTCGGAGAACCGCTTGAGCAGGTACTCGTACGCCCCACCGAGCACGTCGTGGGACATGTTCCCCTCGTGCATCTTCGGGGTGCGGTCCATCGCCTGCATGACCGCCGCCAGCACATCCCCCGACAGCACCTCTTCGGAGGTCCAGGTCATGGACCCGAACAGGCGGGAGAACTTGTCAGGGTTGGCAGTCTCGATGGCCTGCAGGGAGGCGCGGACCCGCTGGCCGAGGCCGGGCTGAGTGATGGTGGCGAGGATGGATGACCAGGAGGCGCGACGCTCCTGGACGGTGCCCGGGTGGATGAACGGGATCTCGAACGACTGGTAGTCGCGGTACTCGATCTCGCGGGCTTCCTCGGCAGAGAGGTCGTCCAGGCTCTCGTTCTCATCCAGGAACTCCTGGTGGTGGTGCTCCCAGGTGTCCGACAGGTACTTCCAGAACATCAGCGGGAAGACGACCGAGGAGTATTGCGCTTCGGGCATCGCCACGCGCAGCTCGTCGGCGGCGTCCCACAACCGGTTCTCGATCTCCTGCTGGGTCACTGCCATCAGTCGGGGGTGTCCTTGCTCGTCAAAAGGTGGCGACCCGAAGGCCGTTGTGTCCTACCGGTCACCCTATTTCGGGCGTGCCCAGCAAGTACACGACGGGCGCATCCTGCCGGGGGAGCACACGCGGGGCGTCGTATTCCCTGCGCGGGCGACTCACCAACGATATCCCTCCCCAGGACCACGAAATATGGCAAACAGTCCATACAGCCACTCGCGGAGGCGTTGCGGCGTCTGGCCCCCGCGAAGGTCGAGCACTTCTGCTCGGGCCGCCGCATCACCGCATCGTCCCATCGCGACATCGAAGGCAGGGGCATGGGGCTGTTGGCCGACCCGCCGGTCGAGCTCTCCGGATTCTCCAAGGGCATCAAGAAGGTTCGCCAATCCGGCGGCTCACGGGAGACGAGCACCAGGGCTCCGCTGCATCCCCGTCGGACGAGTGGGTTTGTGTACGTCCAGTGGAACCGTGCCTTCGAGATCTGATCGAAGAGATCTAGCCTCGCGCTTTCACAGAGCCCGGTGTCCGACGGGTGGTCGGTCAAGCGAAAAGTGCCTCTGACCAGCAAGAATGAGGATTGTTGAGGCCCTTGTTCCTGCCACCGTCGGAGGCACTTTCCAGGTGAAGAAGCGTATCGGTTCGTACCCTCGTGTCTGCGTCGGGGACGGTGCTCGGACGGTGGTCTCGCAGGCGGGTGGTGTCCTGCTGGTGGAGACGGTCCGCAAGACCGGGCTGGACGGGGCGATATCGGCGGCCCTGGCTCCGTGGCGCAAGTCCCGGGCGGTGCACCATCCGGGGAAGATCCTGCTGGATGTGGCCCTGGCGGTCGCCCTCGGCGGTGACTGCCTGGCGGACGTGGGCATGCTGCGGGCCGAGCCGGCCGTGTTCGGTGCGGTGGCCTCCGATCCCACCGTCTCCCGCCTCGTCGATGCCCTGGCATCGGCCGGGCCGAAAGCCCTGTCCGCGATCCGCACCGCACGGGCCCACGTCCGCGAGCACGTCTGGAAGTTGGCCGGTGCAGCGGCTCCGGACGCGGGCGGGCAAGTGATCGTGGACATCGACGGGGTGCTTGTGCTGGCGCACTCCGAGAAGCAGGACGCCACCGCGACCTGGAAGAAGACCTTCGGGCACCACCCGCTGATGGCCTTCATCGACCACGGAACGGGCGGCAGCGGGGAGCCGGTCGCCGGGCTGCTGCGGCCCGGGAACGCGGGCAGCAACACCGCCGCCGATCACATAGAGACCGCTGAACTCGCCCTGGCTCAACTACCGAAGAAGTACCGGCGCGGACGCCAGACGCTGATCCGTACCGATTCCGGCGGTGGCACCCACGAGTTCGTGGCCTGGCTCGCCAAGCGAGGCCGGTGGCTGTCCTACTCGGTCGGGATGACCATCACCGACGCCGTCCACCAGGCCGTTCTACGGGTTCCCGCCTCGGCCTGGACGGTGGCCGTCGAGCCAGGTGGGGAGATCCGTGCCGGCGCCTGGGTCGCCGAGCTCGACGGAGACTGCCTCAAGGGTTGGCCGAAGGGGATGCGGCTGATCGTCCGCAAGGAACGCCCGCACCCTGGAGCCCAGTTGCGCTTCACCGACGCCGACGGGCTGCGGCTGACCTGCTTCGCTACCAACACCCCCGGCACTCCCATCGCCGAGCTGGAGCTACGGCACCGCCGACGTGCTCGCGCCGAGGACCGCATCCGCAGTGCTCGCGCCACCGGCCTGCGCAACCTGCCCCTGCACGACACCGCACAGAACCGGATCTGGCTGGAGATCGTCCAGCTCGCACTCGACCTGCTCGCCTGGATGCCGATGCTCGCCCTGACCGGCAAAACCCGCAGGTGGGAGCCCCGCCGACTGAGGCTCCGCCTGTTCTCCGCCGCCGCCCAGCTCGTCACAACCGGCCGGCGTCGGCATCTGAGATTCACCCACCACTGGCCCTGGACCGACGTCATCACCGACGCGATCCGGCGGCTCGACGCCCTCCCGAACCCCGGATGACCAGCAGATTCAACCGTCCCGCCGACCTGCTCACCCCGCCGGAGCAGTGGAACCCGGCGCCCACCCGACGCGACAGCCGGGCCCTGAGCACACCCGCATCCCACCGAACAAGCTGAAACGGCCCGCCAGATGAACTGACGAGCCGTCACGAAAGATCGAGGCTAGAGGATCGTCAATCCCCCTTCATCGAGCAGCACCGGCTTAAGGACGTGATCGTCCTCGTAGAAGCGGGTGTGGCAACTGAAGCAGACCGGTCCTCCCCTGTGCCCAACCGCTCGCCGTTGCAACCACTGCAGCAACTGTTCCAGCAGGGTGAGATCGTCACTGTGGAGGACCTGGCGGGAAGACAGGGCCCAGCCGCGGTCAGTTGGTCCGTCGCGGCGGGCCAGTTCGGAGAAGAGAACGCCGCCGATCCTGGGGTCTGCAGGTCCGCGCTCTGCCAGCAGCGGGTACCGGTCGACCTCCCACTGGCCTTCAGGCAGGGGCTCGCCCTCCTCGTCGACGGTCACCATCGGCCAGGAATCCACCACGATGGTGAACTGCTCCGGGCGCGAGCCAAGACCAAGGTGCCAGCGAAGCTCGGCTATCTCGGTTTCTGTCAGATCAGCTGGAAGTTCGGCCGTAAGGAGAACCTCATGGATATCTGCCACGCTGCGACATGCTACTGAGACCGAAGAGACACCTCCGAGACCCACCGCGCAGCTGGGCGCCCTGGAACCCCCGAGAAGAGGACGGCTGGGCGGTAGCGACCGCGGATCCCCAGCCGCCCGAGACTGGCTCCCCCAACTCGAACGACGGCGCAGGACCGCCCGCCGAGACCGGCCCTGAGCACCGTGCGGTACAGGAGCCCACTCGACGTGGCTATTTCCAGAGCCAGGACTGAACCCCCGGTCAGATCACAAGCAGGCCCAGCAAGATCTTTTGCCAATCAGCCCCAGTCGACGCGGGTCAGAGCGACGCCAGCGACTAACTTTGCCGTCCAAGGACAGCAGGACCACGAGGAGGCAGGAGGCGACCCCGAGGAGCTCTGCTCACACCTTGGAAGCATCGCCGATCCGGGGACATCCCGGGGACTTTTCGGGGACTTTCAAGCCTGTCCCGGGGACTTTTCGGGGACTTTCCGCCGGGTAAGCAGGGAAGGCCCTGACAGCGCTGAAAGATGCAAACGCGCTGGTCAGGGCCTGTTTCCCTAGCACTCGATGATGTTCACCGCGAGCCCGCCCCGCGCCGTCTCCTTGTACTTGACGCTCATGTCGGCGCCGGTGTCCTTCATGGTCTTGATGACCTTGTCGAGGGAGACATGGTGGCGGCCGTCGCCACGCAGCGCCATCCGGGCGGCCGTGACGGCCTTGACGGCGGCCATGCCGTTGCGCTCGATGCACGGGATCTGGACCAGACCGCCGACGGGGTCGCAGGTCAGGCCGAGATTGTGCTCCATGCCGATCTCGGCGGCGTTCTCCACCTGCTCGGGGGAGCCGCCCAGGACCTCGGCGAGGCCGCCGGCGGCCATGGAGCAGGCGGAGCCGACCTCGCCCTGGCAGCCGACCTCGGCGCCGGAGATGGAGGCGTTCTCCTTGAAGAGCATGCCGATGGCGCCGGCCGCGAGCAGGAAGCGGATGACGCCTTCCTCGTCGGCGCCGGGCACGAAGTTGATGTAGTAGTGCAGGACGGCGG
>NZ_JBHYPE010000087.1:0-9710 GCF_042746015.1 Streptomyces sp. NPDC058773
TGCCCAGGGCACCCGCCGGACCGCTTCTGTCGGCACCGCGTCCGCGGAACGCCTACAGCACCTTCGACAGGAACGACTTCGTCCGCTCGTGCTGCGGGTTGCCGAGCACCTCGCGCGGGTGGCCGGATTCGACCACCACACCGTCGTCCATGAAGACCAGCGAGTCGCCGACCTCCCGGGCGAAGCCCATCTCATGGGTCACGACGATCATCGTCATCCCGTCCGCGGCCAGGTCCTTCATGACGTCCAGGACGTCACCGACCAGCTCCGGGTCGAGGGCCGAGGTCGGCTCGTCGAAGAGCATCAGCTTGGGCTCCATCGCCAGCGCACGGGCGATGGCGACGCGCTGCTGCTGACCGCCGGAGAGCTGCGAGGGGTAGTTGCCGGCCTTGTCGGCGAGGCCGACGCGGTCCAGGAGCTTGCCCGCGCGCTCCCGCGCCGAGGCCTTCGACTCGCCCTTGACCTGGATCGGCGCCTCCATGACGTTCTCCACCGCGGTCATGTGCGGGAAGAGGTTGAAGCGCTGGAAGACCATGCCGATGTCCCGGCGGCGGGCGGCGACCTCCTTGTCGCGCAGCTCGTAGAGCTTGCCGTTGTGCTCGCGGTAGCCGACCAGTTCGCCGTCGACGGACAGCCGGCCGGCGTTGATCTTCTCCAGGTGGTTGATGCAGCGCAGGAACGTCGACTTGCCGGAGCCGGACGGGCCGATCAGGCAGAAGACCTCCCGCGGCGCGACCTCCAGGTCGATGCCCTTGAGGATGTGCGCCGCGCCGAAGGACTTGTGGACGCCCTCGGCCTTGACCATCGGGCCGCCGCTGGTGCCCGCGGCCTTGGTCGTCGTCATCTTGCTGGTCATGCCGCACCTCCGGCGCTGCGGTTGAAGCCGCCGGACAGCTTCGCCTTGGCGCGCTGGAGCGGAGTGAGCGGGAGCTGTCGGCTGGAGCCGCGGGCGTAGTAGCGCTCCAGGTAGTACTGGCCGATGCTGAGCACCGTGGTGGCGATCAGGTACCAGGCGGCGGCGAGGATCAGCATCTCGACCACGACGCCGGAGTCCCGGCCGACGTTCTGGGCGGCCTGCAGCAGGTCGTAGTACTGGACGGCGATGACCAGCGAGGAGGTCTTGAGCATGTTGATGACCTCGTTGCCGGTCGGCGGCACGATCACCCGCATCGCCTGCGGCACGATGATCCGGCGCAGCGTCTTGGCGTGGCTCATGCCCAGCGCGTGCGCCGCCTCGGTCTGGCCCTCGTCGACCGCGTTCAGGCCGGCCCGGCAGATCTCCGCCATGTACGCGGCCTCGTTGAGCCCGAGGCCCAGCAGCGCGCACAGGAACGGGGTCATGAAGTCCGACCACTCGTCCTTGTAGATCGGCATGATGTCGATGTACTGGAAGACGAGGCCCAGGTTGAACCACAGGAACAGCTGGACGTAGACCGGCGTGCCGCGGAAGAACCAGACGTAGAACCAGGCGACCGACGAGGTGACCGGGTTCTTGGACTGGCGCATCACGGCCAGGACGACCCCGCCGACGATGCCGATGATCATCGAGAGTACGGTGATCAGCAGGGTGTTGCGCAGACCCTTGAGGATGTCCGCGTTGAACATGTACTGGGGAATGGCCTCCCAGTTGACGTCCGCGGAGGCGAAGGCCCGGACGAGCAGGGCGACCAGTCCGATGACGACGAGCGCCGCCACCCAGCGTCCGTAGTGGCGTACCGGGATGGCTTTGAGGGACTCGGGCGGCGGAGCGGATGCCGGCGGCTGGGCCGACTTGTCGACGTCAACTGACACGGGTGTTGCCTTTCAGCATTCGGCGGGAGGTGCGCGGGGCGGCGTGCGGTGGGGGGTGGCGTGCGGCGGCTCAGGAGCCGGCGTTGAGTTCCACCTTCTTGACCGCGGCGTCCTTGACGTCCCACTTGTCCAGGACCTTGGCGTAGGAGCCGTTCTTGATCGCGTTTTCCACGGCGGCCTTCAGCGCGTCGCGCAGCTGGTTCTGGCCCTTGGGGACCGCGATGCCGTACGGGGCCGCCTTCAGCGGCGCGCCGCCGACCATCTGGAAGTCCTTGCCGTGGCCGGAGACCTTCACCGCGTACGCCGCGACCGGGTAGTCGCTGGAGACGGCGTCCACGCCGCCGGTACGCAGCCGGGTCTGGGCCTCGGAGTCGTTGTCGAACGCCTCGATCGAGATCGGCTTCTCGTCGTTCTTCTCGCAGGCCTTCGACTTGTCCTTGGCCAGGTCGTGCGAGACCGTGCCACGCTGCACCGCGATCTTCTTGCCGCACAGCGTTTCCCAGCCGTCGACACCGTTGGTCTTGCCCTTGCGGGTGTAGAGCGAGACGCCGACGTTGAGGTAGTCGATGAAGTCGACACCCTTGCCGATCTTCTTGCCGGTGTTGCTGTCGATGCCCTCCTGGCGCTCCTTGGTGTCCGTCATCGCCGACATCGCGATGTCGTAGCGCTTGGACTTCAGGCCGCCCATGAGGGTGTCGAAGGTGGCGTTGTTGAAGTTGAGCTTGATGCCCAGCTCCTTGCTCATCGCCGCCGCGAGGTCCGGGTCGATGCCCTCGATCTTGCCGTTGGAGCGGAACTCCACCGGCTTGTACGTGATGTCCGAGCCGACCTGGAGGAAGCCCTTCTCCTGGACGTCCTTGGGCAGCTTCTTGAACAGCGGGGCGTGGACGTTCCGGGTCTTCTTCGCCTCACGCTTGGCGATGGCCTCGTTCGTCTGGTCACCGCAGGCGGTGAGCAGCAGCAGCGAGGCCGCGACCGCGGCCGCCGCGGCCACGGCTGTACGAGACCTGCCGGCGGCCGTGCGGCGGGTGGAGCTTGCGGTCATGCTGAGCCTCCTGCTGATGGAGAAACCGACGTGACAAAGGGCCGGGGCACACCTTCGAGCTCCGTGACCTCGGTTGGTGACGGAATCCTGCCATCCGCACTCCGGTATTCGGACTCCCGTTCAGGTCAAAATCGGATAACGGACGGCGGCGGTGAGATGACGGCCGGATGCCGCAAGGGAAATTCCGCCCGGCGGGCGGCCCCGGAGGCGCGGCCCGCCGTCGCATCTCGGGATCCGGACGGCAGGATGGACGACTCTTCTGAGTTTTTTGTGCATTTCGCCGTTATTGTCGGAGCCTTGAACCCGAGGGTAATGAATCTGACTCGTCGGGGCGCGCGCCCGTCAGGTAGAAAGGTGCGTTACACCCCTCATCCGGGGCTCAGGGCGCGTGTGCGGCGCGCCCGGCGTCCGTACCTCCCCCCGCGCGGCGGCCATCTGCTGCGCAGGGCGCGGACGCGGTGCCCGCCCACCCCTCAACCAGGGAGTGGTCACCCTCAAGCAGATTCACGAATAAAAGGGGTAAGACAAGTGGCAGCGGAGATCGTCAATCCTCGCAGCGACAGCAATACCGATACGGACGCGAGCAGCGCGCCCGACGATGCCTTCGATCCGGCGTTCGCGCTGCATCGCGGCGGCAAGATGGCCATTCAGGCGACCGTGCCGGTCCGGGACAAGGACGACCTGTCCCTCGCCTACACGCCGGGCGTGGCCAAGGTGTGCAGCGCCATCGCCGAGCAGCCCGAGCTGGTGCACGACTACACCTGGAAGTCCCAGGTCGTCGCCGTCGTCACGGACGGCACCGCGGTGCTCGGCCTGGGCGACATCGGCCCGGAGGCCTCCCTCCCGGTGATGGAGGGCAAGGCCATCCTCTTCAAGCAGTTCGGCGGCGTCGACGCGGTGCCGATCGCGCTCAACACCACCGACACCGACGAGATCATCGAGACCGTCGTCCGGATGGCCCCGTCCTTCGGTGGCGTCAACCTGGAGGACATCTCGGCGCCGCGGTGCTTCGAGATCGAGCGCCGGCTCCAGGAAGCGCTGGACATCCCGGTCTTCCACGACGACCAGCACGGCACCGCCGTGGTCACGCTCGCCGCGCTGCGCAACGCCGCCAAGCTCACCGACCGTTCGCTGGGGCAGCTGCGGGCGGTCATCTCGGGTGCCGGCGCGGCCGGTGTCGCCATTGCCAAGATCCTCATCGAGGCGGGCATCGGAGACGTCGCGGTCTGTGACCGCAACGGCATCGTCTCCGCCGACCGCGACGACCTCACCGACGTCAAGCGCGAGGTGGCCGGCTTCACGAACAAGGGCGGGCTGACCGGTTCGCTGGAGGACGCGCTGGAGGGGGCCGATGTCTTCATCGGGGTCTCCGGCGGCAATGTGCCGGAGGAGGCGGTGGCGAAGATGGCGAAGGACTCGCTGATCTTCGCGATGGCCAACCCGACCCCGGAGATCCACCCGGACGTCGCGCACAAGTACGCGGCCGTGGTCGCCACCGGACGCAGCGACTACCCCAACCAGATCAACAACGTGCTGGCCTTCCCCGGCATCTTCGCCGGTGCCATGCAGGTGCGGGCCTCGCGGATCACGGAGGGCATGAAGCTCGCCGCCGCCGAGGCGCTGGCCGCCGTGGTCGCCGATGAGCTGAGCGCCGACCGGGTCATCCCCTCGCCGTTCGACGAGCGGGTCGCCCCGGCCGTCACCGCCGCCGTCGCGGCCGCCGCCCGCGCCGAGGGTGTGGCGCGCCGCTGACCGCGCCCACGCTTCACGCCGACGGGCCGGGCCCGCACTCCCAGGGGTGCGGGCCCGGCCCGTTTCCTCGGTGGCGGTGCGCGGCCGGGCCGACGCGGTGCGTGTCACACCCGTACGCGGTACCGAAGCGCCCGGCAGCGGCCTACGTTGGGCTCATGTTTGCTGCCTACGCCGCCCGCATCGACCGTGACCAGCCGCTGAACGGCCTCGAATTGGGGGAACGCCCGGCTCCCGAAGCACGCCCCGGCTGGACGACCGTCAACGTCAAGGCCGCCTCCCTCAACCACCACGACCTGTGGTCGCTGCGTGGGGTGGGCATCACCGAGGAGTCGCTGCCGATGATCCTCGGCTGCGACGCCGCGGGGGTGGACGAGGACGGCAACGAGGTCGTCCTGCACTCCGTCATCGGGCAGACCGGTCACGGCGTCGGCCCCGGGGAGAAGCCCTCCATCCTGACCGAGCGCTACCAGGGCACCTTCGCCGAGCAGGTCACCGTCCCCGCCTGGAACGTGCTGCCCAAGCCGAAGGAGCTGTCCTTCGAGGAGGCCGCCTGCCTGCCGACCGCCTGGCTGACCGCGTACCGGATGCTGTTCACCAACGGCGGCGTACGGCCCGGGGACAGCGTCCTGGTGCAGGGCGCGGGCGGCGGGGTGGCGACCGCCGCCATCGTGCTGGGCGCCGCGGCCGGACTGCGGGTCTTCGCCACCAGCCGGGACGAGGCCAAGCGCAAGCGGGCCCTGGAGCTGGGCGCCGAGGCGGTGTTCGCGTCCGGTGAGCGGCTGCCGCACCGGGTGGACGCGGTGATCGAGACGGTCGGCGCCGCCACCTGGTCGCACTCCGTCAAGTCGCTGCGTCCCGGCGGCACTCTGGTCATCTCGGGCGCCACCAGCGGCTTCACCCCGAAGAGCGGGGAGCTCAACCGGATCTTCTTCCTGGAGCTGAAGATCGTCGGCTCGACGATGGGGGACAAGCAGGAGCTGGCGTCGCTGCTCAGCTTCTGCGCGGCCAAGGGCATCCGGCCGGTCATCGACTCGACACTGCCGCTGGACCGGGCGCGCGAGGGGTTCACGAAGATGGCCGAGGGCGACCTCTTCGGCAAGATCGTGCTGACGGTCTGACGGCTCTCCCCCTCTTCGTCCCTCCAGCGGAAGGCTGTGGAACGTGCGGATCCTGCGGGCGGACGGGCGCCCCGCCATGCCGTGGAGCAACGGCGGCGGGGTGACCCGGGAGGTCGCCGTGCACCCGCCGGGCGCCGGCTGGGACACCTTCGCCTGGCGGGTCAGCCTGGCCGATGTCACCCGGGACGGGCCGTACTCGCCGCTGCCCGGCGTCCGCCGGATCCTCACCGTCGTCGACGGCGCCGGGCTGGAGCTGACCGTGGACGGCACCACCCGCCTCCTCCCGGACCGCTGCCGCCCGTTCGCCTTCCCCGGCGCCGCGGCCACCGGTTCCCGGCTGCTGGACGGCCCCGTCGTCAACCTCAATGTGATGCTGCGGGAGGGGCGGGCGGACGCGACGGTGGAGATGGTGCGGGGGCGCCGGACGGTGGAGCCGGTACGGCGGCCGGACGGTGGGGCCGGTGACGCCGAGGGCCCGGAGGCCGTGCTGGTGGTGGCCGTCGAGGGGGAGACCGGGCTCCTGACGGCGGGCCGGCCCGCGGTGCGGCTGGCGCGGTTCGACGCGGCGCTGCTGGCGGGCCCGGACGCGGAGCCCGCCGAGGTGCGCACGGACGGCACGGCGGCGCTGATCACCCTGTCCGCCGTCCCTCCAGCCGCTCCCCGGGGCTGACCGGCCGCCCGGGTATCGCCCCCGGTTGTCTCTCAAGTAGGCCTACGCCAGGCCGAGTTGTTCCCCCGGTGCGCCGTGCGTGTCAATAATGGTTGACGCCCCCGGCGTGTCAACGTAAATTGACAGTCATGACCGAAGCAACGGATCTCGCCGAGCGGGCCGGCGACCGGAATCCCCGGATCGGGCTCCGCGCCGTGGCCGCGCTCCGCCGGCTGCTGGAGCAGCTCGAAGCCGTGCAGGTGCGCAGCGCCCGCGCGCAGGGCTGGTCGTGGCAGGAGATCGCGGCGGAGCTGGGAGTCAGCAGGCAGGCAGTGCACAAGAAGCACGGGAGGCGCTGATGTTCGAGAAGTTCACCGCCGCGGCGCGTGCGGTGGTGCGTGGCGCGGCGGAGCAGGCGGACCGTACGGGCAGCGGCACGGTCGGCGAACCGGAGCTGCTGCTCGCACTCCTGGAGCGCACGGACTCACCGGCCGCCGCGGTGCTCACCGCCCTCGGCGTTCGCGAGCGGCGGGAGTCGGTGGCGCAGGCCCTGGCCGAAGTGCGGCGGCGCGGCGGGGTGTCGACGGCCGATGCGGTGGCGCTGGCCGGGATGGGGATCGACGTCGACGCGATCGTGGCGCGGGTGGAGGAGGCCCACGGGGCCGGCGCACTGGCCGCCGGCGGGACGGCCGGGCGCCGGCGGATGCGCCCGCCGTTCACCGTGGAGGCGAAGGGCGTCCTGCAACGCGCCCTGCGCAGCGCGGCCGGCCGGGGGGACCGGCACATCGGCGACGAGCATCTGCTGCTCGCGCTGGCCACCCGCCCCGGACCGGCCGCGGCGGTACTCGCCGACCACGGGGTGACCTACGATGCGGTGGTGCGCCTGCTGGACGAGCCGCGGGGCCGGCGGGCCGGCTAGGAGGTGCGCCCGGCCGGCACCCGCCCGGTGACCGGGGCGCTGTGCGACGGGAGATATCCGGCCTCGCAGACCGCGGCGAGGACCGGGGTGAGTAACTGTGCCAGCCGTTCGGCGCGGGAGTGGCCCAGGGCCCGCCACGGGCCGGCCGCCAGCCGGTCGGTCGTCCGCTCGATGGCCTCGCGTTCCTTGTGGGCGCGGTCGGTCGCGGTGCCGTCCGGGGCGATCCAGCCACGGGCGGCGAGGCGGTGCCGGGCATCGCTCCACTCCTGTGCGCTCCAGCCGCGCCCCAGCAGGGCGGCGCCCGTCGCGGCGAACGCCACCAGGGCCTCACAGGGGTCGAGTTCGCAGGTCAGCAGGGCCGCCAGTCGGCCGTCGCCGCGGTGTTCACGGAGCACGGTCGCGGCGTGCCAGAGCACCAGGTGCGGTGCGTCGGGCCAGGGCAGATCGAGGTTGGCGGCGGCCAGCGGGCGGGCGGCGGGACCGGCGTTCTCGGCGGCCTGACGGGCGAGCCGCGCCGCCTCGGCGAGCTGCGCGGTGGTCAGCCGGCCGTCGACGAGGGCGGTCAGCACACGGTCCACCGCCAGCAGCCGGGCCTCCAGCACCGCGGCCGGTGCGGCGACGGTCCAGATCCGCGGGAGGTAGCGGCTGACCATCCGCGGACTGAAGGTGTAGTACGTCGCGGCGGTCAGCTCCGGCCCGGCGGCACCCAGCGGAGCCGTACGCCAGGCGAAGTAGCTGGGCCAGCGGGACGCGACGTCATGGCCGAGACCGGCGGCGACCCGGCGGGCCTCGGGGGCGAAATACAGCGTGGCGTGCAGTGGCTCCAGGAGGTGCCACATCCGGCGGGCGACCGAAAGGTATTCCGACATCGCTTTACCTCATGGCCTTCACGATGCGTGCGCAGACGGGAGACTCGGACCGTGGTCCGGAACACGGCCGCAGGCCCGCGGAATCGGGCAGCTGGGCTCCCTGCGACCCGGTGCCGGACGAAAAGCCGTGCGAAGTAGTGGTTTCCCCGATTACGCCGCGTGAATCCAGACCGCAGATGGCAACTGTGGGTAACAGAAGCCCGGTTGGAGGGATTCCGCTTCCGACTGCCGCGCGCCCCGGTGGCCCGGCGCTTCTCATGCACCGGTAATTCGGTCGAACGTGGGCGGGCGCGCACGTACGGTGACCCGGCCGGCGGTCCACGGGGGCCGGGCCGCAGACCTGAGGGGGAGAGCGTCACCATGTCACAGCACGGATGGGCCGACGAGGGGTTCGGCGCCGTCGCGGACGCCTTCGCCGGGAACTTCGCCGAGGGGCGTGAACTCGGCTCCGCCGTCGCCGTGTTCGCGGACGGGCGCAAGGTCGTCGACCTGTGGGGCGGGACCGCCGACGAGCGCACCGGGCGGGTGTGGGACGAGCACACCGTCCTTCCCGTCATGTCCGTCACCAAGGGTCTGATCAGCATCTGTGCCCATCTGCTCGCCGAGCAGGGGAAGCTGGACCTCGACGCCCCGGTGGCCGACCACTGGCCGGAGTTCGCCCAAGGGGGCAAGGCGGGGATCACCCCTCGGATGGTGCTCGCCAACACCGCCGGAATCCCGCTCACCGAGCGGAAGCTGCCCTTCGAGGAGCTGACCCGGTGGACGCCGGTGATCCGCGCCCTGGAGGAGCAGGAGGTGCTCTACGAGCCCGGCATCGCGTACGAGTACCACGCGCACGCCTTCGGCTTCATCGTCGGCGAGCTGATCCGGCGGCTCACCGGCCGGACCCCCGGCGGCTACTTCCGTGCTGCCGTCGGCGACGGGCTGGGGCTGCGGACCTGGATCGGGATGCCGCAGGAGGAGGTGCCGCGGCGGGGCCGGCTCGCCGAGGCCGCGGGGCGGTCCCCGCTGCCGGACGCCGGACTGCTGCCCATGCGGGCCCTGACGATGAACGGCGTGCTCCCCTTCCCCGGTCTCGACGATCCGCACGGCTACAACTCACCCGCCCTGCTGACCGCCGAATTCCCCGCCGCGGGCGGGGTGTCGAGCGCACGTGGACTGGCGGCCCTGTACGCGGCGGTTGCGACCGGGGTGGACGGCGGGCCGCGGCTGCTCGGCGCCGACACCGTGACCGACGCGGTCCGGCAGCTGTCGGGCGGTCCGTCGTGGTCGGGGCTGCCGGATCTCGGCGCCCGCTGGGGGAGCGGCTTCCTGGTCGACTCGCCGTTCCGCCGGATGCTCGGTGCGCGCTCCTTCGGCAACAGCGGGGCGGGCGGCCAATTCGCCTTCGGTGACGACGAGTTCGGCGTCGGCTTCGCCTACACCGCGAACCTGATGGGGGCCGGGAACGACCCGCGGGTCGACCGGCTCATCGGTGCGCTGCGGACCTGCGTCGGGGCGCCGGAACCGGCTGCCGGAAGCTGAGCGGAACGCCGCGGCGGGGCGGGCGCCTCAGGGTGCGCCCGCC
>NZ_JBHYPE010000088.1:0-8051 GCF_042746015.1 Streptomyces sp. NPDC058773
GCTCCGGCACCCTGTTCCGGAGCGCGCCGCGTCCCCCGTTTCCGGCACGGTCTCCCCGCCGTGCCGGATCTTGACCGTACGGGACGGGCCCCCTCCGCTTCCTCCTGTCTGAGAGGGAGCCGCGGCAGCACCGCAGGGGGGAGACATCGCCGCGCGTACACCCTTCGTGGTACGCCGCACCCCCCGAAGGGCGGAGGGCGGCCGGCCGGCCCGCCACGATGCCGGGGCGTATGTCCCGCTTGGTGCGCGCCGGCTCGAATCCGTGGCCGCGCCGGGTAGCTCCAGTGGTGCAACCCGTGCGGATCGGGTAACTCTCACAAGTAGCGCTGTCCAGCGGCCGACCGGCCCGCCGGCGCTGAACTCCCGACCCAGCGGCGAGGTGAGCTCCTGATGACCGCTCCATCCATCCGCAACGTTTCCGAGCGCGAAGCACGCCAGGTCGCCGAGGCGGCCCGCGAGCAGGACTGGCGCAAGCCCAGCTTCGCCAAGGAACTGTTCCTGGGGCGTTTCCGGCTCGACCTCATCCATCCGCACCCCACCCCGGCCGTCGACGACGTGCGCCGCGGTGAAAAGTTCCTCGCCACGCTCCACGAGTTCTGCGAGAACGAGGTCGACGGCGCCCGGATCGAGCGCGAGGGGCAGATCCCGGACGAGACCGTCGACGGGCTCAAGGCGCTCGGCGCGTTCGGGATGAAGATCGACCCCAAGTACGGCGGCCTCGGCCTCACACAGGTCTACTACAACCGGGCGCTGTCCCTGGCCGGCACCGCCAGCCCCGCCATCGGCGCACTGCTCTCCGCGCACCAGTCGATCGGCGTACCGCAGCCGCTGAAGCTGTTCGGCACCGAGGAGCAGAAGGAGACCTTCCTGCCCCGCTGCGCCCGTACGGACATCTCGGCCTTCCTGCTGACCGAGCCCGACGTCGGCTCGGACCCGGCCCGGCTGGCGACCATGGCCGTCCCGGACGGCACGGACTACGTCCTCGACGGCGTGAAGCTGTGGACCACCAACGGCGTGGTCGCCGATCTGCTGGTCGTGATGGCACGGGTGCCCGCCTCCGACGGCCACAAGGGCGGCATCACGGCCTTCGTCGTCGAGGCGGACTCGCCCGGCATCACCGTCGAGCACCGCAACGCGTTCATGGGCCTGCGCGGTCTGGAGAACGGTGTCACCCGCTTCCACCAGGTACGCGTCCCGGCCGCCAACCGCATCGGCCCCGAGGGCGCCGGCCTGAAGATCGCGCTGACCACCCTCAACACCGGACGGCTGTCGCTGCCCGCGATGTGCGTCGGCTCCGGCAAGTGGTGCCTGAAGATCGCCCGGGAGTGGTCGGGTGCCCGCGAGCAGTGGGGCCGCCCGGTCGCCCGGCACGAGGCAGTCGGCGCCAAGATCTCCTTCATCGCCGCCACCACCTTCGCCCTCGAAGCGGTCGTCGACCTCTCCTCCCAGATGGCCGACGAGAACCGCAACGACATCCGCATCGAGGCCGCCCTCGCCAAGCTCTACGGCTCCGAGATGGGCTGGCTGATGGCCGACGAGCTGGTCCAGATCCGCGGCGGCCGCGGCTTCGAGACCGCCGACTCGCTCGCCGCCCGCGGCGAACGCGCGGTCCCCGCCGAGCAGATGCTGCGCGATATGCGCATCAACCGGATCTTCGAGGGCTCCACGGAGATCATGCATCTGCTGATCGCCCGCGAGGCGGTGGACGCCCACCTGTCGGTCGCCGGTGACCTCATCGACCCCGACAAGACCCTCGCCGACAAGGGCCGGGCGGCGGCCCGCGCCGGCGGCTTCTACGCCCGCTGGCTGCCCAAGCTCGTCGCCGGACCGGGTCAGCTCCCGCGTACCTACCAGGAGTTCGGCCGCCTTGCGGGGCATCTGCGGTATGTCGAGAGGACCTCCCGCAAGCTCGCCCGCTCCACCTTCTACG
The DNA here is from genome assembly GCF_042746015.1 of Streptomyces sp. NPDC058773. NCBI lineage: Bacteria > Bacillati > Actinomycetota > Actinomycetes > Kitasatosporales > Streptomycetaceae > Streptomyces > Streptomyces sp. NPDC058773. The sequence goes on from NZ_JBHYPE010000088.1 coordinate 1,931, forward strand.
CGATGTCCCGCTGGCAGGGCCGGATGGAGACCAAGCAGGGCTTCCTCGGCCGGATCGTCGACATCGGCGCCGAACTCTTCGCGATGAGCGCCGCCTGCGTACGCGCCGAGTACCTGCGGGAGACCGGTGAGCACGGCCGGGAGGCGCAGCAGCTCGCCGATGTGTTCTGTCAGCAGGCGCGGATCCGCGTCGAGGAGCTGTTCGGCCGGCTGTGGAGCAACACCGACGAACTCGACCGCAAGGTCGTCTCCGGCGTCCTCGACGGCAGCTACGCCTGGCTGGAGGAAGGCATCGTCGACCCCAGCGGCGAGGGCCCCTGGATCGCCGACGCCACTCCCGGCCCGAGCATGACCGACAACGTCCGGCGGCCCATCCGCTGAACGTCCCCCGGCCGCACGCCCGGGGCCGGTCCGCCAGCGATCCGCGGAACCGGCCCCGGGGCACGTGCCGTACGGCCCCATGATCCGTTTGACCGCCCTGGGTGCCCCGGTCCCCGTGCCGACCGGCCACAATGGACCGCATGACGGACTCCCTCGCCCACCCGCACCTGCGTTTCGAGCCGGCGGCCACCGACCCGGACGGCCCGCGCGGCCCCCGCTCCATCGTGATCCTCGGCTCGACCGGATCGATCGGCACCCAGGCGATCGACATCGTGCTGCGCAACCCCGACCGGTTCCGGGTGACCGCGCTCTCCGCGGCCGGCGGCCGGGTCGAGCTGCTCGCCGATCAGGCGCACCAGCTGCGGGTGACCACCGTCGCCGTGGCGCGCGAGGAGGCGGTGCCCGCGCTGCGGACGGCGCTGGCGGACCGCTACGGCGCGGGCGAACCGCTGCCGGAGATCCTGGCCGGCCCCGACGCGGCGACCGACCTGGCCGCCTCCCCCTGCCACACCGTCCTCAACGGCATCACCGGCTCCATCGGCCTCGCCCCCACGCTCGCCGCCCTCAAAGCCGGCCGGGTGCTCGCGCTGGCCAACAAGGAGTCGCTGATCGTCGGCGGCCCGCTGGTCAAGGCGATCGCCGCGCCAGGCCAGATCATCCCCGTCGACTCCGAGCACTCCGCGCTCTTCCAGGCGCTGGCCGGCGGCGAGCGGGCCGAGGTCCGCAAGCTGGTGGTCACCGCCTCCGGCGGCCCCTTCCGCGGCCGCACCAGGCGCGAGCTGGCCGACGTCACGCCCGAGCAGGCGCTGGCCCACCCCACCTGGTCGATGGGCCCGGTCGTCACGATCAACTCCTCGACCCTGGTCAACAAGGGCCTGGAGGTCATCGAGGCGCATCTGCTCTTCGACGTCCCCTTCGACCGCATCGAGGTCGTCGTCCATCCGCAGTCCTACATCCACTCGATGGTGGAGTTCACCGACGGTTCCACGCTCGCCCAGGCCAGCCCGCCCGACATGCGGATGCCGATCGCACTGGGCATCGGCTGGCCCGAGCGGGTTCCGGACGCCGCCCCCGGCGTGGACTGGACGAAGGCGCAGACCTGGGAGTTCTTCCCGCTGGACGAGGAGGCCTTCCCCTCCGTCCCGCTGGCCTGCCATGTCGGTGATCTGGGCGGCACCGCCCCCGCCGTGTTCAACGCTGCGAACGAGGAATGCGTGGATGCGTTCCTCAAGGGCGGGCTGCCATTCACAGGGATTGTGGATACGGTCGCCGCAGTGGTCGCCGAGCACGGCACGCCCGCGCAGGGAACCTCCCTGACGGTCGCGGACGTCCTGGAGGCGGAGACCTGGGCGCGCGCCCGCGCCCGCGAACTGGCCGCCCGTGCGGCACGGACACCTTCGGAGGCTCGCGCATGACGACCTGGATGACCATCCTCGGCATAGTCGTCTTCGTCGTCGGCCTGCTGTTCTCCATCGCCTGGCACGAGCTCGGCCACCTCTCCACGGCCAAGATGTTCGGCATCCGCGTGCCGCAGTACATGGTGGGCTTCGGACCGACGATCTTCTCCCGCAAGAAGGGCGACACCGAGTACGGCATCAAGGCCATCCCGCTCGGCGGCTACATCCGCATGATCGGGATGTTCCCGCCCGGGGACGACGGAAAGCTCCAGGCCCGCTCCTCCTCGCCGTTCCGCGGCATGATCGAGGACGCCCGCTCGGCGGCCTTCGAGGAGCTCCAGCCCGGCGACGAGAAGCGGTTCTTCTACACCCGCAAGCCCTGGAAGCGCGTCATCGTGATGTTCGCCGGGCCGTTCATGAATCTGATCCTGGCGGTCGTGATCTTCATGAGTGTGCTGATGGGCTTCGGCATCAACACCCAGACCACCCAGGTCGGCTCGGTCTCGGAGTGCGTGATCTCGGCCGCGGCCAAGACCGACAAGTGCCCGGCCGGCGCCAAGGACTCCCCGGCGAAGGCCGCGGGCCTGCGGGCCGGCGACAAGATCGTCTCGTTCAACGGCCACCCGGTCCCGGACTGGGGCGCCCTCCAGCAGCAGATCCGCGACACCACCGGGCCCGCGACGCTCGTTGTCGAACGGCACGGGGCCCGCCAGACCCTGCACGCCGACCTCATCGAGAACAAGGTCGCCAAGACCGACGGCCGCGGCGGCTACGTCCCCGGCGAATTCGTCACGGCAGGATTCCTCGGCTTCACCCCGGCCAGCGGCGTCGTCCAGCAGTCCTTCGGCCAGTCCGTCGACCGCATGGGCAACATGGTCCAGCAGGGCGTCTCCTCGCTGATAGACCTGCCGGCCAAGGTCCCGGACCTGTGGGACGCGGCCTTCAACGGTGGCGAGCGCAAGGCGGACTCCCCGATGGGCGTGGTCGGCGCGGCCCGGGTCGGCGGCGAGGTGTTCTCGCTCGACATCCCGCCGGAGCAGCGAGTGGCGACCATGCTCTTCCTGGTCGCCGGCTTCAACCTCTCGCTGTTCCTGTTCAACATGCTGCCGCTGCTGCCACTGGACGGCGGGCACATCGCCGGCGCCGTGTGGGAGGCGATCCGGCGGGCCTTCGCCAAGATCGTCCGGCGGCCCGACCCCGGCCCCTTCGACGTCGCCAAGCTGATGCCGGTCGCATACGTCGTCGCCGGGATCTTCATCTGCTTCACGCTGCTGGTCCTCGTCGCCGACGTGGTGAATCCGGTGAAGCTGACCTGAAAACAGGTTTGGCGGCGGCCGGGCCCCTCCGTGGCGTTTGGAGGTGTCCGGCCGTCTCCGTTCGTGGCGCGACACGGGCGCGATGTGCTTGCCGCGGCCGTGGTGCCGTAATCTCGAAGACCGGAGCCCGCCGCTGCGGGGCCTTGATCCACACCTTGGGGTTGCTCGCCAGATGACTGCCATTTCACTGGGAATGCCGGACGTACCGACCAAACTTGCCGACCGACGGGTCAGCCGCAAGATCCAGGTCGGCCCGGTCGCCGTGGGCGGAGACGCACCGGTCTCGGTGCAGTCGATGACGACCACACGCACGTCCGACATCGGCGCGACGCTGCAGCAGATCGCCGAGCTGACGGCCTCCGGCTGCCAGATCGTCCGGGTTGCCTGCCCCACGCAGGACGACGCCGACGCGCTGCCCGTGATCGCCCGGAAGTCGCAGATTCCGGTCATCGCGGACATCCATTTTCAGCCGAAGTACGTCTTCGCCGCGATCGACGCCGGCTGCGCCGCGGTCCGGGTCAATCCCGGCAACATCAAGCAGTTCGACGACAAGGTCAAGGAGATCGCCAAGGCGGCCGGCGACGCCGGCACCCCGATCCGGATCGGCGTCAACGCCGGCTCCCTCGACCGCCGCCTGCTCCAGAAGTACGGCAAGGCCACCCCCGAGGCGCTGGTCGAGTCCGCGCTGTGGGAGGCCTCCCTCTTCGAGGAGCACGGCTTCCGCGACATCAAGATCTCGGTCAAGCACAATGACCCGGTCGTGATGGTCAACGCCTACCGCCAGCTCGCCGCCCAGTGCGACTACCCGCTCCACCTCGGCGTCACCGAGGCCGGACCGGCCTTCCAGGGCACGATCAAGTCCGCGGTCGCCTTCGGCGCACTGCTCAGCGAGGGCATCGGCGACACCATCCGGGTCTCGCTCTCCGCGCCGCCCGCCGAGGAGGTCAAGGTCGGCATCTCCATCCTGGAGTCGCTCAACCTCCGCCAGCGCCGACTGGAGATCGTCTCCTGCCCGTCCTGCGGCCGCGCCCAGGTCGATGTCTACAAGCTCGCCGACGAGGTCACCGCGGGCCTGGACGGCATGGAGGTGCCGCTGCGCGTCGCCGTCATGGGCTGCGTCGTCAACGGCCCCGGCGAGGCCCGCGAGGCCGACCTCGGCGTCGCCTCCGGCAACGGCAAGGGCCAGATCTTCGTCAAGGGCGAGGTCATCAAGACCGTCCCCGAGTCGAAGATCGTCGAGACCCTCATCGAAGAGGCCATGAAGATCGCCGAGCAGATGGAGAAGGACGGCATCGCCTCCGGCGAACCGACCGTGGCCATCGCCGGCTGACCCACGGCACCACCGCCCCGCAGCACCACCGCCGAGCCCCGCCGCCCGCCCCGGGCCGCGGGGCTCCGCGCTGCCCGGGAGAATCCGCCCCCGCAGCGGCCGGGTGCTCCCCGCAGGCGCGAGGTAAAGTGCCAAGACCTGCTCCCGCCTGGCCTCCCAGGCCCGTAACGGTGAGGCTTTCCGACACGTGCTGACGACCACCGCCATCAAGGTCCTCGAGCCGGGGGAACTCGACGACGCCCTCGCGGTCCTCGACCGCGATCCGGTCGCCAATGCCTTTGTCGCCGCCCGTGTACAGGTCGCCGGTCTCGACCCCTGGCGGCTGGGCGGCGAGATGTGGGGCTGGTACGTGGACGGCCGCCTGGAGTCGCTCTGCTACGCCGGCGCCAACCTCGTCCCGGTCTGCGCCGGCTCCGAGGCCGTCCGCGGCTTCGCCGAGCGCGCCCGCCGCCAGGGCCGCCGCTGCTCGTCCATCGTCGGCCCGGCGGAAGTCACCGCCGAACTCTGGTCGCTGCTGGAGCCCTACTGGGGACCGGCCCGGGAAATCCGTGCCCACCAGCCCCTGATGGTCACCACCACACCGTCCGCCGAGATCGCCCCCGACCCGGACGTCCGGCGGATCCGCAAGAACGAGATGGACCTGATCATGCCCGCGTGCGTGGCCATGTTCACCGAGGAGGTCGGCATCTCCCCGATGGCCGGCGACGGCGGGCTCCTCTACCAGGCCCGGGTCGCCGAACTCGTCGGCGCCGGCCGCTCCTTCGCCCGGATCGAGAACGGCAAGGTCATCTTCAAGGCCGAGATCGGCGCCGCCACCCAGCGGGCCTGCCAGGTCCAGGGCGTCTGGGTCGACCCCGCCTACCGCGGCAAGGGCCTCTCCGAGACCGGTATGGCCGCCGTGCTGCGCTACGCCCTCAGCGACGTCGCCCCCGTCGTCAGTCTCTACGTCAACGACTTCAACACCGCGGCCCGCGCCTCCTATCGCCGGGTCGGCTTCGAGGAAGTCGGAGCGTTCATGAGCGTGCTGTTCTGACGCACCGCCTTGTACGCTCCGGGCATGGATGACGTCGCGGTCGGCCCCCTTGATCTCGCTGCCCGCGTGGACGACGCGCTGGCCGTCCAGGCGCTCGCCTTCGGGCTGAGCGACGAGGAGGTCGCCGTCCGCCGGCACATCGTGCTGCGCCACCTCCGCTGCCCCGGCGCCCGCGCGCTCGGCGCCACCACCCCCGACGGCCGGCTGGCCGGCTTCGTCTACGGCATGCCCAACGACCGCGCCCACTGGTGGTCCACCGTCGTCGAGCCCTACCTCCGCAGCGAGGGCCTGGACCACTGGCTCGATGACTCCTTCACCATCACCGAGCTGCACGTCCACCCCGCCTACCAGCGCCGCGGCGTCGGCCGCGCACTGATCACCCGCATCACCGACGAGGCCGCCGAACCCCGCTCCATCCTCTCGGCCATCGACACCGAAAGCCCCGCCCGCCGCCTCTACCGCTCCCTCGGCTACCAAGACCTGGCCCGCCGCGTCCTCTTCCCCAGCGCCCCCACCCCGTACGCGGTCATGGGCGCCCCCCTCCCCTTGAAGCACCCCTGACCGGTCCCGCAGAGGACACCAAGCGCCCACCCCCACCACCTCACACCCACCCACCCACGGGAGGGGACGGGCCGGAGGGGCAGGGTGTCCGGACGTAAAGCGAA
>NZ_JBHYPE010000089.1:0-8046 GCF_042746015.1 Streptomyces sp. NPDC058773
GGGGTGTCCGGACGTAAAGCGAAGCAGTCCGGACACCCCCACCCGCGCAGGCCCGTCACCGCACCCGACAGCCCCGCGCAGCGGACCCGCCCGCCGCAGGCGCAACGGCGGGACAGCCGAAAACGTGGGCCGAGGCACAGCGCAGCGGACCCCGCCCGCCGCAGGCGCAACGACGAAAAACCACCACGGCGGGCAAGCCGAAAACGCGCGCCGAGGCACAGCGCAGCGCCAGGCACCGCGAAGCGGGCCACAAACGGCGAGCAGCCACCACGGCGGGAAAGCCGAAAACGTGGGAAGGAGCCTAAAAGGCCGGCCGCTCAGGGTCGAAGGCGGCCACTCCCTCCGTCGGGGAGGACGCCACCGCGAACCGCCGCGGCGGAATCCGCCCCGCCCGGTACGCCAGGCGGCCCGCCGCCACGGCGTACCGCATGGCCGTCGCCATCAGCTCCGGCTCCTGGGCGCGGGTCACCGCGGAGGCGAGCATCACGGCCGAGCAGCCCAGTTCCATGGCCAGGGAGGCGTCCGAGGCGGTGCCGGCGCCGGCGTCGAGGATGACGGGGACGCCGGCCCGCTCGGTGATCAGCTGGAAGTTGTGCGGGTTGCGGATGCCCAGGCCGGAGCCGATCGGCGAGCCCAGGGGCATGATCGCGGCGCAGCCCACGTCCTCCAGCTTGCGGGCCAGCACGGGGTCGTCGTTCGTGTAGGGCAGCACGGTGAAGCCGTCGTCCACGAGGGTCTCGGCGGCGTCGAGGAGCTCGACCGGGTCGGGCAGCAGGGTCCGCTCGTCGGCGACGACCTCCAGCTTGACCCAGTCCGTGCCGAGTGCCTCGCGGGCGAGCCGGGCGGTGAGCACCGCCTCGCCCGCGGTGAAGCAGCCCGCGGTGTTCGGCAGCACCCGGATCTTGTGGCGCTCCAGTACGGACAGCACCGAGCCCTGCACGGTCGGGTCCAGCCGCCGCATGGCGACCGTCGTCAGCTCCGTACCGGAGGCGAGCAGCGCCCGCTCCATGACGTCGAGGCTGGGCGCACCGCCGGTCCCCATGATCAGACGGGACGCGAAGGCGGTGCCGGCGAGGGTGAACGGATCGTCGGTCATGTCTGCGGATCAGCCTCCCTGGACCGCGGTGAGCACCTCGACGCGGTCGCCGTCGCCGAGCGGGGTGGTGGGCCACTGGGTGCGTGGCACCACGGTTTCGTTGACCGCCGCGGCCACCCCGGCGGGCGCCCGGGACAGTGTCGCGACGAGCCGGTCGAGGGTGAGTCCGCCGGGGATCTCCCGGGTCTCGCCGTTGACGGAGACGGACACGGTGGACGCGCTCATGCGCCGGCCTCGCTTCGTTCGGCGGGGGCGCCGTCGCCACCCGCGCGCCTGTTGACGGTGCGCTGACTGCGCCGGCTCATACGGGCTGCTCCTCGCGGGTGCGGGTGCGCTCCGGCGCCGGGGTGGCGGGGGAGAAGCGCGCGGGGGAGAAGGGGCGGGCCTCTTCGGGAAGGCTCCCGGTGGTCAGCACCTCGGCCATCGCGTCACCGGTGACCGGGGTCAGCAGCACCCCGTTGCGGTAGTGGCCGGTGGCCAGGTGGAGGCCGGGCAGCGCGGTGGGCCCCAGGATCGGGGCGTTGTCGGGGGAGGTGGGGCGCAGCCCGGCGCAGGTCTCGGCCAGCGGCAGTTCGGTGATGCCGGGGACCAGCTCATGCGCGTCCCGCAGCAGCTCGTAGACCCCGCCCGCGGTCACGGTGGTGTCCCAGCCCAGCTCCTCGCTGGTGGCGCCGACGACCAGTTCGCCGTTCTCCCGCGGCACCAGGTAGAGCGGCCCGCCGCGGACGACGGCCCGTACGGTGCGCGAGAGGAAGGCGGGGCTGCCGGCGGGCATCTCGGGCAGCCGCAACCGCAGCACCTGGCCCTTGACCGGCCGGACCGGCGGCAGCACCGCGTCGGGGACCCCGTCGAGCCGGCCGCTGTGGCTGCCCGCGGCCAGCACGACCTGGCCCGCCGACAGCCGGGTGCCGTCGGTGAGTTCGGCGCCCGTGGCCCGCCCGCCGTCGACCGTCAGCCGCACCGCCGCGCTCCGGTGGAACGCCACCCCGGCGCGCTCACAGGCGGTCAGCAGGGCGCTCACCAGCCGCCGCGGATCGACCTGGTGATCGCCGTCCACCCGCAGCCCGCCGCGCACCCCGGGTGCCAGCATCGGCTCCAGGCGCCGGCACTCGCGCCCGCTGAGCCACTGCGAGTCCAGCCCCGAGCGGGTCTGCAGCGCGTGCAGTTCGCGCAGATGGGCGCGGTCGTCGGCGTCCAGCGCGACGGCCAGCGTGCCGCACCGCCGGTAGCCGATCCGCTGCCCGGAGGCCTCCTCCAGCTCCTCCGTGAAGCGGGGGTAGCGCCGTGCCGAGGCGAGATTGAGGCCCAGCAGGGTCTGCTCGCCGTAGTGGAGCTCGCTGACCGCGGCCAGCATCCCGGCCGCGACCCGGGCCGCGCCGCCGCCGGGCGCGGGATCGGCCAGCGCGACGGCCAGCCCGCGGCCGGCCGCCCGCCAGGCGGTGACCAGGCCGATGATGCCGCCCCCGAGGACGAGCACATCGGGGCGCAAAGCCGCCGGTCCGTTCGGTGTGGCAGGTGGATGCATGATCTTTCAGCCCCTCCCTTCGCCGGCATGACCCGGATCAGGTTCGTACGGTCGGAGGCCGGCCAGCCTCCCTCTCAGCCCGGTCCGTCCGGGCTCCCGCGAGTGCGTGTAACCGTCACCCTAGTACGGTGCCGCGAAGGCCCGTAAGGCACCGTCCCCCGCTCCCCGGGGGCCCGTATTCCGGTCCGGGCGGCAGTGACGGTGTGTCAGAGATCTCCTTGCGCGCTGCTGCGGGCGGCGTCGCGGACCGTCCTAGAGTGATCGGGTGAGTGAGCAGAGCAAGTCCTCCCAGGCCCCTGACCACACGCCGCGCGTCGTGATCGTCGGCGCCGGAATCGCGGGTGTGCAGACCGCGGTCGCCCTGCGCGAACAGGGCTGGCGCGGCGCGATCACGCTCCTCGGCGACGAGCCCCACCAGCCCTACGACCGCCCGCCGCTGTCCAAGGCGGTCCTGCTGGGCAAGGCCGAGGGCGCCGCCTTCGACGTCGACTTCGCCGGGCTCGGCATCGACCTCCACCTCGGCCGCCCGGTCACCGGCCTGGTGCCGGACGCCCACCTCGTCGAGACCGCCGAAGGGCCGCTCTCCTACGACTACGCGGTCATCGCCACCGGTGCCGACCCGATCGTGCTGCCCGGCAGTGAGGGCATGCCCGGCGTCCATCTGCTGCGCACTCTCGACGACGCCGAACGGCTGCGCCCGGTGCTCGCCGCCCAGCACGAGATCGTGGTCGTCGGGGCCGGCTGGATCGGCGCCGAGTTCGCGACCGCGGCACGCGAGGCGGGCTGCGCGGTCACCGTCGTCGAGGCCGCCGACCGCCCGCTGGCGGGTGCGCTGCCCGCCGAGGTCGCCGCCCACATGTCCGGCTGGTACACGGACGCCGGGGCCGAGCTGCGCACCGGCGCCCGGGTCGCGTCCGTCACCGCGGGCGCGGTCACTCTGGAAGACGGCACCACGCTCCCCGCCGACGCCGTGGTCATCGGGATCGGCGCCCGGCCCGCCACCGCCTGGCTGGCCGGCTCCGGCATCGAGGTCTCACCGGAGGACAGCTCCGTCCTCACCGACGACCGGCTGCACACCTCCGCGCCCGATGTCTACGCGGTCGGCGACTGCGCCTCCTTCCCGTCGGCCCGCTACGCCACCCGCCTGCTGGTCCACCACTGGGACAACGCCCTCCAGGGCCCCCGTACGGTCGCCGAGAACATCGCCCGTGGTGACGCCGAAGGGCTGGTCTACGACCCCGTCCCGTATTTCTGGTCCGAGCAGTTCGGCCGCTTCGTGCAGTACGCGGGCCACCACGGCAACGCCGACGAGCTGGTCTGGCGCGGCGACCCGGCCGGGGCCGCCTGGTCGGTGATCTGGCTGCGGGACGGAAGACTCGTCGCGCTGCTGGCCGTGGGACGGCCGCGGGACCTCGCCCAGGGGCGCAAGCTGATCGAGCGGGGCGTCGTACTGGACCGGGAGCGGGCCGCGAACGCCTCCGTACCGCTGAAGGCCGCCGCCGTGTAGCGGGCGCCGCGCCGCCGGTTGCCGGGCGGCCGCCGTCACCCTCCGGTGTGCACGAAGCCCCTGATGGCGATGCCCGGCTACCGGCTGTCAGTGCGAGGTGGCAGGCTTGTCCTGTGACCGAGATTGACGCAAACATCGATGGACTCGTCCCCGCCTGGCTCACCCTCCCCGACATCGCCGAACAGCTCGGCGTCGAGGTGACCCGTGTCCGGCAGCTGGTCAAGGAGGGCCAGCTGATCGCGGTGCGCCGCGGCGAGAACCGGGCGCTGCATGTGCCCGCCGATTTCATCAAGGACGACAAGGTGGTCAAGGGCCTCGTCGGTACCCTCACCCTCCTCAAGGACGACGGCTTCACCGACGAGGAGATGCTGGAGTGGCTGTTCACCCCGGATGAGACCCTGCCCGGGACGCCTGCCCAGGCGCTGCGCGAGAATCGCGGTACGGAGGTGAAGCGCCGGGCCCAGGCGCTCGCCGTCTGACCCGCCCGGCGCGGCGCGCCGCCGTCCGGCCGCCGCACCCGCATCCGTAACCGCACCCGAGGGGCGTACGTGCCGGAAGGCCCGGCCCGTACGCCCCCGATTTGGGGGAAGCCGCCCTATGAGCACCGCACGCCAGGCCCTGTCCGACGCCCGGCTCTACCTCTGCACGGACGCCCGCGAGCGGCAGGGAGACCTCCCGCAGTTCCTGGACGCGGTGCTCTCCTCGGGCGTGGACATCGTCCAGCTGCGCGACAAGGGCATGGAGGCCGGTGCCGAGCTCCGGCATCTGGAGGTCTTCGCGGACGCCTGCCGGCGGCACGGCAAGCTGCTCGCGGTCAACGACCGCGCGGATGTCGCGCACGCGGCCGGCAGCGATGTGCTGCACCTGGGCCAGGGCGATCTGCCGGTCCCCGCGGCCCGCGCCCTGCTCGGCCAGGACGTCCTCATAGGCCGCTCCACGCATGCCGGGGCCGAGGTGGACGCCGCGCTCACCGAGCCCGGGGTGGACTACTTCTGCACCGGCCCGTGCTGGCCCACGCCCACCAAGCCGGGCCGTCACGCCCCCGGCCTCGACCTGGTCCGCTACACCGCCGCCCGCGCCCCCGAGCGCCCCTGGTTCGCCATCGGCGGGATCGACGCCGGGAATCTCGACGAGGTGCTGCGGGCCGGCGCCCGGCGGGTCGTCGTGGTCCGCGCGATCACCGAGGCGGACGACCCGGGAGCGGCGGCCGCGGCCCTGGCCGAGCGCATCCGGACCTGGGACGCTTAGCCGGCTGTCCGGTGTGCCGGCCGGCGCCCCAGGGACGGCCGGGGGCCGGTCCGTGCGGCCCGTGCCCGGGAGCTGCCGCCGGGTGACCGGAATCACGCCGTGGCGGGGGCTTGCGGGCAGGGGAAGGTTTTCCGTCGTCCGGGCGACCGGAAAATGTCCAGCCAGTGGACACGAACCCGACCAATCAGGCATTACGCCGAAGACGGTTGGTGCGCGCCCCGCGGCTGGTTAACCTGCCGTTATGGCCCTAGGTACAGCTTCCACCAGGACTGATCGTGCGCACACGGTGCGCGAACTGCTCGCTTCCGGCAAGCAGTCCTATTCGTTCGAGTTCGCCGCCCCGAAGACCGAGAAGGGTGAGCGGACCCTGTGGAACGCCATTCGTCGGATCGAGGCCGTCTCCCCGACGTTTGTCTCCGTGACGTACGGCGCCGGCGGCACCTCCCGTGACGGGACGGTGCGTGCCACCGAGCGCATCGCCACCGACACCACCCTGACGCCGGTCGCCCACCTCACCGCCGTCAACCACTCCACCGCGGATCTGCGCAACATCATCGGCCAGTACGCCGACGCCGGAATCCGCAACATGCTCGCGCTGCGCGGTGACCCGCCCGGCGACCCGATGGGCGAGTGGGTCAAGCACCCCGACGGCGTCGGCTACGCGGCCGACCTGGTCCGGCTGATCAAGGAGTCCGGCGACTTCTGCGTCGGCGTCGCCGCCTTCCCCGAGATGCATCCGCGCTCGACGGACTGGGACACCGATGTGGCACACTTCGTCGCCAAGTGCCGGGCCGGTGCGGACTTCGCCATCACCCAGATGTTCTTCTATCCGGAGGACTACCTCCGGCTCCGGGACCGGGTCGCGGCGGCGGGTTGCTCCACGCCGATCATTCCGGAGATCATGCCGGTGACGAACGTGCGCCAGATCGAACGGTTCGCTCAGCTCAGCAATGCGGCATTCCCGCCCGAGCTGGCCGAGCGCATCCTGGCCGTCAAGGACGACCCCGCGGCGGTACGCTCCATTGGGATCGAGTACGCAACGGAACTGTGCGCACGCTTGATGGCCGAGGATGTTCCCGGGTTGCACTTCATTACCCTGAACCACTCCACGGCGACCCTGGAAATCTACGAGAATCTGGGGCTGCACCAGCAGTCCTGAATCACGGTGGCCGGCGAGCGGCGGAAGAGGGGCGTATATGGGCTGGACGATCCTCTACATCGCATTCGGTCTGGTCGCCCTGTGGTTGCTCGGTGAGGTGCTGCTCCAGTACAAGGCGCGGCTGCGCTGGCGGTTGCTCGCCTTCACCGGCTTCCTCGGTGTGGTCATCGGCGTGATCATCCCCTCGGTGATCGTGATCGGGCTGGGCCTGATCGCCTTCGCCATCGGACAGACGCAGGTCACGCTCTCCTTCCGCCGCGGCTTCACCACCGGCTGGGCGCTGCGCGGAACGCCCGGTAAGTCGGCCAAGTCCGGTGAGAACCGGCGCCGTCGGGCCCGCCAGGCCGGCCCGCCGCCCGCCGAACCGACCCTCCAGGTCTCCGGCCTGGAGGCGGTACCGCCGCCGGGCGGCGGCGCACCGGTCCCCGACAGCGGCCCGGACACCTTCGAGAGCACCGGCGGCTTCCAGAGCCGGGACGCCTTCGCCGCCCAGGAAGCCGTCGTCGGGCAGGGCTTCACCGCGCAGGACACCGCCGGCGGCCAGGGCTTCGCCGCGGAGGAAACGTTCGCCGGGCCGGGCACGTATGGCGGCGCGGGCGCGTACGACTACGCCGCCGGCGACGGCTACCGCGCCCAGGACCCCTACCGGCCGCAGCAGGGCCAGGACGCCTACGCCACCCAGCCGTTCGCCGTCCAGGACGACTACGCACGGGCCGCCGACGCCACCGCCGTCTACGCCCCCGAGCCGATGCCCGAGGAGACCGGCCAGTACGGCATCTACAGCCCCGATGCCCGCAACGGGCAGAACGGCTACGGCTACGACGTCTACGGCGGCGCCGGCAACGGGAACGCCGACGCCAACGGCTATGCGTACGACGCCAGTTACGGCCAGGGCCCGGCCGCCCAGGACGCCTACGCCGACCCGTACGCCGACCCCTACGCGGCGTACGGCGACGGTCAGGGCGGGCAGGCGCCCTACGCCGATCCGTACTTCGGTGCCCAGCAGTACGCGGCGCCCTACGACCCGTACGCACAGCCGGACCCCTACGCCCAACCGCCGTACGCCGCGCAGCAGTACGACGGCCAGGGGCAGGCGCCGGGCCAGTACCCGGACCAGGGCTACGGGGAGACCCCGCCCGGCGGCGTCTGGGTCCCCCAGCAGCGCGAAGCCGAACTCCCGCCCGAGCAGCCCTATCCGCCCTACCAGCAGCCGGGGTACGACGGGCAGCAGTACCGCTACTGAGGCTGCGTCTGGCTTTCGGCCCACGTTTTCGGCTTTCCCGCCGTGGTGGTTGCTCGCCGTTTGTGGCCCGCTTCGCGGTGCCTGGCGCTGCGCTGTGCCTCGGCGCGCGTTTTCGGCTTTCCCGCCGTGGTGGTTGCTCGCCGTTTGTGGCCCGCTTCGCGGTGCCCTCGCCGTTGCGCCTGCGGCGGGCGGGTCCGCTGCGCGGGGCTGTTGGGTGCGGTGACGGGCCTGCGCGGGTGGGGGTGTCCGGACTGCTTCGCTTTACGTC
>NZ_JBHYPE010000090.1:0-6923 GCF_042746015.1 Streptomyces sp. NPDC058773
GGCCCCTGGGAGCCCGGCCGCGGCCGGTGAGGTGTCGGGTGGGGTGGCGGTGAGGCCGGTCAGCTGTCCTTGAGGACGCCGGCCGCGCGGGCCTCGCTCAGCCACTCCGGGAACTCGACCATCAGCTGCTGGTAGAGCTCGTCATGGGAGAGGCTGCGCGGGTCGCGGCCCGCGTGGAAGAAGCCCGCGTTGTCGACGGCACGCTTCTCCGGAACGGCCAGGTCATCGAGCTTGCGGAGGAAGTCGAAGCCCTTGGCGTCCGGGTCACCGAAGCCGATGAACTGCCAGAAGATGGGCAGTCCGGCCGCCTCGCAGAGCGCCTTCTCGGCGGCCGGCTTGGAGGTCGGGGCACCGTCGGTCTGGAAGATGACGAAGGCCGGGGCGGTGGCACCGGACTTCTTGTAGTGCTCGACGACCGCGTTGATGGCCCAGTGGTAGTTGGTACGGCCCATGTGGCCCAGACCGGCGTGCAGTTCCTCGATCCGGCCCTCGTAGTTGGTGAGGTCGATGTCGGCGGTGCCGTCGATGTCGGTGGAGAAGAAGATCACCGGGACGGTGGCGTCGTCGTCGAGGTGCGCGGAGAGGCCGAGGGCCTGCTCGGCGAGGTTCTGGACGGTGCCGTCCTTGTAGTAGTGACGCATCGAGCCGGAACGGTCCAGGACCAGGTAGACCGCGGCGCGCTGGCTGCCGAGACCGTGCTTGTCCAGGGTGCTGCCCGCGGACTTGTAGAGGCTGACGAGGGCGGGCGCGGCAGAGGGGAGCGAGGCGGCGGCGCCGGAAGCGGGGGCGGCAGGGGTGACGGGCTCGGCCTCTGGCTCTTCGGCCTTGGGCGCCGTGGCCTGCGGCGCTGCGGCCTTCGGCTCGTCCTCGGGCTGGGCGGCGGTCTCCGCGTCCGCCGCGGGCTCGGTCACCGGCTCGGTTGCGGGAGCTGCGACCGGCTCGGCTGACTTTGCCTCGGGCTCTTCGGTCTCTGCGGGCGCCTCGGCCCCGGCCTCGGCCTCGGCGGCCGTCTCCGTGGCCGGCCCGGCGGTGGCCTCGGGTTCCGCGACAACCTCCGGTTCCGCGAGGCGCTTCGCCTCGGCCCCGGCCGTCGGCTCCCCCTTCGCCTCGGCCCCGGCCGCCTCAGTCGCCTCGACGGGCTCAGCCGCCGCGTCCGATGCGTCCGTCGCGTCCGTCGCGTCCGGGGCATCCGGCACATCCGCCGTAGCTGTCGCGCCAACCTCGGCCACGGGCTCGTCCCGTACCTCGGCGGCATCCGGACCGGCGGCCTCCTCAGGGGCCGCGGCCGCTACGGACTCCTCCTGCGCCGGAGCGCTCTCCGCGCTCCGGTCAGCCCGGTCCGCCGGGCCGCCCTGCGCGGGGAGCGTCGGGGTCGTCGGTGCCGGGTCCGTGGCGGGGGCTTCCGCGGGGGCCGTCCGGGCCGCCGGGACCTCGGCTTCCGGGGCGGCGGGGGCCGGGGTGGACTCCTCGCGGGCCTCCGGAATGGTCGCGGACTCCGGCTTGTCGGCGCCGCTCGGGGCCGCGCCGGTTTCTTCACGGGCCGCCTTGGAGCGACCGAAAGCGTTGCGCAGCAGACTCCGAATGCCCATCGGCGAACCTCTCTTGCGTGTGCTGGGTGCGGCGTATGTCCGTGACGCACGGACATGTCCCTGACCAGGACGGATACGTAAGGGTAGCGGCCGGGACCGGCCTCACCGTGGGACCCCGCGCCTTGTGTGGTGGGCCATCCGGGGGCTGTGACGGGGCAGAAGGTTTCAGCCGGTGCGCCGGAGTCCCGCCGAGAGGGCATCGCTCCTGCGTACGAGGTTGAGTGACGAGGCGAACACGCCGCGGCGCATGGCTCCCCGCGGAAATTTCGATACCGGACTGCATCCTTCCCGCGATCCGGGCCGTCGTCGTACGCGCCGTGTGCCGGCGTCGTACGCGATCCGCGCCACCGCCGTACGGGACCCGCGTCACCGCCGTACGTCCCTTTGACCTTCCCTGGGCCCCCTCTTGACCCCTCGTACGGTGGCGGGCGGGTCTGCCGTATCCCCGGATTCACCGCCTGTTCATGTTTGCGTCGTCGTGTGGCGGATCGCCCCGTTTAGCGTCGCGGCGAACCGTGACCACGAACCGAACGACCGCGCTCGAAACCGTTTCGACTGCGCTCACAAACCGTGTGAGCTCGTTCGACACCGTCAAAGAGGGGGAAATATGCGCAAGTTCCTGCCGCTGATCGGCTCGCATCCTGGTGGGCGTTCGGCCATGACATGCCGGTACCGCTGTGGTGACGCCTGTTTCCACGCGACGCCCAACACGAGCGACAACGCCTATGTCGGTGACGTCATCACTGGTGCGCTGTCCCGGCGTTCGGTGGTACGGGCCGCCGCGGTCGTGACGGTGGCGACGGCTGCCGGGGGCGCGGTGGGCGGTGCGGGGGCGCCGTCGGCCGTCGCGGCGCCGGTGCCCGGCGAGGCGTCCCGGAACGGGAAGGGCCACAAGCCGGCACGCGGGCTGCGGTTCGCCACCGTGGCGCCGAACAAGACCGATGCGGTGGTCGTCCCCGAGGGGCACGCCCAGAACATCGTCGTCCGTTGGGGAGATCCGATTCTGCGGGGTGCGCCGGCCTTCGACCCGGACCGGCAGTCGGCGAAGGCGCAGGCGGGCCAGTTCGGTTACAACAACGACTACATGGCGGTGCTGGAGGTGCCGGGTGAGCGGCACCGGCAGCTGCTGGTGGTCAATCACGAGTACACCGACGAGCAGCTGATGTTCGCCGGGTACGACGCGGAGACGCCGACGCGGGAGCAGGCCGAGATCGGCTGGGCGGCGCACGGGCTGTCCGTACTGGTCGTCCAGGAGGAGCGGCACAGCGGGCGGCTGACGGCGGTGCCCCGGCACCGGCTCAACCGGCGGATCACCGGCACCACGCCGTTCGACGTCACCGGCCCCGCGGCGGGCAGCGAGCTGCTGAAGACGTCCGCCGACCCCGAGGGGAAGCGGATTCTGGGGACGCTCAACAACTGCGGCGGTGGCATCACGCCGTGGGGGACGGTGCTGTCCGGCGAGGAGAATTTCAACCAGTATTTCGCCAACGGGGGCAGCGTCACCGATCCGGTGGCGGCGGCCCGGCTCAAGCGGTACGGCATCACCGGCGGCGCGAGCCAGCGTAAATGGGAGCGGTTCGACAAGCGCTTCGACGTGGTGCGGGAGCCGAATGAGGCGCACCGCTTCGGCTGGGTCGTGGAAATCGATCCCTTCGATCCCGAGGCGACGCCGCGGAAGCTGACCGCGCTGGGGCGTTTCAAGCACGAGGCGGCCGAACCGCGGCTGACGGCGGACGGCCGGCCCGTTCTCTACATGGGCGACGACGAGAAGTTCGATTACTTCTACAAGTTCGTCTCCGCCCGGCGGATGAAGCAGGGGAACTCGCGGGCCGCGCGGGAGCACAACCGGACGCTGCTGGACGAGGGGACGCTCTATGCCGCCAAATTCACCGGCGACAGCGCGGCGGGGGAGATCGACGGTTCGGGCAAGCTGCCGGCGGACGGCGAGTTCGACGGGTCGGGTGAGTGGATTCCGCTGGCCTGCGGCGACACCTCGTATGTGCCGGGAATGACGGCCGAGGAGGTCTATGTCTTCACACGGATCGCCGCCGACAAGGTGGGCGCCACGAAGATGGACCGGCCGGAGGACGTCGAGCCCAGCCCGCGCACCGGACGGGTCTATGTCGCACTGACCAATAACAGCGACCGGGGCAAGGCGGGCAAGGCTCCGGTGGATGAGGCCAATCCGCGCAAGGAGAACAAGCACGGGCAGATTCTGGAACTGCGCGAGCGGCGGGACGATCCGGCGGCGGAGCGTTTCGGCTGGCGGCTTTTCCTGGTCTGCGGTGACCCGGAGGACCCGGCCACCTATTTCGGCGGATTCCCCAAGGACCAGGTCAGCCCGATTTCCTGCCCCGACAACATCACCTTTGATGTGCACGGAAATCTCTGGATTTCCACCGACGGAAATGCGCTGGGAAGTCATGACGGACTGTTCGGCGTGGCGACCGCGGGGGAGCGGAGGGGTGAGGTCCGGCAGTTCCTGACCGTGCCCACGGGAGCCGAGACCTGCGGGCCGGTCGTGCAGGAGCGGCGGGTGATGGTCGCCGTGCAGCATCCGGGTGAGGTCGACGGAGCGAGTGTGGAGCGGCCCGCGTCGCAATGGCCGGACGGCGAAGGGGAGTTGGTACGGCCCTCCGTGGTGAGCGTGTGGCGCGAGGACGGCCGCGGCATCGGGGTGTGAGCGAGGGCGGTGGCCCGTGGGACGGGGAACCGGCCTCCCCTCCCATGGGCGGCGGCCCCGTCCCCGCGGGCCCCGCTCCCGTGCCGCCACGCGCCCCGGCGGCGCTCCCCCGGTCCTGACATCACGCCGCGGAAACGATGTGGCAAGAGCAGGGTAAGAACTGGGTCGTTCAGGTATCCGATGCGCAGGTGTGCCCGTCTTCTCCGGTGACCATTGTCCGGAGCCGTCCGTTGTGCCTAAGGCGGCCGGTTAAGAAGGCAAGAACCCTTCCGAGGGTGACGGGAGATGTGGGCGCATGGGGCTGACCAGTCAGTCGCTCGAATACACGGTGATCGTGCTGGCGGTGCTCTGTGTGGCCGCCACGGTCTGGCTCTGGCCCCGGCTGGCGCGGCGCGGGGTGCGGGCCGTCCTGGGCCGGCTCGGCGCGATCGTGGTCACCCAGGTGTCGATCGTGTGTGCGCTCGCCCTCGCCGTGAACACCAACTTCGAGTTCTACGGCAACTGGGACGAACTGCTGGGCAACACGGAAGAGGCGCCGGCCGCCGTGAACCAGGGCGGCGGACAGTACGCCTCGGTCGGCAATCTCAAGGGCGGGCTGGTCCAGCCGGCCGGTCCGCAGGGGCTCGACCGGGTGACCGGACTGCCCAAGGGGCCCGCGGACCGGGTGGGCAAGGTCGAGTCCGTCAAGATCGTCGGCCGCCGCTCCCGGGCCATCAACCCGGGCTTCGTCTATCTGCCGCCGCAGTACTTCCAGCAGCAGTTCCGCCGGCAGCGGTTCCCCGTCATGGTCGTCATCAGCGGCTACCCCGGCGGGATCATGAACCTCGCGCAGCACCTCCAGGTGCCGCAGAACGCGGGACGGCTGATCGCGCAGGGCAAGATGCAGCCGACCGTGATCGTGATGGTCCGGCCGACGATCGCCCCGCCGCGCGACACCGAGTGCGTGGACGTGCCGGGCGGGCCGCAGGCCGAGACGTTCTTCACCAAGGACCTGCCGGACGCGATGAAGTCGGCCTACCGGGTGGGCCGGGACCCCAGCGCCTGGGGTGCGTTCGGCTACTCGTCCGGTGGCACCTGCTCGCTCCAGCTGGCGATGCGCAACCCGAAGGTCTACACCTCGGCGGTCTCGCTCTCCGGTGACTACGCGATCAAGGATGACCTGACCACCGGCAGCCTCTTCGGCCCCGGCCCGGCGGGCGCCCGGCGCGAGCGCGAGCACGATCTGCTGTGGCGGCTGAAGAACCTCCCCGCGCCGCAGATCTCCGCGCTGGTGGCCAGCAGCCGTAAGGGCGAGGCGGATTACGGCGACACCATGAAGTTCCTGCATGCGGCGAAGTCGCCGATGACGGTCGACTCGATCATCCTGCCGCAGGGCAGCCACCAGTTCACGACCTGGCGGCGCGAGGTCGTACCGGCCCTCCAGTGGCAGAGCCAGCAGCTGACCTTCCCCCAGGACACCGAGGCCGTGCCGCAGCGCAAGCCGGGCGCGGCGAAGGGCGGCGCCCCCGGACAGCGGACCTCGCCGTCCCCGGCACCGTCGGCGTCCGATGACAACAAGGGCCGCCGGCGGGTGGAGGCGGAGCGCCCCCAGGGGTGAGCCGCGGATGAGCCGAGCAGGGGCGCCGGAGCTTCCGGCGCCCCTGTCGCATGTGCTACGGCCGGTAGACCATCCCCGGCTCCGGCTTCGCCGGGGAGAGCAGCTGGGAGACCGTGACGATCGTGTAGCCGCGCTTCTTCAGCTCCGTGAGGATGCCGGGGACGGCCGGCACGGTGCCGCGGTAGATGTCGTGGAGCAGGATGATGCCGTCGCGCTCGGTCTGGTCGAGCACCCGCTTGGTGATCAGGGCCGAGTCGTTGGTCTGGTAGTCCTTGGCGGTCACGCTCCACAGGACCTGCGCCAGGCCGAGCTTCTTGCTGATGTCGGAGACGGATTGGTCGGTCCGGCCCTGGGGCGGGCGCATCAGCCGGGGCGTCCTGCCGGTGATCTTGCGGACCGCCTCCTGGAGACGGGACATCTCGCGCTCGGCCGCCGCGGGCGGGATATCGGTCAGGATCTGGTGCGACCAGGTGTGGTTGGCCAGTTCATGGCCCTCGGCGTCGATCCGCTTCACCTCCGCGGGGCGCTTTTCGACGTGGTTCTCGCCGAGCATGAAGAAGGTCGCGTGCACCTTCTCCTTCTTGAGGATGTCCAGCAGGCGGTTGGTGTTCTCGCTGGGGCCCGCGTCGAAGGTGAGCGCGACGCACTTCGCCTTGCGGCAGTCGACGTCGTCACCGGCGGTGTCCCGGGGGGCCTTGGCATCGTCGGCCTCGGCGAGGGCGCGGTCCTTGGCCCGGACGGCGGCGGCCGGTGCCTCGGCGCGGGCGTCGGCCGGGGCGGTGACGTCGTACGTGGCGCAGCCGCTGAGGGCCAGGACCAGGGACGTGGCCGCCAGCAGACCGGCTATGGACGTGCGGCGGGCCGCGGACTTCAGCTTCAGCACGGTGGCCTCTTCTCAGGTGGGGGAGGGTCGACAGCGGGCCCGTGACCTGCGTTTTTGCGCATGGCGAAGCAGGCGCGTACGGGGCTGTCGCCGCGCCGCGCCGACCCTCGGAGACAGCGGTCGATGGACTCGAAGGGACTATACCTACGCAGTACACACTGTGTGTATACG
>NZ_JBHYPE010000091.1:0-6811 GCF_042746015.1 Streptomyces sp. NPDC058773
GGGCGGCGGCCCCCGCGCCGCCCCCCGGGGGCGCGGGCGCGCCCCCGGCCCCCCCCCCCCCGCGCCCGCGCCCGCCCCGGCGGCCGGCCCGCCCCCCCCCCCCCCACTGCCGTACCCGATGGCGCGCCGGAGCGCGACTGTCCACAGGGTGTGGATACGGCACACGACCCAGCACATGACCCCGGCGGCCGCCAGTCACTGTTCGCCATTTCACCTGGCGGTGCGATAACCCGCAGTAACTCTGGAGCTATCGGTAATCCACCCATTACTTTCCGTGCGCACGGTCGTGACCACGACCCGCGGCACCGGAGGGTTCCATGCGACGTATCACCACCAGGATCGGCATTCTCGCGGCGGCGGCGCTCCTCGCCGTCACGGCGGCCGGGCCCGCCCAGGGGAAGCAGACGAGCGACGCGCAGCGCACCCGGGCCGACGCGGCGGCCTACTTCGTGATGACCGACGTCACCCGCGCGGAGTTCGTCATCAAGATCACCGACCCGCGCAAGATCCAGCACGCCCGCGATCTGCTGAGCGGTGCGACCAGCTCGGAGCCCCATGTCATCGGCCGGATCGACAAGCGCCCCGCCCCGTACAACTGGCGCTGGAGCTTCCATCTGCGCCCGGAGACCATCGACTTCTTCGACTTCGCCATCGAGGTCTGTGACGCCACCACGCCCTATGTCGAGGAGCATCTGGACGAGGCCGGCGGACCGTTCCTGCCCGGACTGATCTGGTGCCCCTGGAGCTCGAAGCTGCTGCGGGAGGTCCCGCAGCCGTAGCGGGCCGCATACGAGGGCCGCCGGCGGAACGGCACCGCCGGCGGCCCTCGCGCACCGCCCGGGGCCTCAGCCGCCCGGCGTCACCAGCCGTGCCTCGTACGCGAACACCGCGGCCTGGGTGCGGTCGCGCAGCCCCAGCTTCACCAGGATGCGGCTGACATGCGTCTTCACCGTGGACTCGGCGACCACCAGCTGCTCGGCGATCTCCCCGTTCGACAGGCCCTGGGCGACCAGCACCAGGACCTCGGTCTCGCGCTCCGTGAGATCGGCGATGCGCTCCTGGGCGGGGGCGCGGGGCGTGCCCAGACGGGAGAACTCGGAGATCAGCCGCTTGGTGACGGTGGGGGCGAGCAGCGCCTCGCCGGAGGCCACGATCCGCACTCCCTCGGCGAGTTGGCCGGCCGAGGCGTCCTTGAGCAGGAAGCCGCTGGCCCCGGAGCGCAGCGCCTGGTAGACGTACTCGTCCAGGTCGAAGGTGGTCAGCACGAGGACCTTGGCGCCCGCGTCGGCGGCCACGATCTCGCGGGTCGCCTCCAGGCCGTTCATCTCCGGCATCCGGATGTCCATCAGGACGACATCGGGCTTGAGGACGGCGACCTTGCGCACCGCCTCCCGGCCGTCGACCGCCTCCCCGACGACCTCCATGTCCGGCATGGCGTTGAGCAGGACCGAGAAGCCCTCCCGGACCATCACCTGGTCGTCGACGATCAGTACCCGGATCATGCCCGCGCTCCCCCTGCCTTCGTCTCACCCGTCGTGTTCGCCACCGGGATGAACGCCGCGACCTCGAAGCCGCCGTCCTCGGTGTGCTCGGCGGTCATCTCGCCGCCCAGCATTTGTACCCGCTCCCGCATGCCCAGCACGCCGTGCCCCGCGCCCGGGGACGGCTTGGCCAGCCGGCTCGGGGCGCCGTTGACAATCCGTACGCCCAGTCCGCCCAGCACGTAGGAGATCTCCACCCGGGCATCGGCGCCCGGAGAGTGCCGCAGCGCGTTGCTCAGCCCCTCCTGCACGATCCGGTACGCGGACAGCTCGACGCCCTGCGGCAGCGGCCGGGGCGAACCGGTCACCACGGCCTCGACGACCAGCCCGGCGCCGCGGACGCTGTCGAGCAGCGAGTCGAGGTTGCCCAGGGTGGGCTGCGGGGCCTCCGGGTCGCTCTCGGCGAAGGCGTCCGGGTCGGCGGAGCGCACCACGCCGAGGATGCGGCGCAGTTCGGCGAGCGCGGCGACGGCGTTCTCCCGGATCGTCGCGAACGAGGTGGCCAGCTCGGGCGGGGTGTCCTTGACGCGGTAGGGCGCCGCCTCGGCCTGGATGGCGATGACGGACATGTGGTGGGCGACCACATCGTGCAGCTCGCGGGCGATCAGGGCGCGCTCCTCCAGGAGCGTGCGCCGGGTGCGCTCCTCCTCGGTGACGCTCTGGGTCTCGACGACCTGCCGGCGCTCCTCACGCCAGGCACGGACCGCGGCGGCGGAGATCAGCACCACTGCGCAGAAGAACGCCGTCGGCGGCAGCTGGCCCAGGCCCGACCCGGTGAGCAGCATGATGACCCCCGCGGCGGCAAAGGTGACCAGCCACATCTCCGCGGCCAGCCGCGGCCGGCTGCGCAGCACCACCAGGACCATCACCGCGAGGAGGGCCGGGAAGGCACCGTTGCCGAAGACATCGCCCCACGGGTCGACGACCGCGTCGACGGAGCCGCCCACGACGAACGCGCACAGCGCGAGCCAGTAAGCGCCCACCGGCCGGAAGAGGGTGAGCAGCGGCGCCGCGGCGACCGGCACGGCGAAGGCGGCGGACAGCAGGCCGTGCAGCCGTCCGGGCCCCGAACTGGCCAGCATCGCCAGCAGGACGCACACCGAGAAGAAGCCGACGGTCAGGTGCGGCAGCCAGCACGCCCAGCGCCGCAGCCGCCCCGGCAGCCACGGCACCCAACGGGAGATCTTGGCGTCCTCCAGCGGCGGCAGCGGACGGAAGGCGAAGGCGTCGACGAAGAGGTCCTGGCGCAGCCGGTGCAGGGCGCCATGGGCTATCCGTGCCTCCGAGTGCAGGGAGCCCTGCGTCTGGGTCGTCTCGTTCACGCTGACAACGGTAAGCAACGGGGGCCCCCGCGGCGTCCCCACCAGTGGGGATCTGCGGGCGTCCGCCTCAAGTACTACGGAGTCCGTGCACGCAACGGATCAGTGTGTGACAGCTGGGGCTGCCGGGGGTCACGGGGGCGTAGTGACCGACGCCGGGCAACTCGCGCAGCTCCGTGCCGCCGGGGTTCCGTGCGGTGTAGCGGCGGGAGAGGTCCACCGGGACCTCCGGGTCGTCGGTGCCGTGCAGGATCGTGACCGGGATGCCGGCCGGCGGCGGACGGCGGGCCGGGTCGGCCGCGGCGAGGCGCTCCGGGAGGCCGGGCCCGGCGCCCAGCAGCTCGGCCACCGCACCGCCGCTCAGCCCCAGCTCATGGGCGCGGGCGAGATCGGCGACCGGGGCGACCGCGACGACGCGGGTCACCGGGGTGCCGGGCCGGGCGGCGGCGAGCAGCGCGAGATGGCCGCCCGCGGAGTGCCCGGCCAGGATCACGGCGGGGTCCGCCCCGTCCTCCGCCAGCGCCGCCCCGGCGGCTCCTACGGCCGCCGTGACGTCCTCGAAGGTCTGCGGCGCCCCGCCGCCCGCGCCGACCCTGCGGTACTCGGCGAGTGCGACCGGCACCCCCTGCCCGGCCAGTTCGGCGGCGAGCGGCGAGAGATGGCGGCGGTCGTAGGCCGCGCGCCAGAACCCGCCGTGCAGCAGGACGACCACGGGGCCGCGGACCGCCGCCGCCCCGTCGCCGGCCGCCCGCGGTGCGTAGACGTCGACGATCTGGTCCGGATGCGGCCCGTAGGCCACCGTCCGGTCCGGCGCCACCGGGGCGAGCCCCAGCAGCGCCGTCTCCTCGCCGGCCACCGTCACCCGGCCGCTCCGGACTCCACATCGGGCAGCGCCGCGAGCACCTCACCGAGCACCCGGGCCGCCCGCTCCGCATCAGCGAAGGACGTGTAGAGCGGGGTGAAGCCGAAGCGCAGCACATCGGGCCGGCGGAAGTCGCCGACCACCCCGCGCCGGATCAGCTCGTCCATCACCTCCCCGGCGAGGGAGCTGCCGTCCGCGGCGGTGAGCTTGGGGGAACACGCCAACGACACCTGGCTGCCGCGCAGATGATGCTCGGACGGGGTGACCGAGCGCACCCGGCCCGGCGGCACATAGGCCGCCACGCACTCCAGGAAGAAGTCGGTCAGGGCCAGGCTCTTGGTGCGCACCTCCTCGATGGACACCCCGTCCCAGGCCTCCAGCGCCGCCTCCAGGGCGAGCAGCGACAGGATGTCGGGGGTGCCGACCCGGCCGCGCAGAATGCCGTCGGCCGGGGCGTACGCGGGATCCATGGCGAACGGATCGGCGTGCGAGTTCCAGCCCGGCAGCGGCGATTCGAACCGCTCCTGGAGGCTCTCGCGGATGTAGAGGTACGCGGGCGCCCCCGGGCCGCCGTTGAGGTACTTGTACGTGCAGCCGACGGCGAGATCGACATGGTGGGCGTCGAGGCCGACCGGCAGCGCGCCGGCGCTGTGGCACAGGTCCCAGACGGCGAGCGCGCCCGCGGAGTGCAGCGCGTGGGTGATGCCGGGCAGGTCGTTGAGCCGGCCGGTGCGGTAGTCGACGTGGTTGACCAGCGCCAGCGCGGTCCGCTCGGTGACCTCGTCGGCGATCCGCGCGGGCTCGACCGGGCGCACCGCGAGGCCGGTCATCCGGGCCGCGGAACGGACGATGTAGCCGTCGGTCGGGAAGGTCGTGGCATCGACCAGGATCTCCGTACAGCCCTTGCCGGCCATCCGGACGCCGCCGATGACGGCCTTGAAGATGTTGACGCTGGTCGAGTCGCCGACCACCACCCGGCCCGGCCCCGCCCCGATCAGCGGGGCGATCTTGTCGCCGATCCGCTCGGGCGCGGTCCACCAGCCGGACTCGCTCCAGGACCGGATGCGCAGCCGGCCCCACTCCCGGCTGATGACGTCGGCTATCCGGTCGGACACCCCGCGGGGCAGCGCGCCGAGGGAGTTGCCGTCGAGGTAGACGGCCTCGTCGCCGGAGGCGTGGTCGGGCGCGGGGTCGAGGACGAACCGGTCGCGGACCGCGGCCAGCGGGTCGGCGGCGTCCAACTCGGCGGCGCGCACGGCGTGTTCACGGGCCGCGGCGGGCCCGATGCGGCCGGTGGTCTCGATCCGGCCGGTGGCCTCGGACATCTCAGGGGTCTCAGACATGGCTCCGCGCCGTCCACAGCTCGGGGAAGACGTTCTTGCGGGCCCGCTTCTCCAGCCAGGCCACGCCCGCGGAACCACCGGTACCCATCTTCGCTCCCATCGCCCGCCAGGTCGCGACCAGATGGTCGTGGCGCCAGCGGAGAATCAGCTCACCGACATCGGTCAGCACCTCACCGAGCCGGACCAGCTCGGAGTCCTGCGGCCCGGCGTAGATCTCGGCCCAGACGGCCTCGACCCCCGGGTCCGGTTCGTAACGCAGCGTCGGGTCCCGCCGCAGCACGGCCTCGGGCACCGCCCAGCCGCGCCGGGCGAGCATCCGCAGCACCTCGTCCCACAGGCTCGGCTCCTGGAGCGCCTTCTCCAGCTCGGCCAGCTCGCGCGGCGCACCGCGGTGCGGCACCAGCATGGACGCGGACTTCTCGCCGAGCAAGAACTCCATCCGCCGGTACATCGCCGACTGGAAGCCGGATCCCTCGCCGAGCGCGCCGCGGTAGGCGTTGAACTGCGCGGGGGTCAGCCGGGCGAGCGGCTTCCAGGCGGCGTTCAGCGCCTCCAGCTCGTAGGTGGAGCGGCGCAGCGCGTCCGTGGCGACCGGCAGATCGTCGCGGCGCAGCGCCTCGGCGGCGGTGCGCCACTCGTGCACGACGACCGTGAACCACAGCTCCATGACCTGGGTGGTGACCAGGAAGACCATCTCGCCGGGGTCGTCGGAGAGCGGGTGCTGCAAATGGGTGAGGACGCCCGCCTGGACGTAGTCCTCGTACGGGGTCGTGCTGCTGCTGCCGATGCTCATGTCCGGGGCGAACGGCGGGCCGTCGGCAGCGGTGCCGGCCGACAGCGGGCACACGGCGGGCGCGGTCGGTCCGGGGTCCGGGGGGTCGATGGGAGACGGCTGCGACATGAGGGACTCCTCAGGTGCGAACTACCGGGTAGCGGTCCGCCCCTTCCTCGTCGGCTCGGGAGCCCCGGTCCCCTCGGGCGCGGGATGGCCCGGCCCACTGAAATCATCGGTGCTGGACAGCGACCGCGCAAGGGCCGGCCGCGAGCGCGGCCGGCCCGTTGACCTGGGCGCTCCCCCGGCCGGAGCGCGGCCGGCCCCGGTGCGGGGGCCGGCGGCGGCCGGTCAGGAGAGGGTGTCCGCCGCGGTCGGCGAGGAGTCCCGCAGGAAGGCCGAGCAGCGCTCGTACTCGTCCTGCTCGCCGATCACCTGGGCGGCGCGGGCGAGGGCGTGCAGCGCACGGAGGAAGCCGCGGTTGGGCTCGTGCTCGAACGGCACCGGGCCGTGGCCCTTCCAGCCGGCCCGGCGCAGCGCGTCCAGACCGCGGTGGTAGCCGGTGCGGGCGTAGGCGTACGACTCGACGACCCGGCCTCCCTCGAACGCGTCGTCCGCGAGCTGCGCCCAGGCCAGGGAGGAGGTCGGGTACTTCGCGGCGACGTCGGCCGGGGCCGTGCCCGCGGCGAGCAGCTCGCGGGGCTCGGGGTCGTCGGGCAGGTGGGTCGGGGGCGGACCCCCGAGCAGGTTCTCGTGAATGGGCATGGTCCCCAGTCTGCCAGTGCCGTTGCGCTGGGCCTCGGCCCACGCTTTCGGCTTGCCCGCCGTGGGGGTTGTTCGTCGTCTGTCGCCCGCTGCGCGCTGCGCCCGCCGTTGCGCCTGCGGCGGGCCCTGGTCCGCTGCGCGGGGCTGTCGGGGTGCGGTGACGGACCTACGGGGCAGGGTGTCCGGACTGCTTCGCTTTACGTCCGGAC
>NZ_JBHYPE010000092.1:0-5626 GCF_042746015.1 Streptomyces sp. NPDC058773
GGCCGGAGGGGCCTGGTGTGTGGACGTAAAGCGAAGCAGTCCACACACCAGGCACCGGAGGCCCGTCACCGCACCCGACAACCACCCGCCCGCCGCAGGCGCAACGACGAGCAACCCACACGGCGGGAAAGCCAAAAACGCGGGCCGAGGCAAAGCGCAGCGAAACGGCGCGCAACCACCACGGCGGCAAAGCCGAAAACGTACGGCCGATTAGACTCCTCGCCGTGGATATGACGCTTCAGGACCCGCTCGTGGGCCAGCTGCTCGACGGCCGCTACCGCGTCCAGGCGCGCATCGCCGCCGGGGGGATGGCCACGGTCTATCAAGCCGTGGACACCCGGCTGGACCGTCTGCTCGCGTTGAAGGTGATGCACCCGACGCTTGCGACGGACGCGGCGTTCGTCGACCGGTTCATCCGGGAGGCGAAGTCGGTCGCGCGGCTGTCGCATCCGAATGTGGTGGGGGTCTTCGACCAGGGCACGGACGGGACGTACGTCTATCTGGCGATGGAGTACGTCGCCGGCTGCACACTGCGCGATGTGCTGCGCGAACGCGGCGCTCTCCAGCCGCGGGCCGCGCTGGACGTCCTGGAGCCGATCCTCGCCGCGCTGGGGGCCGCGCACCGGGCCGGTCTGGTGCACCGCGACATGAAGCCGGAGAACGTCCTGATCGGGGACGACGGCCGGGTGAAGGTCGCCGACTTCGGTCTGGTGCGTGCGGTGGACACGAACACCACCGCCTCGACCGGCTCCGTACTGGGGACCGTGTCCTATCTCGCGCCCGAGCAGATGGAGCACGGCACCGCGGACGCCCGGGTCGATGTCTACGCCTGCGGTGTGGTGCTCTACGAGATGCTGACCGGCGGCAAGCCGCACAACGGCGGCTCCGTGGCACAGGTCCTCTACCAGCATCTGCACGAGGACGTGCTGCCGCCGTCCGGGCTGGTGCCCGGTCTCGCGCCGCAGCTGGACGAGCTGGTCGCGCTGGCCTGCGCCCGCGATCCGCAGCAGCGGCCGCAGGACGCGGTGGCGCTGCTGTCCCGGGCGCAGGAGGCCCGTGCGCAGCTGACCGACGACCAGCTGGACATCGTGCCGCCGACGGCCAAGGAGGTGCCCGCGGGCGGCCTCGTCGGCGGGGCGGGCGACGGCTCGGAGGCGACGGACGTGATACCCCGGCCCGAGGGCGTACAGCCGCCGCTGCCGGGGACGGACGGGGCGGAGCTGAACCGCACCAGCAGGCTGGAGGTGCCGCCGTCGGAGCGGACGACCCGGCTGCGTCCGGCGCCGGCTCCGGAGGCGCCCCGCGGCGGGCTGCTCCAGCGGCACAAGCTGATCACGGTCATCGCGGCGGTGCTGCTGCTCCTCGGGGCGGGCACCGGCGTCTGGTACATCAACTCCGGCCAGTTCACCACGGTCCCCGCGGTGCTGGACATGCCGCAGGCCAAGGCCGAGCGGACGCTGCGGGACGAGGGGCTGGACGTGAAGGTGGTGCGCGGCTTCAGCTCGAACGTGGAGCGCGGCCATGTGATGAAGACGGACCCGGAGAACGGCAGGCGGATCCGGGGTACGGACACGGTCACGATCACCGTCTCCCGGGGCCCGGACATCGTCACCGTCCCGGATCTGTCGGGCACCCCGGTCGCCGACGCGAAGCGCAAGCTGCGGGATCTCGGGCTGGTCCCGGGCACCGAGACCCGGACGTTCAGCAACGAGGTCGCCAAGGGCTCGGTGATCGGTACGGACCCGGCCGCGGGCACCAAGCGGCGGCCCGACACGGCGGTGGCGCTGACCATCAGCCGGGGCGCCGAGGTCGAGGTGCCCGGTGTGCTGGGCAGCGAGCGGGCGGACGCCACGGAGACACTGCGGGCGGCGGGGCTCAAGGTGCGCTTCGCCGCCGAGCCGGTCCACTCGACCCAGGACAAGGGCACCGTCGCCCGGCAGACCCCCGCCGAGGGCAAGAAGCTGGGCAAGGGCGACACGGTCACCCTGACGCTGTCCAAGGGCCCCGAGATGGTCCCCGTGCCGGATGTGACCGGCAAGAACGAAGAGGACGCCAAGAAGCAGCTGACGGATCTCGGCTTCCAGGTCGAGGTGGACAAGCCGTTCCTCTTCCCGCAGGACGAGGTCGAGTCGCAGTCCGTGGAGGCGGGCAAGAAGGCGCCCAAGGGCGGCACGATCACCATCAAGATGAAGGGCGCGCTGTAGCGCGCCGATTGCGGCGGCCCGCCGTCCGGGGGACGGCGGCCGCAGCGCACCTGGCACCCTGGGAGGGTGAGTACCTCCCCCTCCCCGAAGGGCGCCGAGCAGCGCGCCCGCGCCCGTAATCCGGTCGGTGGCCATGTGCCGGTGGCCGGCGGTCTGGCAAAGACCGGCATTCCGTACGCCCGTGAGATGGGCGACGAGGCCGTGCAGGTCTTCGTGGCCAACCCGCGCGGCTGGGCGACGGCCCCCGGCGACCCCGCACAGGACGAGGCGTTCCGGGCGGCCTGTGACCTGCACGGGATTCCGGCGTATGTGCACGCGCCGTATCTGATCAACTTCGGTTCCCACACCGAGGCGACGGTCGACAAGTCCGTGGCGTCGCTGCGGCATTCGCTGCGCCGCGCCCGCGAGATCGGTGCGCTCGGGGTGGTCGTGCACACCGGTTCGGCGACCGGCGGACGGCCGCGTGCGACGGCGATGGCGCAGGTCAGGGAGCGGATGCGGCCGCTGCTGGAGGAGCTGACACGGCCGGACGACCCCTGGCTGCTGCTGGAGCCGACGGCCGGGCAGGGCGCGTCGCTGTGTGCGCTGGCCGAGGACCTCGGGCCGTATTTCGACGCGCTGGACCGGCACCCCAAACTGGGCGTCTGCCTCGACACCTGCCATGCGTTCGCCGCCGGGCACGACATGGCGGCGCCGGGCGGGATGAAGGCGCTGCTGGACGAGCTGGTGGAGGTCACCGGCGAGGGGCGGCTGAAGCTGATCCACGCCAATGACTCCAAGGATGTGGCGGGCGCCCACAAGGACCGGCACGAGAACATCGGCGCGGGTCACATCGGTGCGGAGCCGTTCGGCGAACTGTTCGTGCATCCGGCGACGGCCGGGGTGCCGCTGGTCGTCGAGACACCGGGCGGCAAGGAGGGGCATGCGGCGGACGTGGCCCGGCTCAAGGAGCTGCGCGCGCCCTGAGACCCGCCGACACCCCATGGGGGAATACCCCTGGGGGGTACATTGTTCCTGCGGTACGGCAGGGACCGCTCTCTCGCGTGGGGGTTTCCATGGAACGCGCACCGCATGAGCACCGGGCGGCCACGCCCGCACACGGTGACCGGGACGGCGCCCCGGAGCGCGCCGGCCACCCGGACCACGTCGGCCGTGCGCCGTCCGCCGGCCGCCCCGCTCCCGGCCCTGCCGGCTGGGCGCCGGCGGCTCGGGCGACCCTGCACTGCCTGACCGGCTGCGCCCTTGGCGAGATCCTCGGCATGGTGATCGGTACGGCGCTGAGCTGGCACAACGTCCCGACGATGATCCTGGCGATCGTGCTGGCTTTCGTCTTCGGCTATGCGCTCACGGTGCGCGGCGTCCTGGCGGCGGGGGTCGGCCTCGGGGCAGCGCTCCGGGTGGCGCTGGCCGCCGACACGCTCTCCATCGCGGTCATGGAGCTGATCGACAACGGCGTGATCGCGCTCTGGCCGAGCGCCATGGACGCCCAGCTCTCGGACGCGCTGTTCTGGGGCGTGCTGGCCGCGTCCCTGCTGCTCGCCTTCGTGGTGACCACACCGGTCAACAAGTGGATGATCGGCCGCGGCAAGGGGCATGCGGTGGTGCACCGCTACCACCACTGATCATGGGTCGCACCGGCCACCGGATCCGGGCCTGCGGCTCAGAGCTCGGGGCCGTCGCCGGGCTCTTCCTGGTACGAGTAGCGCTGCTCCCGCCACGGGTCGCCCAGGTTGTGGTAGCCGCGTTCCTCCCAGAAACCCCGGCGGTCGGCCCGCATGTATTCGATGCCGCGGACCCACTTGGGCCCTTTCCAGGCGTACAGGTGGGGCACGATCAGCCGGACCGGGAATCCGTGCTCGGCGGTGAGGAGTTCACCGGAGCGATGGGTGGCGAAGAGGCAGTTCTCCGCGGCGAAATCCTCGATCCGCAAATTCGAACTGAATCCGTACTCGGCCCACACCATGACATGGGTGACATCGGGTGCCGGCGGCGCCAGCTCCAGGATGGTCCGGGTGTGCACCCCGCCCCATTCGGCTCCCAGCATGCTGAATTTCGTCACGCAGTGCATATCGGCGACGACCGTGGTGTACGGCAGTGCCGTGAATTCCTCGTGTGACCAGCAGTGTTTCGCGCCGTCGGCGGTGGCGCCGAACGCCCGGAACTCCCAGCGGTCGGCACGGAACTTCGGCACCGGCCCGTAATGCGTCACCGGCCAGCCCCGCTGGAGCCGCTGCCCCGGAGGCAGCTCAGGAGGCTCCTCTTCGCGGCTTTCCGGCTGACCCATGCCCTCCATGTTGTCAGACCGGAAGGGGTGCCGATGACCAGGGAGGGAGGGATTCGGGCAACTCGTACTAAGCGTGCACTTACTGGACGCCCCGCTCCAGGCGGTGCGAGGATGCGCGGCACCTGCCCAGTTCTCGCGTGGAAGGAGCCCGCAGCCATGCAGGGCGACCCCGAGGTCATCGAATTCCTCAACGAGCAGCTGACCGCCGAGCT
The DNA here is from genome assembly GCF_042746015.1 of Streptomyces sp. NPDC058773. NCBI lineage: Bacteria > Bacillati > Actinomycetota > Actinomycetes > Kitasatosporales > Streptomycetaceae > Streptomyces > Streptomyces sp. NPDC058773. Next base: position 4,701 of record NZ_JBHYPE010000092.1, read on the forward strand.
GACCGCGATCAACCAGTACTTCCTGCACGCCAAGATGCAGGAGAACTTCGGCTGGACGAAGCTCGCGAAGTACACCCGCTCCGAGTCCTTCGACGAGATGAAGCACGCGGAGATCCTGACGGACCGGATTCTCTTCCTCGACGGTCTGCCGAATTACCAGCGGCTGTTCCACGTACGGGTCGGCCAGACCGTCACCGAGATGTTCCAGGCCGACCGGCAGATCGAGGTCGAGGCCATCGACCGGCTCAAGCGCGGCATCGAACTCATGCGCAACAAGGGCGACATCACCTCGGCGAATATCTTCGAGGACATCCTCGCCGACGAGGAACACCACATCGACTATCTCGACACCCAGCTGGAACTGATCGAGAAGCTCGGGGAGGCGCTCTACATCGCCCAGGTCATCGAGCAGCCGAGCTGAGCGGGCGGCCGGTGGTCCGCGCTCCGCGACGGTCCGGCCGGCACGGGCGGATCACCCGCACCCCGGAGGGCTACGCGGCCTCCGAGAGCGCCGCGGGCGCCACGACGCCCGCCTCCGCGGCCAGCGGCTCGGGCGCACCGCTGTCGATGAGCTCCCGGCGGGGGCAGTCACCCCGGCCGAGCAGGGACTGGATACGGCGCACACAGCCGCCGCAGTCGGTGCCGGCCTTGCAGGCGGAGGCGATCTGGCGGGGCGTGCAGGCGCCCGTGTCCGCGTGGTCGCGGACCTGCTGCTCGGTGATCCCGAAGCAAGAGCAGACGTACACGCGGTTTCACCTCCGGTGGGATGCCCCACCGATCCGGCTGATCATCAGTGAGGTAACCCTTACCTTACCTGGCCCGGCAGGGGCCGCACAACGCAGTGGGGGGGGGGGGGGGGGTCCGCGCCCCCCCCCCGGGGGAGGCCCCCCCCCCCCCCCCCGGGCCGCGCCCCCCCCCCCCCCCCC
>NZ_JBHYPE010000093.1:0-5245 GCF_042746015.1 Streptomyces sp. NPDC058773
GTAGTGGGCCGGTCACGCGGCCGGCCCACGACCGCCCACCGGACCGCACCGGCCAGGCCCCTGCATCGGCCGCGCCCGTCACCCGGCCATCGCCCCGGCTCACCCCAGCCAGCCGGGCCGCACCAGCCCCGATTCGTAGGCCAGCACGACCAGTTGGGCCCGGTCGCGGGCTCCCAGCTTGACCATCGTGCGGCTGACATGCGTCTTGGCGGTGAGCGGGCTGACGACCAGCCGGCGGGCGATCTCCTCGTTGGAGAGCCCGATACCGACCAGCGCCATCACCTCACGCTCCCGCTCGGTCAGCGCGGACAGCGCACCGGCCGCGGCCGGCTCCTTGGAGCGGGCCGCGAACTCCGCGATGAGCCGCCGGGTGACACCGGGCGAGAGCAGCGCGTCACCGGCGACGACCGCGCGCACGGCCCGGAGCAGCTCCTCCGGTTCGGTGTCCTTGACCAGAAAGCCGGAGGCGCCCGAGCGGATCGCCTCGAAGACGTACTCGTCCAGCTCGAAGGTGGTCAGCATGACGACCTTCACCTCGCGCAGCTGCGGGTCCTCGGTGATCCGGCGGGTGGCCACCAGCCCGTCGACCACCGGCATGCGAATGTCCATCAGCACGATGTCCGGGCGGTGTTCACGGACCGCGGCCACCGCCTGCTGCCCGTCCGCGGCCTCGGCGACCACCTCGATACCGGGCTGGGCGTCCAGCAGCACCTTGAAGCCGGCCCGCACCAGCAGCTGATCGTCGGCGAGCAGTACCCGGATCACGACTCCTCCTCGGTGGCGGTGGGCGTCACCGTATCCGCCCCCGGGTCCCGGTCCACTGTCCCCGGCCCGGCCAGCGGGATACGGGCCCGGACCCGGAAGCCGCCGTCCGGGCGCGGGCCCGCCTCGACGGTGCCGCCCAGCGCGGCGGCCCGCTCCCGCATCCCGACCAGCCCGTTGCCGCCGCCCGGTTCGCCCGCCCCGGCGGTCGCCGGACCGTCGTCGTCGACCCGGATCTCCAGCGCCCCGGGGGTGTGGCGGAGCAGCACCCTGGCCGTACGCGAGCCGGAGTGGCGCACGACGTTGGTCAGCGCCTCCTGGACGATGCGGAACGCGGCGAGGTCGGTGCCCGGCGGCAGCGTGGCCGGGGTGCCCTCGGTGGTGACGTCCACGGTGAGGCCGGCGCTGCGGGCCTGCTCGGTGAGTTCCGGCAGCCGGTCCAGTCCGGGGGCCGGGGAGCGCGGGGCGTCCCCCGGGGTGCGCAGGGCGCCGAGGACCTGACGGACCTCGCCGAGCGCCTCTTTGCTCGCGTCCTTGATGGTGGTCAGCGCGGACCGCGCCTGCTCCGGGTCGCTGTCGAGCAGCGCCAGCCCCACGCCCGCCTGGACGTTGATGACGGAGATGCTGTGCGCCAGGACGTCGTGCAGCTCCCGGGCGATCCGCAGCCGCTCCTCGTCCGCCCGGCGGCGCTCCGCCGCGGCCCGCTCGGCCGCCGCCTCCGCCAGTCGCTCCCGGCGCACCCGGACCAGCTCGGAGAGCGCCACCACGGCCACCACCCAGGCGATGACCAGCAGTTCCTGCGCCCATGGCGCGGGCCCGTCATGCGGCGGCGGCAGCCACCGGTAGAGCCAGTGCGCAGCCACCACATGCACGAGCCACACCCCGCCCAGCGCACACCACGCGACCGTGCGGTGCCCCGCGACGACCGCCGAGAAGGCGGCGAGGGCGAGGATGAGGAAGACCGGCCCGTACGGATAGCCCGCCGCGAGGTAACCGGCGACGACGGCCGCGGTGCCGATGACGACGGTGCGCGGGGAGCGGCGCCGGAAGAGCAGCAGGGCCCCGCCCGCGACCAGCAGCGCGCGGCCGAGGGAATCCAGCGGGACGCGGCCCGGCTGGTCGTGGCCGGCGAAACCGGAGCCGACCGCCACCACCAGCGTCACGACGAGGGTCGACAGCCAGGGCAGCCGGCTGCCGTACCGGCCGGGCGCTTCCCCGGGCGGAACCGCCGCCCACCGCTCCCACACCGGGCCGCCGCAGCGCCGCGCCCACGGCGGCCGTGCATTCTCCATGCCGTCACGCTAGACCGCGGCGGGGCCCGGCGGCGTCAGCCCGGCGCGGTGCCCTTGCCTACTCCCCGGGGAGTACGGCGCGGCTCGCGTCCACCGGGACGTCGTGCGGCGCTCGTGCTTCCGGGCCCCTCGCGGGCTACCGGACCGTGGCGGCTCACCGGCCCACCGGCCCCGGCCTCACGCCGTCCCGGGGCGGGGACTTCCGGCGTGCCGACGGCTCACCGGACCCGCCCTACCGCGGACGAGCCACCGGACCGAGCCGTACGCGCCCCGAGCCGAGCCCCGTCCGAACGCGCACGGGCCAGGCGCCCCCGCCTCAGCCGCGGTCCATCGCCTCCAGCGCCCGTCGCGCCACCCCATGTGTCCGCACGATCTCGGCCAGCGTCGTCGTCCCGCGGGTGATCTTCGCGAAAGCCTGCCAGGCCGGGCGGAAGCCGGTGACCGCGGCATGCAGCAGCCCGGGGCGACGCGAGAAGACCTTGAGCATCCGCCGCCCCACGCCCATCTCCACCCCGAGGCCCGCCTTGATGGCGAAGGCGTAATTGAGGGCCTGGCGACGGGCGTCCACCGCGTCATGCGCCTCGGCGACCCGCACCGCCCACTCCCCCGCCAGCCGCCCGGACCGCAGCGCGAACGAGATGCCCTCCCGCGTCCACGGCTCCAGCAGCCCGGCCGCGTCACCGCACACCAGCACCCGGCCGCGGGACAGCGGGGAGTCCTCGGCACGGCAGCGCGTCAGATGCCCCGACGAGACGCTCGGCTCGAAGCCGGCCAGGCCCAGCCGCCCGATGAAGTCCTCCAGATAACGCTTGGTCGCCGCGCCCTCGCCGCGCGCCGAGATGACCCCGACGGTGAGGGTGTCGCCCTTGGGGAAGACCCAGCCGTAGCTGCCGGGGATCGGCCCCCAGTCGATCAGCACCCGGCCCGCCCAGTCCTCGGCCACCGGCGGCGGCACCGGGATCTCCGCCTCCAGCCCCAGGTCGACCTGGTCGAGCTTGACCCCGACATGGGCCCCTATACGGCCCGCGCTGCCGTCCGCGCCGATCACCGCGCGGGCCAGCACCACCTCACCGCTGCCGAGCACCACGGCGACGGTCCGCCGGTCCGGCACCTCGACGCCGTGCTGCTCCACCCGGGAGACCGTGACGCCCGTACGGACCGTCGCGCCCGCGTCCTTGGCGGACTCGACCAGCCGCTCATCGAACTCGGGGCGGTTGATCAGCCCGAACAGCATGCTCTTGGCACGGCGGGTACGGGTCAGCCGCCCGTTCAGTGAGAACGTCACCGCATGCACCCGGTCGCGCAACGGCAGGTCGAAACCCGGCGGAAGGGAGTCCCGGGAGGGTCCGATGATGCCGCCGCCGCAGGTCTTGTAGCGCGGGAGGTCCGCCTTCTCCAGGAGCAGCACCCGGCGTCCCGTACAGGCCGCGGCATGTGCGGCCGAGGCGCCCGCAGGCCCCGCGCCCACCACCACGACGTCCCACACCTGCTGGTTGTCCTCCGCTGCCCGCTCGCTGCTCACCTGTGCTTCTTCCCGTTCGATGCCTGGCTGCGTGTACCGCCCGCATCCTACGGGCCGCCCTCGTGTGAAGGCCCTGTGGGAAGATCGGGGGCGCCGATGCCCGTACGTCCGGCCCGTCCGGCTCACGAGGCCGACCGGTCCGTACTGCACAACGCCGCGCCCACAAGGAGCGTTCCATGTCTGACAGCCCGCTCGCCCAGACCGTCGCCGCGCTGCAGCCCCGTGCCAGGAACGAACTGGCCGAGCTGGTCGCCTTCAAGTCCGTCGCGGATCCGGCACAGTTCCCCAGGAGCGAGTGCGAGGCGGCCGCCAACTGGATCGTCGACGCGCTGCGGGCGGACGGTTTCCAGGACGTGGCGCTGCTGGACACCCCCGACGGCACCCAGTCCGTCTACGGCTTCCTGCCCGGCCCGGCCGGGGCCCCGACGGTCCTGCTGTACGCGCACTACGACGTACAGCCGCCGCTGGACGAGTCCGCGTGGCTCTCCCCGCCGTTCGAGCTGACCGAGCGCGACGGCCGCTGGTACGGCCGCGGTGCCGCGGACTGCAAGGGCGGCCTGATCATGCATCTGACGGCGCTGCGCGCGCTCAAGGAGCACGGCGGCATCCCGGTCAACGTCAAGCTGATCGTGGAGGGTTCGGAGGAGCAGGGCACCGGCGGACTGGAGCGGTACGCCGAGGCGCACCCGGAACTTCTGGCCGCCGACGCCATCATCATCGGCGACGCCGGCAACTTCCGGCCGGGGCTGCCGACGGTCACCGCGACGCTTCGCGGAATGACCCTGCTCCGCGTCCAGGTCGACGCCCTGGCGGGCAATCTGCACTCCGGCCAGTTCGGCGGCGCGGCGCCCGACGCGCTCGCGGCGCTGATCCGCATCCTGGACTCACTGCGCGCCGAGGACGGTTCGACGACGGTGCACGGCCTGGCCGCCGACGCCACCTGGGAGGGCCTGCAGTACCCGGAGGAGGACTTCCGCAAGGACGCCGGCGTCCTGGACGGCGTCGGCCTCCTCGGCAGCGGCACGGTCGCGGACCGCATCTGGGCCCGTCCCGCCGTCACCGTGCTCGGCATCGACTGCCCGCCGGTCGTCGGCGCCACCCCGTCCGTACACGCCGGCGCCCGCGCCCTGGTCAGCCTCCGCGTCCCGCCGGGCACGGACACGGCCGAGGCGACCAAGCTGCTGACGGCTCACCTGGAGAGCGCCGCCCCGTGGGGCGCGCGCGTCGCGGTCGAACAGATCGGACAGGGCCAGCCGTTCCTCGCGGACACCACCAGCCCCGCGTACGCCTCGATGGCGGCGGCGCTGCGCGAGGCCTACGACGGCGCGGAGATGCAGATCGCCGGCATGGGCGGCTCGATCCCCCTCTGCAACACCCTCGCCGGCCTCTACCCCGACGCCGAAATCCTCCTCATCGGCCTCAGCGAGCCGGAGGCCCAGATCCACGCGGTCAACGAGAGCGTGTCCCCGCAGGAACTCGAGCGGCTGGCGCTGGCGGAGGCCATTTTCCTGCGGAGCTATTCCGTTTGAGGCCCACGTTTTCGGCTGGCCCGCCGTGTGGGTTGCTCGCCGTTGCGCCTGCGGCGGGCCAGGTGGTTTGTGGGTGCGGTGACGGGCCTCCGGGGCCTGGTGTGTGGACTGCTTCGCTTTACGTCCACACACCAGACCCC
>NZ_JBHYPE010000094.1:0-4203 GCF_042746015.1 Streptomyces sp. NPDC058773
GGGGGCGTATTTCAAACCACCCGCCCCCCCCCCGCCCGCCTCGTGCTTCTGGGCGCTGCTCGCTGTCACACCCATCGCGTAGGCTCGAAGACGTACTGATCCATCGGAGGCGAGGTACCGAGCCGTTGTCTCGGGGAGGGGGCCCAGTGCTCATCGACACCTTTGGCCGTGTGGCCACCGACCTGCGGGTTTCGCTCACCGACCGGTGCAATCTGCGGTGCACGTACTGCATGCCGGAAGAGGGCCTCCAGTGGCTCGCCAAGCCCGATCTGCTCACCGACGACGAGATCGTCCGGCTGATCACCGTCGCCGTGCGCGACCTGGGCATCGACGAGGTCCGCTTCACCGGCGGTGAGCCGCTGCTCCGCCCCGGCCTGACCGGCATCGTCGAGCGCGTCGCCGCCCTTGACCCACGCCCCCGGATATCGCTGACCACCAACGGCATCGGCCTCCAGCGCACCGCCGCCGCCCTGCGCGACGCCGGCCTGGACCGCGTCAATGTCTCTCTGGACACCCTCCGGCCCGAGGTCTTCCAGGCCCTGACCCGCCGCAAGCGGCACGACGACGTGCTCCGCGGCCTGGCGGCGGCCGCCGAGGCCGGTCTGACCCCGGTCAAGGTCAACACCGTCCTGATGCCGGGGCTCAACGACGACGAGGCCCCCGACCTGCTGGCCTGGGCGATCGCCCACGACTACGAGCTCCGCTTCATCGAGCAGATGCCGCTGGACGCCCAGCACGGCTGGAAGCGCGACGGCATGATCACCGCCGGCGACATCCTCGCCTCCTTGCGCACCCGCTTCACGCTCACCCCCGAGGGCCAGGAGGAGCGCGGCTCCGCGCCCGCCGAGCGCTGGATCGTCGACGGCGGCCCGCACCGCGTCGGGGTGATCGCCTCGGTCACCCGTCCCTTCTGCCGGGCCTGCGACCGGACCCGGCTGACCGCCGACGGCCAGGTGCGTACCTGTCTGTTCGCCACCGAGGAGACCGACCTGCGCGGTGCCCTGCGCTCCGGGGCCCCCGATGACGAGATCGCCCGGATATGGCAGACCGCGATGTGGGGCAAGAAGGCGGGCTCCGGCCTCGACGACCCGTCGTTCCTCCAGCCGGAGCGCCCGATGTCTGCGATCGGCGGCTGAGCCGGTCCGGCCTCAGCGATCGGCGGCCGAGGCCTCCCACTCCGCGAGCGTCACGACATCCTTCAGGAAGCCGCGCACCCCGAGGAACTGCGACAGATGCTCCCGGTGCTCCTCGCACGCCAGCCAGGTCTTGCGCCGGTCCGGAGTGTGCAGCTTCGGGTTGTTCCAGGCCAGCACCCAGACGGCCGGGGCACGGCAGCCCTTCGCGGAGCAGATGACGGCGCTGTCGGCGGAGTCCTGGGGAATCGGGGAGTTCACGGCCTCAACCCTACGTCCTGGGTGCCCGGACCCGGCCCGGCGATCCCGCCCTCGCGCTCCGCGGACATGACGACGCCGGGCAGCCACGGGGGGAGCCGCCCGGCGTCGGTCCGTCGCTCCGACGGGGGATGCGGAGCGCGTACGCAGTATGTCACGGGGGATGGTGCCGAGTGCACCGGAACTCCATGATTGATCTGAGCTTTTCTTGAGCTTTGCAGACCGGGAGTTGATCAGCTGGGGTCATGTTGCGGTGTGGAAGCGTCCGCCGCCGGACGCTCCGGAACGGACTCCGCCGGGGTGTCGGAAGCGCCCGGCGTCAGCATCGTCCTGGTCGGCCCCGCAATGAAGGTCTTCGGGAGTGAAGGGACGTTCTCCCGGCCCGCGTTGGCGATGACGACCGCGATGTAGGGCAACGCCAGCCCGAGCACCAATGTCGCGATGGCCACCGGCCGCTCGATGTTCCACAGCACGACGGTCAGCACCACGGCCACCGTCCGCACCGCCATCGAGATCACATACCGGCGCTGCCGCCCGCGGACATCCTCGGACAGCCCCTGCCGGGCCCCGGTGATCCGGAAGGTCTGGCCGCTGCTCTGCTTCCGCATCACGCTCCACCACCTGGTCAGTCATGCCGGATTCTCCCCGGTATCCGGTCGGTTTCCACGGTACGCCGCGACTGCGCCGCCTTCGAGACCGGGTGGTACGTACGCGGTGCCCGGACCGGCCGGGCCACGGTGTGTACGACCGGCTCCGGCGTGTGCCGTAGAACGTGCGCAGTGGTCCCCGCGGGGCGACACTGACGGAGCGACCGTCATCTGCACCGTGCCGCGGGAGGAGTCGACATGACGTGGTTGTGGGCCATCATCGTGGGCCTGGTGCTGGGCCTGATCGCGAAGGCCATCATCCCGGGAAAGCAGCAGATTCCGCTCTGGCTGACCGTGATCTTCGGCATGCTGGGCAGCGTTCTCGGCAACTGGGCGGCCACCGGGCTCGGGGTCAACGAGACGGGTGGCGTCGACTGGATCCGGCATCTGCTCCAGCTGGCCGGTGCGGTCCTCGTCGTCGCCGTCGGCGACCGCATCTGGGTTTCCATGCGGGGCCGTAAGAGACACGCGGCCTGAGGAATCGTCCCGGGCGGCCGGCGCGCACCCGCGCACCGGCCGCCCGTACGTCTGCCGCTCAGCGTCCGTCGAGCTGGGCCAGCTTCCGGCCGGCCTTCAGGTAGGCGACGCCGCCGGTCCCGGCCAGCTTCTCGGCCAGCACCTCACCCAGCGGCCGGGCCGCGTCGGCCTCCGCCAGCACCACGGCCTGCTGGCCGCCCTCACCCTCCACGACCAGCCGCAGCGCGTTCTGCTTGGCCAGCCGCCGCGCCGCCGAGGCGCTCGGGGTGAACTCCAGGACCGTTGTCAGGACGGCCGCCACGGTCTCCGCACCGTGCGCCGCGACATCGACGGACGGCAGCGACTCCACGTCGGAGAACGACTTCTTGGAGAACTGCGCCACGAAACCGGCCCGCGCCGCCATCGCCGCGTCCAGCCCGTACAGCGCGGTGACGACCTCGCCCGCGAGGATCTTCTTGAGGTCCATCGGGTGCAGCGAGCGGTCCGCGACCCGGCCCAGGACCAGCGCGATCTCCTCGTCGGTCCACTCGGTCCAGGCCTTGAGGTACGGCTCCATCAGCCGGTCCGGCACCGACATGATCTTGCCGAAGACATCGTCGGCGGGCGCGCTCAGCCCGACGTAATTGCCCTTGGACTTGGACATCTTGGCGCCGGTGCCGTCCGTGCCCTCGATCAGCGGCATGGTCACCACCAGCTGCGGCCGCTGCCCGCGCAGCTCCATCAGCTTGCGGCCCATCTGGAGATTGAGCAGCTGGTCGGAGCCGCCCAGCTCCACATCGCACTCCAGCGCCACCGAGTCCAGGCCCTGCGCGATGGGGTACAGCAGCTCGGTCATGGTCAGACCGGAGCCGGCCGCGAGCCGGTTGCGGAAGTCCTCGCGCTGGAGCAGCTGCGAGGCCGGCACCTGGGCGAGCAGCCCGAGCAGCTCCGGGAAGGTGTACGGCGCCAGCCACTCGCTGTTCTGCCGGAAGCTGACCTTCTCGAAGTCGAAGAAGGGGCGGACCTGTTCGCGGTAGGTGGCGAGGTTCTGCGCGATGTCGTCGTCGGTCAGCGGGGGCCGCTCGGCCGTACGGCCCGAAGGGTCGCCGATCTTGGCGGTGAAGTCACCGATGATCAGCGTGACGTCATGGCCCAGCCGCTGGAACCGGCTCAGGATGATCAGCGGGACCGCGTGCCCGAGGTGCACATCGGTCGCCGTCGGGTCGATGCCCAGCTTGATGTGCAGACCCCGGCCGGCCGCCCGGCGCTCCTCGATCCGCTCGGCCAGCTTCTCCACGCCCGGCAGGACCTCGACCGTACGGGCCGCGATCAGCTCGGCCTGCTCCTTGGCGGGCAGGTCCGTCAGATCGAGATAGCGCCGCCCGCCCGTCTCCTGGAGCAGCTCCTGGACCGTGGCGTCCGAGGAGAGGTCGGCGGAGAGCAGCGTGGTGGCGCGGGCGACGGATTCGCCGAGGCGTGTCATGGCGTTCCTGATCGATCGTGGTTCCCAAACGGGAGGACAAGCGGACAGTCTATTAGCCCCGTACGACACTCCCGCGCGGTCCGCCCGCCGTGCCCGGCCCCCCGTGACGGGCCGGGCCCGGCGAGGGGCCGCACACCCCCCGGCGCACCCAACACAAGTTGGTGTCGCTTATAAACAACAGACGCGGCCCACCACACTTATAGTGTTGATATAGGGGGTGGGCGGA
>NZ_JBHYPE010000095.1:0-3956 GCF_042746015.1 Streptomyces sp. NPDC058773
CGCAATGGAAGATATTTATGACTTCTTCCATGATGTGAACAATTTACTATCAAACAAAGGATTGCATAGGCTTGATGACATGATGAGACCAGCAGCTATGTCTGGCCTCATTTCAGATATGATCACAGCTTCCCTCGCTAAATTTTCAAGATCACTTGTTGAAAACAAGCATTTCAATGGACATCCAGACCTAGTTGTTAGAGGCAAGTATCCGAATGACAGTATCTCCTCAGGGGAAGACGGCATTGAAATAAAAACCACCAGGAAAAATGGGGGTGCCGTCGATACTCATGGGGCAAGATCTCAATGGATGTGCGTATTTGTCTACAATGTAGATAATGAGACTGAACCGGCCTCAGACAGAAAGTCGATGAAATTTACCGAGGTATATCTTTGCCACGTTGATGAAAATGACTTCCGTCGTAATGATCGTGGTGCATTAGGAACCAGAACAGCAACCCTTCACAAAGAAGGGTTGAAGAAGCTCAGAGAAAGCTGGGTTTACAAGGATTTAGTTTAGTTATTTTCCTTGCTTGGAAGGGCTGATAGCGCGGGGATAGCTTTCTCCGCCAAATCAAAGAACTCCCGGTCTATTTCAACTCCAATGCTCTCATAACCTATATGGTTTGCAGCTGCTAATGTGGAGCCGCCCCCCATAAATGGATCGAGAATAATCCCCTCTCCTAAAGGAAGCACTGCCCTCACTAATTGCCTCATGAAATTTTGCGGCTTTAATGACGGATGTGGCGCTATCTTTTTTTCATGTGCTGGCGTCGGATGAGATTTAATGACATCGCCAAATGGCCTGTCAGCTGAAATTCTCCTGAATCCACCTGTTTTCCACTTTCGTAGATTATCCTGAACCCTTCCATCTAGAGGCTTTCTCAGCACTATCCATGGTTCCCATTGAGAACGTGGCATGACAGAAACATCTCCAAATTCATCATGGGCGTTTTTGGGCCTATCCCCTCCTCTCATGGTCATAACCTGACGCGCGATGTAACCTCGTAGCTCTAAGCCAGACGTAGACATAGAGTCCGCGACTATATGCGATAGAAGAGGGTTGGATGCGATAACTATATTCCCGCCAGGAACAACCACCCTTTCGACTTGCGAGGATAGTTCTTTGAAAAATAATGATATATTTCTAAGATCTTCTTCCCGCAAAACCGTAAAGCGAGGTAATGGCGCACGCTTATGTCCATCAAAGGAAGGCGGCTTTCTCCAAATACCACCTTTCCCTGCCCTTAGTTTCTCAGTCTGCTGTTTTGTATACTCGACTAATCCGTAAGGAGGATCGGTTACAACTGCATGAATTGAATTATCTTTTTGCCTTTTTAACCATTCAATTGCATCATCAAAAAAAATCGTCGATTTCCCAACAGCCTTAGGTGAAGACGTCAAATCTAAGGAGGGAGTAATACCAGCATCACCATTTAAGCGATAGACACCGCGATCTACTCGTTCGAACAGACCAGGGGTATTTAAACTCAGATATGAACGTACAGAAGATTTTGAAATTTCTCCAATTTTCAAATAAACAGCGTTGGTTATCTCCTCAATAGAAGCTTCTCTTCCAAGCCTTAAAAAACATTCAATTATCGAGTCACGAACAACACCAGGAGCCAAAGACATGTTTATAAATCCAGTATTTTTGTATAAAATAATAATACTAACTAGACGTCAGGACGTCAATTTAGTTTAAAAGTGACGTCAAAAGAGCATGCATTAACTCCGCATTTACCATAACAGTGCTTTCCGGCACCGCCTCAGGGCGGGTTCGGCGCGAAAGCGGCGTCAGCCCGGTAAAACCGGCAGTAAACTCCCCACTAAATCGCGCATTCCGCGTCAGATAAATTTCACCCGACTGCATAGCCATGCAACCGGGTGAATGGCACCGGCTTTCGGCGGGGATCTGCGCCGCCCCCCCCGTTTTATCCGGTTTGTTACAGCGACGGACCGTCATACGTCCGCTGGCGCTGCGATCGTTCCAGCTCCAGCGCTTTCTGGTGCTGCGCCGCCCGCTGCTGCTCCCGGTGCGCCTCGATTCCGTTCAGCCTTGCGACAACCGGCGCAGCTGATCGCTCAAACTCTGCACCTGCCTGCTCAAGACCGTGACGCGCTCGCTCAGCGCCGCGTTCTCCCGTTGCATAAGACCAGACATCGTCCGCCATTCCGCGAAGGCGTTCTCCCACTCGTCCAGCCTTTTCGAGTAGTCCTGCTGTAGCTGCTCTAATGCGCTCAGCAACTGTTTTTCCAGCTCCGTCATGTGCTATTTCCCCGCCAGTATCATCCAGCTCGAATCCTCTCCGAACCGTCCCGCTTCCGGGTTCACCCTCACGCAGCGGCGTCTCTGATCGCCGCAGGTCGAGAGCTGCACGCCGCTGTTCCGATCGGACAGCATAGCCTGCGTGCTCTTCTGCTCCCGGATGGTCGTGTAATTGTCGAGTATCTGCTGACTCTGCCACCACAGAATGGCCGCGCTCGAAGCGATCAGCAGCGCGGACACCAGGACGATGGTCAGCCACGTCTGGCTGACCATGCGCAGCATCCCTTTCGTGCGCTGGCTCATGGCTGAGGACAGCTTCCGGTCGTGCTCGAGGATGGCGGCGCTGATTCTCTTCTCGCTTTCGCTCAGTTCCGCTCTGACAGACTTCTCGTGCTCGCTGAATGCGGCTTTCAGCATCTCGCCGGTACTCTGCTGCTGCGCTTTCGATTTCTGCTCTAAGTCCTTCGCCAGCGTTAAAAGACTGTTCATAGATGGCTCCCTTCAGTCGGATGTTTCGCCCCCCGTCCGGGTCGGCAATGCTGATGCTGCTTTTTGTAGTGCGCACCACCTCAAAACCAGCGCTTTCCAGCGCCTCAGTGACGTCCTGACGGGTTTTCAGCTCCCCGGACGAGGCTAAGGCCAGTAAACCCCGCGTAATCGCCTGGGCGGCTTCCTGCTTCGTTTCCGGCAGCGCGGACGGCGTGACCAGCGCCCGCCGGTTTTCCGGCGCGTTTGGATCGTGCAGCCCCAGCCTGCCGTTCACAATGGTCTGCCAGGCATCGATGCGCGGTCGGTCGGCGCGGTCGTAATACGGCTGGAGACGCCTGCCGGTCAGCAGCTCCGTGTTCGGGATCAGGAAGTTCAGCTCCAGCCTCCCTTTGTCCCGGTGCTCAACCCACAGCACGCTGTACTGGTCTTTATCGAGTCCGGGCATCAGAACCCGCTCGAAGCTCGCCATCAGCTTTTCACGCTGGCCGGGCGGTAAGTCCTGTTCGGCAAAAGACAGGACGCCGGATGTGTATTTTTTGGCGTAGGGCGAGGCGTCGATAAGCTCCCGGACTTCCTCCGGCTTCCCCTGCAGAACGCTGGCACCTTCGCGCTGGCGGTCTTTGCCCAGCAGGTAATCCACAGGCCCGGCGCCACCGCCGCGCCCCCGGGGGTGAAACTTAACGATCATCGTCTGCCCCCTTTTCCAGCACGGCGTGCCGCAGCCGCTCGAGTCCGGCATCGATGGCCATCAGCGCGGCGACAACCTGCACGCGGTCGTGCCCGCTGCCGCCACCGCCGTTAACCTGCCGGGCAATCTGGTTAAGGTTGTTCCCCATGCCGGCAAGCTGACGAAGCAGCGCCGGCGAGAGCGAGGGAAGTTTGCCGGTTCGGGCGGGCTTCTCGTCCAGGCACGTCTGCCGCATCCAGGCCGCGAGCTGTTTACCGTCGCAGCGCTCCAGCAGACGGCGGTGCTCATCTTCGGTCACCCACATGGTGAGCATTTTGCTGCGTTTGTCTGCCAATCCGGCCTCCTGATAACGCCGGGACGGGCGGGAAATCTTTTCCCGTTCGGCGCGGTGTTGGACAAGCCGCAGGCGCGTCAGTGGTTTTAGCGGGTTTCGGGGCGCAGCCCTGAACCAGTCACGTAGCGCTAGCGGAGTGTATACTGGCTTAATAAGATAGTTCGGAGTGGTGACTC
>NZ_JBHYPE010000096.1:0-3622 GCF_042746015.1 Streptomyces sp. NPDC058773
GGGGCGGGGGGGGGGCGGCGCCCGGGGTTTAAAACCTCACCGGCCCCCCCCCCCCCCACATTTTGGGGGGGGGGGGTTTTTGGGGGGGGGCCCCCCCGCGGCGCCCCCCCCCCCACACAACAACCGGAAATACCGCGGCCATTCCGGTTCCCCGGGGCCCTCGCTGGATTTTTCGGGTGCAGCGCCTCAGCATGGTGCGCCCACCGAGAATCGCCGTCGACCGCGGAGCAGGTATGCGTATCCTTTTCGCCACCTATTCGGAGCGAACCCACTTCCATGCGATGGTGCCGTTGGCCTGGGCGCTGAGCTGCGCCGGTCATGAAGTGCGGGTGGCCAGCCAGCCGGCTCTCACCGAGGTGATCACCGGGAGCGGGCTCACCGCGGTTCCGGTGGGGTCCGACCATCAACTGTGGCGGGGCCTGGAGCGGTTCCTGAATCCACGGGTCGCCCAGGCCTACCCCGAGCTGTACCAGCAGGTCCGGGGCGTGCATCTGCCGCCGTTCGACAGCGCGGACAGGTCACTGGACGGCTTTTCCTGGGAGTTTCTGCAATCCGGTTACGAGGCCGTGGTCCAGGGCTGGTACAAAATGGTCAATGACTCGATGACCGAGGATCTGGTGGCCTATGCGCAGCACTGGAAGCCGGACCTGGTGATCTGGGAACAGGCCACCTACGCGGGCGTTGTGGCGGCCAAGGCGGTGGGCGCCGCCCATATCCGGATGCCCTGGTGTCTGGACATCTTCGGGAAAACCCGGGAACGTTTTCTTCAACTGCGCGAAGAGCAGCCGGCGGGAGCCCGGCGGGACCCGCTCGGAGAATGGCTTGCCGGCTTGGCGGAACAATACGGTGCGGAATTCTCCGAGGACATGACCACCGGTCAGTTCACCATCGACCAGTATCCGGCACCCTTGCAGCTGACCGCGGACCTCGCCTACCTGCCGATGCGCTATGTGCCGTACAACGGGGTTTCCGTCCTTCCGGAATGGCTGCGGGAGCCCCTCTCGAAACCCCGGGTCTGTCTGACCCTCGGAGTCTCCGCTCAGCGCTTCGGCGGCTACCCGTTCAGCATCGGCGAACTTCTCGACGCGCTGGCGGACGTGGAGGCCGAGATCGTGGCGACCGTGTCCGAGAAGGCCCAGAGCGAGCTGGGGCGGGTGCCGGACAATGTCCGGCTGGTGTCGTTCGTACCGCTCAACGCGCTCATGCCGAGCTGTGCCGCTTCGGTCAACCACGGCGCCTTCGGCACCGTCAACACCACCGCGCTGGCCGGGGTTCCGCAGCTGACCCTGCCCGAGCAGTACGACGCCCGCCCGGCGGGCACCAGGCTGGCCGCGTACGGAGCCGGACTGACGGAGCACCACACGGAGGTCACCGGTGAGAAGGTGCGCCACCACCTCCTCCGGCTGCTGACGGAGCCCGGCTTCGGTGCCGCCGCGGGCGCCCTGCGCGAGGAGATGCTCGCCATGCCGTCCCCGCGCGATCTGGTGCCGCGGCTGGTCGCCCTCGCTGATGACTACAGGTCCTGAACCGATCCGGGAGCGAAGCCATGCGGGTACTTTTCACGACGTATGCGGACCGGAGCCTGCTGCTGTTCATGGTGCCGCTGGCCTGGGCGCTGCGCAGTTCCGGGCATGACGTACGGGTCGCCGCGCCCCCGAGCCTCACCGAGGTGATCACGGACGCCGGACTGCCGGCGGTACCGGTCGGCCGGGACGACGGGTTCGACCGGGTGCTCAGCGACAAGCCGGCGTCCCTGCTGACCGGTCTGATGCAGCCGTACGAGGTGGCGGTCTCCCCGGAGACGGCCGGCCGGGAGCCGATGCGGGCGGGCTATGAGTTCCTCGTGCGCTGGTGGCACAAGATGGCCAACGTGCCGATGATTCCGGACCTGGTCGACTTCACCCGGCAGTGGCGCCCGGATCTGGTGCTGTGGGAACCCAACACCTTCGCCGGCGCCGTCGCGGCGGAGGCCTGCGGTGTGGCACACGGCCGGCTGCTGTGGGGCCTTGACATCTTCGGGCGCACCCGCGAGCACTTCCTGCGGCTGAAGAAGGACCGGCCCGACGACGTGGACCCGACCGCGGCCGACCCCCTGGCGGACTGGCTCGGCGGGTACGCGGACAAGTACGGCTTCCCGTTCACCGAGGACCTGATCACCGGTCAGTTCACCATCGACCAGCTGCCCGGCTCGATGCGTATGGCGGCCGCGGGGCTGCGGTATCTGCCCATGCAGTACCTGCCCTACGGCGGCCCGGCGACCGTGCCGGAATGGCTGCGGGCCCCGGCGGCGCGGCCCCGGGTGGGGGTCTCGCTCGGCATCACCAACATCGCCCGGTTCGGCAGCTACAACATCGAGGTGCAGGAGATCCTCGACGCGCTGGCGGATCTCGACATCGAGATCGTCGCCACCATCGCCGAGGCGGAGCAGCGGAAGCTGGCCAGGGTCCCGGACAATGCCCGGCTGGTGCCGTACGTTCCCCTGCAGGCGCTCGCGCCGACCTGTGCGGCGTTCGTCCAGCACGGCGGGTCGGGCACGCTGCTCACCACCGCGCGGCACGGCGTTCCACAGCTCCTCCTCCCCTGGGAGTTCGACGCCCCGGAGCTGGCACGGCGGTTCGCCGGCCGGGGCGCCGGCATCTCCCTGGAGGCGAGCCGGGTGAACGGCGCCGCCATCCGGGAGAACCTGCTGCGGCTGCTGAACGAGCGGTCCTTCCGGGCGGATGCGCTGCGACTGCGGGACGAGATGCGGACCGAGCCCACGCCGCTGGACCTCGTCCCGGTACTGGAGGAGCTGGCCAGGTGACGGAAGGGGCCCGCACAAACCCGCTGCGGGGCCCTTCGGAGTGCATGGTTCCGGGGGTGAGTCCGGGGCCGGTGCACGCTCTTCACGCGTCACCGGAGGGGGCCGGCGGAATTCGCCGCGCTC
Organism: Streptomyces sp. NPDC058773; assembly: GCF_042746015.1. Taxonomy (NCBI): domain Bacteria; kingdom Bacillati; phylum Actinomycetota; class Actinomycetes; order Kitasatosporales; family Streptomycetaceae; genus Streptomyces; species Streptomyces sp. NPDC058773. Next base: position 2,927 of record NZ_JBHYPE010000096.1, read on the forward strand.
CTCGGTTCCGTACCGGACTGGGGAGCCGAAATGGCAGACAAACAGGTGACGGCATCGAATTCCGACGGGCAGTCGAAATCGCACATGTCACCGAGCCGCTCACCCTGGCACCGGAATCCAACGCTCCGCGGGCATCGGGTCGGACCGGGGACGTCCGGGCCTGCACGGCGCGGTCATACCGCCCGTCATAATCCGGCCGGTACGCCGAAAGTTCTCCCCGCATTCCCTTCGAAGGACCCCGCCTGCAGGGAATTTGACGAAGTAACCTTTCACCGGCCGGAGGAAGTCACTTTGGTACAGTGCGAAGCATCATTTCGGCTATGGAGGGATCTTTATGGTGAAAGCTTCGGAGCAGTCCAAGGTTTTCGAGGCGTTGCAGACCGTCGCCGTGCTGGTCGCGATCCCACTCGGCGTGGTGCCCCTCGTGAAGTACCTCGCCAGTGACGACCACGGCGGCCTGTTCCGGGCCTTATTCGGAGAGCGGACCGGCACGATGGCGATCGTGCTGCCGGCCCTGGTCATCGTGGTGGCGGCGGTGCTCGTCGGTGTGCTCGAGGTGATGAAGAAGCGTCGCAAGCTGTCGGCATAACGGACAGCGCGGGCCCGGTGGTGCGGCCCCCAGCCACCGCTCCCCACCCCCCCCCCCCCCGAGACGCCGGCCCGCACACCAGCCACCACCCCCCCGCGCGCGTGCAG
>NZ_JBHYPE010000097.1:0-3594 GCF_042746015.1 Streptomyces sp. NPDC058773
GTTTTTTTTTTTTTTATACCCCCCCCTAAACCCCCCCCCCGCCGCCCCCCCCCCGGTTTCGGCGCCGGGGCCGCCGGGGCCCCCCCCCCCCCCCCCCCCGCGCCGCCGCCTCAGCCGCGGGGTATCTGGGCGAAGACCTCGATCCAGAAGCGCTGCGCCTCGCTCGACGCGCCCACCAGGTAGGTGGAGCGCAGCTTCGGCGGCAGCAGGGCCACCAGCCGGGCGACCACTGACTGATGCTGCTTCAGCTGGGACAACTCGGCGTTGGCCAGGACCTGGTGGACCAGATCGCTGTCGTTCGAGCCCTCGCTTGAAGCGCGCGCCGCCGACCGCAGCCGTGTCTCCCAGGCGTCGACCTCCTGGGCCAGCTCCCGGAGGCCGGTGACCGGGCGGTTGCTGAGCCGGTCGAGGAGAGCGGTCAGCGGGACCGGGGCGTATGCGCCGTCACCGAGATAGACCGTGCCCATCTCCAGCGGCAGTCCGCGCTGGTGGAGCTTGATCAGGCGCTCGATGGTGCGCTTGGTGATCCAGGCCCGGCCGTCCTCGTCGATGTCGTGCTTCCACCACTCCAGGACCGTCTCGGCGACGGCGCCGTACTTCGCGATCAGCCACTCGTTGGCCGGGATGTCGCGCGGCTCAAGGGTCAGCGAGGCGGTGAAGCGGGTCGCCTGCGCGATGTTGTTCCGGGAGACCAGGAGCTTGCGGCCGAGGTGGTACGGGGGGTTCTGGACCGCGATCTGCGCCCGAAGGTTCTCGATCCGGCGTCCGGCCAGGGACCACTCCTGAGTGATCTCCATCAGCTTGGCGAACGCCGCCTTGTCCTTGGGGCGGTTGTACTCGTCCCAGACGATCGCCTTCGGCTCCGGCCCCAGGAACGGCCCGGCCAGGAGGTTGTCCAGGGAGCCGTCGGTGGTGGGGATCGGTGCGCAGAGGTCCTCGACGTTCGTCACCGGCATCGAGAAGTACAGCGGATCGCGTCCGCCCAGGCCCTCGCGGACGGTCTCGCGCACCAGCTCCGTCTTGCCGCACCCGGGCGGCCCCTGGAGCAGCACCGACCAGCGGTTGCGCAGCGCCGCGCGCACCACGGCGCGTACCGGATCGGGGATCGAGGCGGGGTTGGCGGAGCCCACCGCCGCCGCGATCCGGTCCAGCACCTCGGTCGTACGGTCCTTGCCCGGCTTGCCGTTGTCCTTCTGCTCGGCCAGCCGCAGCCGCTCGCCGTTGACCAGCGGGAGCCCCCAGCGCAGCGGGAAGCCCTCGCGGGCGTTGGCCAGGATGTGGTCGAGGGTGCGCGGGGAGAGCAACTCCCGCAGGGACGGGGCGAGGGTGGCCCAGAGGGTGTAGATCTCGCGCAGATTCCAGTCGCGGTACTTCGCCGCGAGCTGTTGTCGCCAGGACGTGTCGTTGGCGGTGATCCGGATCGTCACCATGCGGTCCAGGACGGCCAGATCGCTGCGCCGGGCAGCGGTTTCCGCCAGCGACTCGTTGTCCGTCAGGAAGACGCCGATGCAGCCCAGCTCCCGCAGGTCGAACTCGCCCAGCGTCCAGTTGCAGGCGATCTGCATCAGCTGCGACTGGATCGTCGCCCCCGCCTGCAGCGAGTCGTCGATCAGCAGCACGAACGGCTTGCCCGGCCGCAGCTGGCTCATCACCAGCTGCCGCAGCACCAGTTCGCCGGTTTTGGCATCCCGCACCGGTGCGTTGGCGAGCAGGTCGTCCGGGGTGAGATTGGCGGCCGGCACGAAGACCAGCTCGGCATCCGGGTACGCCTTGGGCAGATGGGAGAAGAAGGTGGCCGTCTTGCCGATGCCGTGCTCGCCGAAGATCTGGCCGGTCTGGCCCATGTCGATCATCGCGTCGATGAACGACTCCAGCCGGGAGACCCCCGTCCAGCCCTCCGGGGGCTCGGGGTAGGTGGCGCTGGGCCGCCATCCCGCGGGGTGGGCCGGCGGGGTCTGCGCGCTCGCCGCGGTCGCCCTGGGCGCTGCGGTCGGCGTGGTCGTGCTCATCGGTCTCCTGTCGTCACACGGTGGCAGGCCATCGGCGGGGTGTGGTGGTCGGGCCAGTCGTCGCCGCCCGACGTGATCAGCCAGATCCATTTGTCCGGCTCGGCGGGGGTGATGTGCGGGGCGTAGCCGTCGGTGAGCATCACCACGGCGTCCGGTATCTCGTCGAAGCTGCGGCCGTCGACCGTCGTGCGGCCCTCGATGTAGTCGGCCACCGCCTGGAAGCTCGTGCCCCCGCCGCCGAAGACCCGCTCGCCGGGGCGGAACGGCATCACCACACCGTCGAACGACAGCCAGTGGGCGGCCACCCCGTCGATCGAGCCCACCAGCTCCGTCAGCCAGGTGACCACCGAGTCGGGCATCGACCCCGAGGTGTCATACGCGATCACGAGGTTCTTCTCCCGCACCGGGCCGCGCCGCGACAGCATCGGGTCGTGGCCCAGTGCCGCCAGCAGGGCGCCGCGCTTCTTCGGATAGACCAGCCGCTCGCCCTCGCGCAGCTTGGACGCGAGGACATCGACCAGCCAGCGCTGCCACCAGTCGACCTTCCCCGTCTGCGGGGTCCGGCCGCGCAGCGCCCCCATACCGAGCCGCCCCCACACCCGGCTCGCATGCTCGGAGGTGCCGTCCGTACGGTCCATCAGGTCGAGCAGCTCCCGCTCCGCGACCGGGTGTCCGCGCCGCGCCGCGAGCAGGGAGTTGACCAGCGCGGAGGACACCGTCTCGTCGAGGGTCTGCTGATCGCCGCCCGTGGTCTCCGGGTCCGTCAGATGCACACACGGCACCGCGGGGACGGGTGGCTGCCGCATCCGCTTGAGCTCGGAGAACACCGTCATGTCGGTCTCGACGAAGGCGTCGTAGCCGAGTGGTTCGAGGCCCTGGTCCGTCAGGTCCTCGGCGTAGTCCCGGTGGATCTCCCGCGGGTCGACCCCCGTGGGCCGGCCGTCGAGCTGCGGCAGCTCCTTGCGGCCGAGCCGTACCAGCGCGACATGGTTGATGGCGACCTCGGCGGCGAGGGTGAAGACCGGGTCGGCGCGCAGCTCGGGGTCGGCGAAGAGATGGCGGTGCACCAGATGCCGCGCCTCATGGAAGAGGACGAACTTCACGCCCTCCAGGCCCAGTCGGACGAAGAAGTCGGGGTTGTAGAGCAGCGGACAGCTGCCGTCCCCGGAGGCGACCACGGCCGCGGTCGGCACGGCCGTGGTCGGGATCTGGTGGTGGCACTTGGCATAGATCCAGGACGCCACCACGGAATCCGTCAGCCCGAAATCCAGCAGCGCGGCTTCCTTCAGCCGCCGTGCCTCCGCGATCACGTCCGGTGCCGCCGGCCGCCATTGCTCCAGGGCCCGCCGGTCGGTCAGCTCGACCACCGGCCCGTGCCCGGCCGTTGTCCTGTCGTACGCCACGTCCTGCCCCCGTTCTCAGCTGCCTCCTTTCGTATCAGGAGGCACTGACAACGGATCATGGCGGGCGGCGCATCGGGGTGCGTGAACGGCCGGTCCACCGAGGGCGGGACCGGCCGCGGACCGAGGTGAACTGACGGTCGGCGCACCGGCGACTGCCTCAACGGCCGCCTCGGTCGTTGCCC
>NZ_JBHYPE010000098.1:0-2848 GCF_042746015.1 Streptomyces sp. NPDC058773
CACCTAAGGAGTCTCAATGATGAAATCAAGCCGCTTGCGTGACCGGCGGGGCGGAGGTGAAGATCCGTCCGTCACGCAAGAGTGCCCACAGCACGCTGGCTCGTCGGCGAGCCAGGGCGATGACGGCCTGGACGTGCTTGCAGCCCTCGCCGCGCTTCTTCAGGTAGAAGTCCCGGTTCGGTCCCTCGCGGATGATGCTGGTCTGCGCGGACATGTAGAACACTCGTCGCAGGCGGCGGCTGTAGCGCTTGGGCCGGTGCAGGTTGCCGGTCCGGCGTCCGGAGTCGCGCGGAACGGGTACCAGGCCGGCCGCCGAGGCCAGATGGCCGGCGTCTGCGTAGGCAGTGAGGTCGCCAGCGGCGACGACAAATTCGGCGCCGAGTATCGGGCCCATGCCGGGCAGGGACTCGATGATCTCGGCCTGTGGATGGCTGCGGAACGTCTCGCGGATTTGCTTGTCGATCCGCTTCAGCCGGTCGTCCAGAGCCAGGATCTGCATGGCCAGGTCGGCGACGATCTGTGCGGCGACGTCCTCGCCGGGCAGCGCGGTCTGCTGGGCCTGCGCGGCCTCCAACGCAGTCTCTGCGACGGCGTCGGCGCCGCGCACACCGCGGTTGGCCAGCCAGGCCGTCAGCCTCGCCCGGCCGCGGCGGCGGAGAGCCTCCGGGGTCTGGTAGCCCGTCAGCAGGACCAGCGCGCCCTTCTGCGAGCTGTAGTCGAAGGCCCGCTCCAGCGCGGGGAAGACGCCGGTCAACGTGTCGCGGAGACGGTTGATCATCCGGACTCGATCGGCTACGAGGTCAGAGCGGTGGGCGGTCAGCAGCGCGAGGTCGGCGGCCAGCTGGGCTGGCACGTCGATCGTCGCGAAGTCCCGGCGGTTGCGCGCGGTTTCGGCGATGACGTAGGCGTCGCGGGCATCGGTCTTCGCCTCTCCCCGGTAGGCACCGGACATGCGGTTGACCGTGCGGCCTGGCACGTAGACGGCCTGCTGGCCGTGGGCTGCGAGCAGTGCCAGCAGCAGTGCGGAGGACGTGCCGGAGATGTCCACCGCCCAGTTGACCTCGTCAGCCAGGTCGAGGATCTCAACCATGGCGGTCAGGATCGCCGACTCATCGTTGTCGACTTTCTTCGACCACAGCGTCGCACCGGTCTCGTCGACCGCCGCAGCCCAGTGATGCCCCTTGCCCGCGTCGATGCCGGCCCAGATCCGGTCCCGTCGCTCGCTCACTCGCCCCTCCTCGCCCTCAACAGCATGCCGTCGACCCGAGGAACACCCCGCTGTCATCTCCGTAAAAAGCGACCGAAGCGCACATCTCAATCAGCAGCCAGGGCGCCCTGAAGAGCCGGGCGGCCACTCCTTGGAAGCCACTGAAGGCAGAGAACCATAAGCCACACCCGGCCCTCCCGGGCCGCCTAACAACTTACGGAGTCTCAATGATGAAATCAAGCCGCTTGCGTGACCGGCGGGGCGGAGGTGAAGATCCGTCCGTCACGCAAGAGTGCCCACAGCACGCTGGCTCGTCGGCGAGCCAGGGCGATGACGGCCTGGACGTGCTTGCAGCCCTCGCCGCGCTTCTTCAGGTAGAAGTCCCGGTTCGGTCCCTCGCGGATGATGCTGGTCTGCGCGGACATGTAGAACACTCGTCGCAGGCGGCGGCTGTAGCGCTTGGGCCGGTGCAGGTTGCCGGTCCGGCGTCCGGAGTCGCGCGGAACGGGTACCAGGCCGGCCGCCGAGGCCAGATGGCCGGCGTCTGCGTAGGCAGTGAGGTCGCCAGCGGCGACGACAAATTCGGCGCCGAGTATCGGGCCCATGCCGGGCAGGGACTCGATGATCTCGGCCTGTGGATGGCTGCGGAACGTCTCGCGGATTTGCTTGTCGATCCGCTTCAGCCGGTCGTCCAGAGCCAGGATCTGCATGGCCAGGTCGGCGACGATCTGTGCGGCGACGTCCTCGCCGGGCAGCGCGGTCTGCTGGGCCTGCGCGGCCTCCAACGCAGTCTCTGCGACGGCGTCGGCGCCGCGCACACCGCGGTTGGCCAGCCAGGCCGTCAGCCTCGCCCGGCCGCGGCGGCGGAGAGCCTCCGGGGTCTGGTAGCCCGTCAGCAGGACCAGCGCGCCCTTCTGCGAGCTGTAGTCGAAGGCCCGCTCCAGCGCGGGGAAGACGCCGGTCAACGTGTCGCGGAGACGGTTGATCATCCGGACTCGATCGGCTACGAGGTCAGAGCGGTGGGCGGTCAGCAGCGCGAGGTCGGCGGCCAGCTGGGCTGGCACGTCGATCGTCGCGAAGTCCCGGCGGTTGCGCGCGGTTTCGGCGATGACGTAGGCGTCGCGGGCATCGGTCTTCGCCTCTCCCCGGTAGGCACCGGACATGCGGTTGACCGTGCGGCCTGGCACGTAGACGGCCTGCTGGCCGTGGGCTGCGAGCAGTGCCAGCAGCAGTGCGGAGGACGTGCCGGAGATGTCCACCGCCCAGTTGACCTCGTCAGCCAGGTCGAGGATCTCAACCATGGCGGTCAGGATCGCCGACTCATCGTTGTCGACTTTCTTCGACCACAGCGTCGCACCGGTCTCGTCGACCGCCGCAGCCCAGTGATGCCCCTTGCCCGCGTCGATGCCGGCCCAGATCCGGTCCCGTCGCTCGCTCACTCGCCCCTCCTCGCCCTCAACAGCATGCCGTCGACCCGAGGAACACCCCGCTGTCATCTCCGTAAAAAGCGACCGAAGCGCACATCTCAATCAGCAGCCAGGGCGCCCTGAAGAGCCGGGCGGCCACTCCTTGGAAGCCACTGAAGGCAGAGAACCATAAGCCACACCCGGCCCTCCCGGGCCGCCTAACAACTTACGGAGA
>NZ_JBHYPE010000099.1:0-2286 GCF_042746015.1 Streptomyces sp. NPDC058773
GTGGGGGGGGGGGCCGGGGGGGCGGGGGGGGGGGGGCCCAGCCCCCCCCCCCCCGGGGGGGGGGGGGGCGCGGGGGGGGCGGGGGGGGGGGGGCCCCCCCCCCCGGCGCGGCAGCCTCAGAGGACCGCCACGGGAGCGACCGGCGTACCGGCCCCGCCGACGAACGGTTCGGCCATCGCGGACAGGAAGAACACGAAGCGGCCCGCCTCCGCGCAGGCCGTCGACAGCTCCTCCAGATTCCAGTTCTGGCCCTGCAGCATGCCCATCTCCACGAGGTGCAGGGCGTGCACCGGCATCCACAGGCCCTCGATCTCCGGCGGGAAGATCTCGAACGTCAGGGTGTCGTTGGCGACCGCCGCGACATCGCGCGCGTGGAACCACTCCGGGGTGCGCACCGACAGGCCGGGCGACGGGAAGGCGTAGGCCTGGCGGTCGCCGGCGAGGTAGTGCCGCAGCTGGCCGGTCCGGACGAGGACGATGTCGCCGGCCCGGACCGTCGTCCCGGCCAGCTCCTCGGCGGCGTCCAGGTCCTCCGGGGTGACCGCGTGCCCGCCGGGCAGCCGCTCGGTGTGGTGCACCCGGGCCACGTCCAGGAGCACACCGCGGGAGGCGATCGGGGTGGCCTTCTCTATGCCCAGGCGGGTGGCGCCGCCGTGTGCGGTGACCGAGTCGGCGGGGCGGTTGTTGTAGAGCCGCCCGGAGTGCGAGACATGGGTGAGGCCGTCCCAGTGGGTGCCGGCCTGGAGCCCCATGGTGACCGCGTCGTCGGAGGTCGCGACCGTGCCGGGGCCGAAGAGCTCGTGGTTGATGGCGGTCATGGTGTGCAGCGGATTGACCCGGCCCGGGATCACGCCGGTCTGTACGCCGTCGTGCCGGAGGGGGAGCGCGAGCGGGACGCGGCGGCCGCTGCGGATGGTGCCGGCGGCCTCCCGGACGGCCGGCTCGGTGATCAGGTTGAGCGTGCCGATCTCGTCGTCCGCGCCCCAACGGCCCCAGTTGTTCACGCGTTTGGCGATGTCATGGAACTCCTGCGGCAGGGGCATGGGCCCTCCTCGGGACGGCGGGTTCGGATCGGCCCGGGGGCTTGTGTTCGTACCGGGTCTGCTCAAAAATCTAACGGTCCGTCAGAAACTGCGGGAGGGGTCAGGGCATGGGGAACTTCTTGACCGGCAAGGTGATCGCCGTCACCGGGGCGGGCCGCGGCATCGGCAGGGCGGTCGCCCTCGCCTGCGCGGAACAGGGCGCGAAGGTGGTCGTCAACGACTACGGCGTCGCCATCGACGGCGGCGAACCCGGCAGCGAGGTCGCCGAGTCCGTGGCGAAGGAGATCGAGGCCGCGGGCGGCGTCGCGACCGCGGTCGCCGACGACGTCTCGACCATGGCCGGCGGCCAGCGGATCGTGGACACCGCGCTGGCGCAGTACGGGCGGATCGACGGCGTGGTCTGCGTGGCCGGGATCCTGCGGGAGCGGATGCTCTTCAACATGACCGAGGAGGAGTGGGACCCGGTGGTCGCCACTCATCTGAAGGGGACGTTCACGGTGTTCCGGGCGGCGGCCGCGGTGATGCGGCGCCAGGGGTCCGGAACCCTGCTGGGCTTCACCAGTGGCAACCACCAGGGGTCCGTCTCCCAGGCCAACTACGCCGCCGCGAAGGGCGGGATCATCTCGCTGGTGCGCAGCGCCGCGCTCGGTATGCACAAGTACGGCGTGACGGCCAACGCCGTGGCGCCGGTCGCCCGGACGCGGATGTCGGAGAAGGTGCCGATGGAGCTGACGGAGATCGGCGAGCCGGAGGATGTGGCGGCGCTGGTCGTCTATCTGCTGAGCGAGCGGGCCGCGGAGATCACCGGTCAGGTCTATACGGTCGCCGGGCCGAAGATCGCCGTGTGGGCCCAGCCGGTGGAGCTTCGCTCCGTGTATGCGGAGGGGGGTGGGTGGACACCGGAGAGGGTGGCGGAGGTGTTGCCGGGGGCGGTGGGGACCGACCCGATGCCGATGCTTGTGCGGGTGGCGGAGATGGCGAGGGCCTCCGCGGCGGCGAAGGGGCGGTAGTTGGTGGCCTCCCGCGTTTTCGGCTGGCCCGCCGTGGGGGTTTCTCGCCGTTGCGCCTGCGGCGGGCGGGTCCGCTGCGCGGGGCTGTGGCTCCGTGCGTTTTCGGCTTTCCCGTTGTTGCGCCTGCGGCGGGTGGGTGGGTTTTGGGTGCGGTGACGGGCCTCCGGGGCAGGGGTGTGGGACTGCTTCGCTTTACGTCCCACACCCCTGCCCCTCCGGCCCGTCCCCTCCCG
>NZ_JBHYPE010000100.1:0-1486 GCF_042746015.1 Streptomyces sp. NPDC058773
CCCCGTTATGTTCTTCGCGGTCCTGCAAGAGGGCCGCTGGCCTCCGGGCCCGGCATGACTGTCTCCCCCTGTCGAACCGATGACCTGGGGGGTGGTGTCACCGGGCCCGAGAGGCGCCGTTGGAGACGCTGATGAGAGGTCCGACTACCGCCCCGCCAGGCGCAATGCCCGGCAGCACGCGGGCGGCAGGTCTGCATAACGTGGATGCGCGCACGACGCCAACGCCCAGGCCAGCACGCACGACATCCGTTCGGGAGGACGGCGTGAACGACAGCGAGACAGGCGTCTTCCTCGGCCTGGACGTCGGCAAAACGAACCACCACGGCCACGGACTCACCCCGGCCGGCAAGAAGATCTTCGACAAGCAGCTGCCCAACACCGAGCCGAAGCTGCGAGCCGTCTTCGAGAAACTGAAGACCAAGTTCGGTACCGTCCTGGTGATCGTCGACCAGCCCGCCTCCATCGGCGCCCTTCCCCTGACAGTCGCCCGGGACACCGGTTGCAAGGTCGCCTATCTGCCGGGCCTGTCGATGCGGCGGATCGCCGACCTCTACCCCGGCGAGGCGAAGACCGACGCCCGCGACGCCGCCGTGATCGCGGACGCTGCCCGGACCATGCCGCACACCCTGCGCTCGCTGGAACTCACCGACGAGATCTCCGCCGAACTGACGGTGCTCGTCGGCTTCGACCAGGACCTCGCTGCCGAGGCCACCCGCACCTCCAACCGGATCCGCGGCCTGCTCACCCAGTTCCACCCGTCCCTGGAACGCGTCCTCGGGCCGCGTCTGGACCACCAGGCCGTCACCTGGCTGCTGGAACGCTACGGATCCCCGGCCGCCCTGCGAAAAGCCGGCCGCCGCAGACTCGTCGAGGTGATCCGGCCCAAGGCCCCGCGCATGGCCACGCGGCTGATCGATGATGTCTTCGAGGCACTCGACGAGCAGACCGTCGTGGTCCCAGGAACCGGCACCCTCGACATCGTGATCCCATCCCTGGCCCGCTCGCTCGGCGCCGTCCACGAACAACGACGGGCCACGGAAGCCCAGATCAGCGCCCTGCTGGAGGCACACCCTCTTTCCAAGGTCCTGACGTCGCTGCCCGGCGTCGGCGTCAGGACCGCCGCCACCCTGCTGGTCACCGTCGGCGACGGCACCGGCTTCCCCACCGCCGCCCACCTGGCCTCCTACGCCGGCCTCGCGCCGACCACGAAGTCGTCCGGGACCTCGATCCACGGCGAACACGCGCCACGCGGCGGCAACCGCGTCCTGAAACGCGCGATGTTCCTGTCCGCGTTCGCCGCCCTGCACGACCCTGCCTCCCGCACCTACTACGACAAGTGCAGAGCCCGAGGAAAGACCCACACCCAGGCACTTCTCCGCCTGGCCCGGCAACGGATCAACGTGCTCTTCGCGATGCTCCGCGACAGCACCTTCTACGAACCCCGAACCCCACGCCTCGCTTGACGAAAGACATAGAGGCACCCCCC
>NZ_JBHYPE010000101.1:0-1196 GCF_042746015.1 Streptomyces sp. NPDC058773
GGTGCGGTGACGGGCCTGCGCGGGTGGGGGTGGCCGGACTGGTTCGCTTTACGTCCGGACACCCCCACCCGCTCCGGCCCGTCCCCTCCCGTTGAGGGGAGGGGGAAGGCCGGTGGGGGTGCCCCTAGGTGGTCCGGTGCGCCTCTCGGGGGCCGCTTATGGCTTTACCGCGGCTAGGGCTTGTCCGGCGGATCATTGCGCCAGTTGGGCCCCGGGCAATGAAGCCGTAGGGCGCGATGGGGATGCGGTCGTCAAGCCATTGCGAACTTGGCGACATACTCGTCGAAGGGCTCGATGCCGACTTCCGCGCGAAGTACGTCCATGCGCTCGGGCTCTTCACAGGGCCACGGAATCGGTGATCCGTCCTTCACGCCGGCGATCTGGGTGCCGTAGACCTGCTTGCGGCCCTCATTGACCAGCGTGCGGTCACGCAGAAAGGCCAGCTCGCGTGGGCTGGCCGAGCCTGCCGACACCGCCTTTTGCATCAACTGGAGGGCGCGTCGCTGGACGTCGAGCTGCCGGTCGGCGTGCTGAGCGATCATCCACGCCGCGCGTGCGGCCTCCTCGCCGACCAGTTCTGCGGTCGGCCAGCCGCACTCGTCCATGATCGCGCCGAGTCGGTCGCCGTGCCGTGCGGTCAGCCGCCGCCACTCCAACTGCTCAGCCGGGTCATCGCTGTTCGCGCGGATTGCGGTCCGATGATCGGCCGCAGCCATGTCGGTGAGTTCCACCGCCAGCGCGGCAACATCGTGCGTCATTCTCGACTCCCTGGTTACGGCGGTGCGTTGTGCTCGTCGACCGCAACTCTAAAGGTGCAAATCAGGCGTAAAGATCATTCCGGGGAACGGTGACAGGAGCCTCTCCGCACCTGGATAATGGATCTGTGCCCGCAGCCAGGGCCGGATCGCTGCGACGGTTTTCCTGGCACCCGAGGGGATCTCCTGCGTGCTCCGGCCGCATGCTGGTCGGCCCGGCAGGAGGTCGAGTCCACGCTCAGGGGAGCAGCCGCACCCATTCCGTGTTCGTCAGGTTCCCCCCGCCCATGTCCATGCCAATGAGGCGAACTCGGAACGGTCACATGAGCAGCCGGACAGCCCCTAGCCCCCACCTACCGGAACAACTTCCCCCCACGGGAGGGGACGGGCCGGAGGGGCCTGGTGTGTGGACGTAAAGCGAAGCAGTCCACACACCAGGCC
>NZ_JBHYPE010000102.1:0-1146 GCF_042746015.1 Streptomyces sp. NPDC058773
GCCCGGGGGCGGCTGCGGCCCCCCCCCTGCCCCGCCCCCGCGCCCGCGCGGGGCCCCCCCCCCGGGGCCCCCCCCCCGCCCCACCCCCCGGGGGCCGGCCCCTTGCACACCTGCCGGTTGACTACCGGGCTCAGAGACCGATCTCGGTCTCGAACTCGGCGGCCTCCAGGATCTGCTTGACCGTGGTCAGGTAGCGGGCGGCGTCGGCGCCGTCCACCAGACGGTGGTCGTAGGAGAGCGCGAGGTAGGTCATGTCGCGCACCGCGATGGTCTCGCCGAGGTCCGGGTGGTTGATGACCACCGGGCGCTTGACGGTCGCACCGATGCCCAGGATGCCGACCTGGTTCGGGGGCACGATGACGGTGTCGAACAGGGCGCCGCGCGAACCGGTGTTGCTGATGGTGAAGGTCGCACCGGACAGCTCGTCCGGCGTGATCTTGTTCGCGCGGACCTTGCCCGCCAGGTCCGCCGTCTTGCGGGCGATACCGGCGATGTTGAGGTCACCGGCGTCCTTGATGACCGGGGTCATCAGGCCCTTCTCCGCGTCCACCGCGATACCGACGTTCTCGGTGTCGAAGTAGGAGATGGTGCCCTCGTCCTCGTTGATCCGGGCGTTGATGACCGGGTGGGCCTTCAGCGCCTGGACCGCGGCCTTGACGAAGAACGGCATCGGGGAGAGCTTGACGCCCTCACGCTGCGCGAACGCGTCCTTGGCCTGGTTGCGCATCCGCATGATCTTGGTGATGTCCACCTCGACCACGGAGGTCAGCTGCGCCTGGCTGTGCAGCGCCTTCATCATGTTGTCGCCGATGACCTTGCGCATCCGCGGCATCTTGACGGTCTGACCGCGCAGCGGGGACGCCTCGATGGCCGGAGCCTTCGACACCGCGGCCGGGGCGGCGGCCGGCGCGGCGGCCTTGGCGGCCTCGGCGGCGGCGATGACGTCCTGCTTACGGATACGGCCACCGACACCGGTGCCCTTGACCGTGGCCAGGTCGACGCCGTTCTCCGCGGCGAGCTTGCGCACCAGCGGGGTGACGTACGCGCCCTCACCGGCGGCCGGAGCCGGGGCGGCGGGGGCGGCCGGGGCCGGGGCGGCCGGAGCCGGCGCGGGGGCCGGAGCCGGAGCCGGAGCCGGGGCGGCGG
>NZ_JBHYPE010000103.1:0-1089 GCF_042746015.1 Streptomyces sp. NPDC058773
GGCCGGCGTGTACGACTCCGCGACCAAGAAGGTCCAGCTGTTCGTCAACGGAAAGCCGCAGACAGCAGCCGACTTCACTACTCCGTGGCGAGCCGGCAGCGCCCTGCAGATCGGCAGGCTCTTCTACCAAGGCGTCTGGCAGGAACACTTCGCCGGAGCCATCGACAACGTCCGTATCTGGGACCGATCCATCGAGGCTGAAGAATTCGCCAACGAGGGTATCCAGATCACCGGCCAGTAGTCACTGAAGCACATTCTCAGCGGCACCGGGGCCCGGCAGGATCGCCGGGCCCGGTGCCCCTTCCGCGCCGGCAGGTGAGCTACCGCTCCATACGCCTGGCCTCCTATTGGATGAGGATCTCGAATGAAATCGCGCGGTAGCTTAACGCTGCCTTCAAAGTCTTTTATGGCGTTGGCCGCCGTCCTGTTGACGGCCACTGGTCCCTCGCTGTTCGCGCCATCGCCTGAAGCAACAGCTTCCGTAGCTCATGCCTCCTCGGCCGAAGAGGCAGCGTTCGGCTTGGATGAGGGCGCTGGTGCGCGGCGGTTGTCGGGTGGTGTGGCTGAGGAGTTCGTGGCGCAGTTGGGCGGCGGGGCCGAGCTGGGTGTTGCCGGCCGGACGGGTACCGCCCTGCGTCTGAACGGGACGTCGTCGTATGCGGCTACGGCCGGACCGGTGGTGGACACCACGAAATCGTTCTCTGTATCGGCCTGGGTCAAGCTCGACGACAAGGACCGCAACTACACGTTCCTGTCGCAGGCCGGTAACTGGGCAAGCGGCTTCCAGCTCTATTACTCGAAGGCCTACGACAAGTGGGTGTTCAACCGGCACACGAAGGACACCGACGACACCGCCATAGTCCGGGCCGTGAGCAACAATGCGGCTCACTCGGGCGTATGGACTCATCTGGCCGGTTCCTACGATGCGGCCCAGCAGACACTGTCGCTGTTCGTAGACGGCAAGTTGCAGCAGTCGGTTCCGTTCACTACTCCATGGCGAGCCGACGGTGGTCTGCAGATCGGGCGACTGCACTTCCAAGGTGCCTGGCAGGAGAACACCCGCGGTCTTGTCGATGAGGTGCGGACCAT